>JBHJGU010000029.1:0-3075 GCA_050331475.1 Maricaulaceae bacterium | reverse complement strand
CGGCGCCGCCGCCAAGACCCCACCTTCCGCGGTCCTTGGCGGCGATCCACCGATGATCCCAACGAAGAAATCGACAACATCTCGCTCGAAGAACTCTTCAAATAAAGCCCTCCCCGGCGCGCGTCCTCGTGCTATAGCGGGTCCTCTGGAGATTTAGGGGAGCCCAAACATGGGGCGGTGGGTTGCGCGCATCGGTTTCGGGATTATTGGACTGCTGCTTTTAGCGGTCATCGCAGGGTATGCGTTTTTGCCGACCCGCGTTGAGGTGACCCGAGAGACCACCATCGCCCGGCCGCCGGCCACGGTGTTCACGCTCGTCAATAGCCTGCGAACATTTGACGAATGGTCGCTTTTTACTGAGCGCGATCCGGACATGACGCTGAGTTATGAGGGTCCGGAGTTCGGGCCCGTTCAAGCGTCGACTTGGGACGGACCGATCAACGGGAAGGGTCGCCAAACGCTCATCGACGCGACCCCTTATGAACGCGTCGACTTCACCCTGTTTTTCGAAGGGCAAGGCGAAGCGCGCTATAGTATTCGCCTAACGCCCGTCGATGATGGCACGCAGGTGGCCTGGTCCTTCTTCACGGAAACCACGTGGCCAAACTTGCTTGAGCGAGCGTTTTTCCCCTTCATTCCGGGCTTTGTCAGCGCGGACTATGATAAGGGGCTCGGCTATCTCAAAAATTTGGCGGAGAGCTTGCCTGAGGCGGATTTCGCCGACCTAAACGCTGAGTTTGCCGAGGCCGAGCCGCGCGCGTTTGTGTACACATCGATCACCGTCGAAGGCGATGAGGCGGCGCACGCCCAAGCCTATGAGACCGCGCTGAGAACCGTGGCCGACGCGCTCACCGACCAAGTCGCCGAAATTGGCGAGGAGGCGGTTCTCACCACCCGTTGGGCGCCTCCGATTTGGGCGTTCGATGCTGGATTTATCGTCAAGAGCGGCCGGGCCATCGACTTGCCCTCCGGGGTAGCGCTCAAAGAGACCCCAGCCGGTCCGGTGGTGCGGGCCTATGCGGACGCCAATCGCGGGGACTTGCGAACCGTCTACGCGAAGCTCGACGCGTTCGTCGCCGCCCATCGCCGGGTGGTGACGGCGGGACCGTTGGAGATCGACGCCCCGAGCCTGGATGGATCCGGTTTTGTCACGCTGATTGAAATGCCGGTCGCGCCGGTCGAAGGGCGCGGACCGTAGCGCTTAATCGCCGAAAGCGGGATCGCGCGCATCCGGGTTGAGGACCGGCACGCCGCCTTGGTGGATGCCGCCCAAGGGCGAACTGATTGAGGTATTCCGATCAATGGCGTTGGGGAAGCGGCTTTCGACAATGACGACCTGGTCGCGGATTTCCTGGCGCACCGCAACGGTGCGCAGCGAAGGATCTTCGCCCTCACACTCAATCTCTTCAGTGCGCGGGATGCGGCGGCAGCGATCCCCCCGCGCTCGGGCGGCGTCAATGCGCGCCTGACGCTGGGCGGCGCGCCGTTCGGCGGCCCGAAGCGCTGCGGCGGCGTCGTGGGGGCGCGGGTTGATGGTGACTTCCAAGGGGTCGGCGGGCGGATCAGACGCGGGTTCTGCAGAAGACGACGGGGGTTCTGCAGAAGACGCCGCTTCAGCCGGCGGCCGCTCGACGCTAACGGACTGAGCGGCGGCCGCAACCGATGGCCCAACAAGCGCACAACAGACCAGAGCGCACCGCCAAGCGGCTTGCGAGGTGTGAAAGATCCTGCCGACCGTCATGGGTCGACCATGCCTGATTTCCGCAAAGTCGCAAGCGCACGCGTCTGCGCCGAGCGGCCTTCCGCCATTCCAGCTCAGACGCGCCAACGCGCCCCAGAGCTTAGAAGCCCGTCGAGCGACCCTCGCCGGACGCCCGGTACCCCATCATGTCGCTGATCAGCGTGTAGGGTTCGAACGAGCCCGCCGGCCGGATTTCCACCCGACGCTGCAGGGTGTCGCCGGTGAACGCCTGATAGATATGGACGTCATAAGCCTGACCGTCTTCGGTGACGTCGTGGCCGATGGCTTCATAGGTCCAAGAGCCGTCCATAATGTCGTACCGGGTGAGTTCCAATTGTTGGCGCTTGCCCGCCTCGTCGTTGACGATCAGGAAACCGTCCTCCACCGAGAGGCTATAGGTGTTGTCCGCCGTCGGCCCGGTGAGAACATCAACATCAATGGTCACCAGCCCATTGGGCGCGTCGGTGACAACAACATTGCTGACTTCGCGGGTCATGCCGGCGGAGCCCAAGGTGCGGCCCTCAAGCCGCCATTCGCCGACGAGCTGGCCGAACATATGCTCGGCGTCGTATTTCGGCAGGATATCCGCTGCGGACGGGAAGGCAAGAAGCGCGGCCACCGCCGCGGCGCTGAGATAACGAACCATAACGCTGCTCCCGATTACTCGGGCCGCCGGCCTGGCTCATCCATGGTCGCACGACCCTGTCTTATAGTGTGCAGCCTAGCTTGATTTTGTGACTATGTCTGAAGGTTCGGGGTGCGACAGGAGCGCACAGCCATAACTTTAAACAATATCCATTCTAAATTTTTTCGGCATCCGGCGCTAAAGATTTAAGTATCAAGCTATCAGATATTTAACTTTTACTAACTCATGGACCTCCACCGCATCAATAACTTAGCGCCGCCAAAATTTTGCTGCAACGCAGCGAACCCCATCGCTTTTCGGGTGATTGGGCCCACCCCCGCATGCGGGGGTGGGCGGCACACTTAGGGCGTCGGAACCGGAACCGGACATTCGCTTTCCAGAAAAAGCGCTAGAACACCGTTAATTCTGCACACACACCCAAAAACCCCTGGGGCGAATTCCGGAAAAAAGCATACGGGAGGCGCGAAGGGATCGTTCCCGCCGAAGCTCGCGGTGTTGGAGACGTCGGGCTCAATATTAGGGACGCCGGACTCGGGCTCGGCGACGCTTGCTGTGACCCCCGACTATCGACCAGCGTGATCCAGAGTCGGCGGTTGTATTTTGCTCATATGAGCGGTTTGAGCAACGGGATGGCGCGCGGAGCCATCCAGTAGCTCAGGCGCGTCGTCCCGTTGCGGGCGTAAAGCCG
>JBHJGU010000028.1:0-15843 GCA_050331475.1 Maricaulaceae bacterium | reverse complement strand
TACGTCCCCCTAAGCCACCCTCAACGCCTGCGGCTGCGCCCGCGCCCGAACGCACCCGTCCTGTGCGCGAAGGCCGGCCGCTCGCTTCGCCTGCTGTGCGCCAGCGTGCGCGCGATGCAGACATTGATCTGGGCTTTGTGCCAGGCACCGGGCCGGCGGGCCGGATCACCCACGAGGATTTAGAGGATTTCATCGCTTCGGGCGGACGGCTGTCCCAGTTCGCCGCAGGGCCAACTGCGGCGGGTCCGGCCAAGGCCAAACGCACAGGCGTCCATGATGTGCGGATCATCGGCCTGCGCCGGAAAATCGCTGAGAATATGGCCCGCTCGGCCCGTGAAATCCCCCACATCGCCTATGTAGAGGAGATTGACGTGACCGCGGTGGAGGCGCTGCGCAAGCATCTCAACGCCACCAAGCGCGATGATCAACCCAAGCTGACGTTTCTGCCGTTTCTGTGCGCGGCCATGGCGAAAGCCTTGCCCGAGTTTCCCCAAGCCAACGCCCATTACGACGCCGACGCAGGCGTTTTGACCCAATACGACGCCGCCCATATCGGCGTCGCCACCGCCACGCCCAACGGGCTGATGGTGCCGGTGGTCCGTCACGCCGAAGCGCTCGATCTGTGGGAGACGAGCGCGGAGATCAAGCGGCTCTCTGACGCCGCGCGCCAAGGCGCTTGCGCGCGCGAGGAGCTGTCGGGCAGCTCGATCACCATCACCTCTTTGGGCGCCATTGGCGGGATCGTCACCACACCGATCATCAACTATCCGGAAACCGCGATTATCGGGGTGAACAAGATGGTGGAGCGGCCAGCGTTTGACGCTGGCGGTCGGGTCGTGCCGCGGCTCTTTATGAACCTGTCGTCGAGTTTCGACCATCGCATTGTGGATGGGTTTGAGGCGGCCAGCTTGGTGCAACGTCTCAAAGGTTTGTTGGAAAACCCCGCTACGTTATTCATGTAACGGTCGAAGGGAGGCGAGCATGGTCAAAGCGTTGATGCGACGGATCGATCAAACGTCTTGGCTGGTCTTGCTTGGGGTATTGTTCGCGGTCTTTTTAGGGTTGGTAGCGTTCACCCGATGGGCGTTTTCCCGTTCGGGACCGTGGATCGCGGCGAGCCAAGACGTTAGCCCCCTGCCTGAGGAACGTCTTGGCTTTTTCGCCTCCGAACCGGGCGCCAGCTTCGCTCTGATGGAGACCGCCGGGCCGGCTTATCTCGCCTGGCAAAGCGTCGATCTGGTTTATGTGGCGCTCAATGTCGCGTTTATGCTCTTGGCCTTGTTGGTGTTTTTCAAGCGCTTTTCTACGTTTCGCTCTCTGGCGGCCGTGTTGCTTAATGTACCACTGATCTATGGGGTCGCGGAGATTGTCGAAAACGCCTGCTTAAGCGCGCTGTTCCGTGCGGGCGCCCCATTCGACGGCCCCTTGGTGGCGGTCCAGCAAAGCGCGACCTCGATCAAGCTCGCGGCTGGTTTTGTCGGGTTCACGGCGGCGGGGCTCTTGCTGCTCTTGACCCTGGGCTGGAGCGCTTTGCGCCTGCTGACCCCGGGCAAGCACACCTCCCCTCGGCTTTAGACCGGAGACCGGGATGCGGCGCTCTCGCACAGACGCAAAGATCTTTGCATTCCTTATCGCTTTAGGCGCAACCGCGTCGGCCGCTTCGTCTCAAGACGCTCCTTCGGCGTTCGCTGCGGACGTCGATCGGCTGTTTGAGATCGTCGAGACCCAGTATGTCTACGAACCGCCGCGACCGCTGGACCGCGGCGCCTTTGGGTCGGCCCCGCAAACACCCCTAGAGGTTCTGCGGATCGCTGAGGCCGTGGTGGCGCAACTGGCCGATCATCATGTCGGGCTCAGTACCAACGCACCGGATTCGTATGACGTCGCCCCCAGCCGGCTGGACCTCTGGGTCGAGGCGCGCGAGGACGCGTACGTGATCACAGAGGTGAAGCGCGACACCCCCGCCGCTCGGGCAGGTCTGCGTCCTGGCGGCTTGGTGATCGCGATCGACGACACCCCAATCGCCGACGCTGTGGCCCGATTTATGGCCGCGCCTGAGCCGGAGCTGAGCGATCGTGAGAAAAGCTATGCCGCGCAAATTCTGCTAACGGGCCGGCGCGACCGTCCGCGCGCTTTCACCGTGCGCACGCCCGAGGGGGCCGAGCGCGCCTTTGCGTTGGACCGGGTTGCCTGGCCCGGAGCGAACGCCGGCACACCCGTTACGGCGACGCCCGTCGATGACGGCGCGGTTTGGCTGCGGATCGAGAACGCCCTCGACGATGAGAGGACCATCGCCGCTTTTGACGCCGTCCTAGAGGCCCATAAAGATGCGACCGGGTTGATCCTTGATTTGCGCAACACCCCAAGCGGCGGAGACACTTACGTCGCGCGCGCCATTATGGGCCGTCTGATCGATAACCCCAGCCCCTACCAGCTTTATCGGCCAAAACCGAAATCTGGTGTCAATGCAGTCCCCTATGGTTATGTGGAATGGATTTACCCGCCCGGGACTTTCCAGGTTTCCGTCCCGGTCGTGGTGCTTGTCAGCCGTTGGACGGGCAGCGTCGGCGAAGCGATCGCGGTGGGTTTGGACGCAGCCGGCTTCACGGTCTTAGGCGGCCCGATGGCCGGGTTGGCGGGTGCGATCACCGAGCATTGCTTGCCGGTAACCGACATTTGCGTGTCGTTGCCGACCCAGCGAATTTTCCACGTCAATGGAACCCCGCGCCATGAATGGCGTCCACAAAACCTTCTGCGTTTTGCCGAAACCCATCCTGACACCGGCGAGGACGCTGGATTAGCCGCCGCGCGCCGAACGCTGGCCGCCTTAATGACAGAAGCTGGAGACACCCTATGACGCCGCAATCCTTGACCTGCCAAGTCCTCGTTGTCGGCGGCGGTCCGGGCGGCTATCCGGCGGCAATCCGGGCGGGCCAGTTGGGCTTGGACACGGTCATCGTGGAAGCGGCGCGGATGGGGGGCACCTGCCTCATTCGCGGCTGTATTCCGTCGAAAGCCTTCATCCACGCCGCCGGTAAGGTCGAAAGCATGGCCAAGCATACAGGCGAGACCGCCGCCATGGGCATCTCGCTCGCCGAGCCGCCGACAGAGGACATGGCTGGGCTGGTGGCCTGGAAGGACGGGGTGGTCGACAAGCTCTCCGGCGGGGTGGGCGGTCTGTTAAAGGCGGCGAAGGTGAAGCGGATCGACGGTTGGGCGGTGTTTGAAACCGCCAAGACCTGCCGGGTGGAGACCGTGGACGGCCCGCTAAGCATCACCGCGGAACACGTGATCCTCGCCAATGGCTCCACCGAAACCGAACTGCCGTTTTTGCCTTTTGACGGGGAGACGGTGATCAGCTCCACCCATGCGCTGGACCTGGCGGCGGTGCCTGAGGATTTGGTGGTTGTTGGCGCGGGCTATATCGGGCTGGAGTTGGGCATCGCGTTTTCGAAGCTGGGAGCCAATGTCACCTTTGTGGAAGCCGGGCCCGCACTTTTGCCGAGCTATGATGCGGAGCTGACCCGCCCGATCGCGGCGTGGCTGAAAAAGCATGATGTGGCGGTGCATCTGAACGCCAAGGCTAAAGGCTTGGTCCCCGCCAACGGCGCGAAGGCGCAATTGGAGTATGAGACCGCGGAAGGCGAAGTCCGCGCCCTGCCCGCGGACAAGGTACTCGTCGCGGTGGGCCGCCGGCCCAACACTCAGAATTGGGGCCTGGAGACCATGGGCCTGGAGATGGACGGCGCCTTTATTCGGGTCGACGACCAGTGCCGGACCGCCATGCGCGGGGTCTACGCCATTGGGGATTTGGTGGGCGAACCCATGCTGGCCCACAAAGCCACCGCGCAAGGCGAGCGGGTCGCGGAGATCATCGCCGGCCATCGCACGGCTTTTGATCCGGTGGCGATCGCAGCCGTGTGCTTTACCGAGCCCGAGATTGTCGGCGTCGGACTGAGCCCCGATGAGGCGAAAGCCGCGGGCGAGGACATCGTCACCGGTAAGTTTCCGTTCGCCGCCTCGGGCCGGGCGTTGGCCATGGAGGGCGGCGAGGATCAGGGCTTTGTGCGCATCACAGCCCGCGCCTCGGACCATGTGGTGCTCGGCATTCACGCGGTCGGCGCCCATGTGGCCGAGCTTTCGGGCGAATTTGCGCTGGCCATTGAAATGGGCGCGCGGTTGGAGGATGTGGCGGGCTCCATCCACGTGCACCCCACCTTGACCGAAGCGTTCGCCGAAAGTGCGCTCGCCGCCCTGGGCCATCCGATCCATATCGCAGCACCGCGGCGCTAGTTCACGACCTAGCCCGCTCGCAAGCGGTTATTGCCCGGGTCCTACTAAAAAGGCGAGACATCGCGGGAGAGTCCGTCTGGAACCGTCGGACAGCCGCGCCCCGCCCCCGATGTGCTGGCGTTCAACAATATTCAGCCCATGCGGTGGATCCGTGCGGTGGATCCGTGCGGTGGATCCGTACGTCCCGGAACAAACGAACGGCGCGTCCGGACGTTCGGCACATTCATTCACAACATCTCACACCTTATCCGCTGCGACACAAAAAAATTTGATCAGAAGTTGATCCTGCGATTGACTTTCAGAAATTCCTCGGTCGATAATGCTTTTGCGACTTAGTCGCGTTTTATCTGAGGAGAATTTCGTGAACCATCACAACACGCGCGCGATCATCGCCATCGCTCTATCCGGGGTCAGCGCTGTCGCCCTGCTCGCGCCGGGGGCTTGGGCGCAGACCGAGACGGCGCAGACTGACACGGAAACGGTAGAACCGCTTGTGGTCGAATCCGATGTGGAGACCATCATCGTTGAAGGGCAGTTTCTTTATACCGACCAGATTAATTCTGTAAAAACGCCGACGCCTATTATCGATGTGCCACAATCACTATCAATTACCACTGCAGATCAAATCATTCGACAAGGTTTTGATAGTATCGGGGATGTCGTCCTTTATACGCCCGGTGTGAACCAGTCCCAGGGCGAAGGCCACCGCGACGCAATTGTCTTTCGCGGCGTACGGTCCACTGCGGACTTCTTCATTGATGGCGTCCGCGATGATGTTCAATATTACCGCGCGCTCTATAACCTCCAGCAGGTTGAGGTTTTGCGCGGACCCAATGCGTTGTTGTTTGGGCGCGGCGGCACGGGCGGCGTTCTCAATCGTGTGACCAAGAAAGGCGCGATTGGGGAGGGTTTCCTCGGCTACAAATCGAGCGTGAACACCTTTGGCGCGTTAGACATTCAGCTCGACGGGAATTATTCGATCAATGATCGCGCAGCGTTTCGGTTAAACGCGTTTTATGAACGCCTTGATAATCATCGCGATTTCTTCGACGGAAACCGATTTGGTTTCAATCCCACGTTACGGGTCAATTTAACGCCAGACACGACGCTGGATGTGTCTTATGAGTACGTCAATAACGAACGCTTCGTCGATCGGGGCATTCCCGCGGGCGCGGACGGTTTGCCGGCGGAGGAACTCGTCGACATCACGTTCAGCGATCCGGAGCTGTCGACCGCGACGTTAGAGGCGCATATCGTCCGCGCCGCCGTGTCCCATCAATTCAATCCCTATTTAAAGGGCAATTTGGCGTTTTCGTTCGGGGATTTCGATAAGCTCTATCTGAATTTCTTTCCCGTCGGGTTCGACGAAACCACCAATGTGGTGGCCATTGACGGTTATGTGGACACGACCCAGCGTCAAAATCTAACCTTGGCCACAAACCTGGTTGGAGATTTCAGGACGTTTAGTTTTGGTCATACCCTGTTAGTTGGTGGCGAATTCATCGATACGGTGAACAATAATGACCGTTTCAATACTTTTTTTGATCAAACCCAAGATGATGTGGAGTTTTTCGACGCAACACGCCCAATTAGCTTATCGGGCGGTGTGGGTATTAACGCGAATGGCGACATCACCACCAATAGCTTCACCACCGATTTAAACGACGACACCGAAGCCGACGTCACCGTGTTCTCGGCCTTTATCCAGGACCAGATCGAAGTTACGCCTTGGTTCGACCTCGTGCTCGGCGTGCGGTTTGATAGTTTTGAAATTACGGTGGATAATATTGAAACCTTTATCGAAACCGGCATGCTCGACATCACCAGCCGAACTGACCGGGAGTTTTCACCACGTCTCGGCGCGATTTTAAAACCGAAAGAGAACATCTCGCTTTACGCGAGTTTTAGCGAAAGCTTTCTTCCGCGCAGCGGCGAACAATTCGCCGATATTCCGGATGATCCGGCAACGCCGGGCCTGAACTCGCTCGATCCGAACACGTTTTCCAACCTCGAAGTGGGGGTCAAATGGGATTTCGCACCGGGCTTAAGCTTCACAGCCGCCGCCTTTCAGATCGAGCAAAGCTCACCGCAAGAGGCCTCCGCCAGCCCCGGCTCGGAGATTGACGATCTCGTCGGCACTTTGGTGATCGTGGATTCCGAGATCCGCGGGATTGAAGCCCAACTCCAAGGCCAACTGACGAGGAAGCTGAGCATCTCCGCGGGCTATAGCTTCCTTGAAGGGGACCAAGTCGCCACCTCGGACATTCTCGACGATGCGGGCAATGTGATTATCGCTCAGGGTGAAGAGAACGGGCTCCGTGTGCGCGAACTGCCCGCTCATACGGTCAATTTCTGGGGCGATTACCAGGTGACGAACCGTTTCGGCCTCGGCGTTGGGGTTACCTACCAAGACGAAAGCTTCGCAGACGTGCCCAACACCACCACCCTGCCCAGCTTTGTTCGTGTGGATGCGGCCGCCTATTACACGTTCAGCGAAAGGCTTCGGCTTCAGGTTAATATCGAAAACCTGACCGACACCGAATACTTTCCCAACGGCCATACCGCCAACAACATCACCGTGGGCGCGCCAATCAATGCGCGGTTCACGGTGACCGGCCGGTTCTAGCGCCGGCTGGGCTTGGTGTTGGGGTTAGTTTAGCTGCGCGTATTCGCCCAATCGCCGATGGCGTGGCGCGCTTCGACAAACGGAATACCCAAATCGTCGGCCACCGCCTTATAAGTCAGTTGGCCGCGCCAGACATTGAGCCCGTCGCGCAAATGCTCGTCATCGGCAAGCGCTTGTGCGGGCCCTTTATTGGCGAGCGCCAACCCAAAGGGCAGCGTCACATTGTTCAGCGCCAGGGTGGAGGTGCGCGCCACCGCCCCGGGCATGTTGGCGACGCAATAATGCACAACATCGTCAATGACATAGGTCGGGTCCGCATGGGTGGTCGCTTTGGAGGTCTCAAAGCAGCCGCCCTGATCGATGGAGACATCGACCAGGACCGAACCGCGCGGCATGGCGGCCACCATCTCACGGGTGACGAGTTTGGGCGCCGCGGCGCCGGGCACGAGCACGGCGCCCACCACCAAATCGGCGTCTAAAACGTGGCGCTCAATGGATTGCTGGGTGGCGAAGGCGGTGGTGATTTTAGAACCGAATTGGAAATCCAACTCCCGCAAGCGATCAACCGAGCGATCGATCACCACCACATGGGCCTCAAGCCCCATGGCCATGCGGGCGGCGTTTGCGCCCACCACGCCGCCGCCCAGCACTACCACCTTGGCCGCCGTCACCCCGGGCACACCGCCGAGCAACATGCCCCGCCCGCCTTGGTTCATCTCCAAACAGTGCGCGCCCGCCTGGATGGACATCCGCCCCGCCACTTCGGACATGGGCGCGAGCAAAGGCAACCGCCCACGGCTGTCGGTGACGGTCTCATAGGCGACCGCGATACAGCCCGATTTCAAGAGGCCGTGGGTCTGATCCGGGTCCGGCGCCAGATGGAGATAGGTGTAAAGCAATTGCCCCCAGCGCAGCAGCGCGATTTCGCTGGGCTGAGGCTCTTTGACTTTGACGATCATGTCCGCCTCGCCAAACACCGCCTCCGCGTCGGGAAGGATGCGCGCGCCAGCGTCCTGATAATCCTCCGGGGTGAAGCCGATCTCAAAACCGGCGTTTTCCTGGACCAGGACCTCATGGCCGTTGCGAACAAATTCGCGGGCGCTGGCGGGGGTCAAGCCCACCCGGTATTCATGGGTTTTGATCTCTTTTGGCACGCCCACGCGCATGGTCGCTCTCCTGGTCTCGCCCCGCTGGGCCCGTTTGCGGCCGTTTATGGCCCAAGGGCAGCAATCGCGCCACGGCTTAGCGTGCGCGGGCCAACCTTGTCGATGGGCCTGGGCTGCGGCTACTCAAACCGCAAGGCTTCGATCGGATTGAGCCGGCTGGCTTGGTGGGCGGGGTAGAACCCAAACACCACCCCCACAATCGCCGAACTGCCGATCGCGATGGCGGCGACCACCGGCTCCACTTTCACTAAAATGTCCGGCTCGGTCGCGCCGACGGCGTAGGTCCCCCCAACGCCGGCGACAAGCCCGACAATCCCGCCCGCCAAGCACAACACCAAACTTTCCATCAAAAACTGATTGCGCACGTTTTCTCGACGCCCGCCCACCGCCATGCGCAGACCGATTTCACGGGTGCGCTCGGTCACCGAGACCAGCATGATGTTCATAATGCCGATGCCGCCCACCAACAGCGTCACCGCCGCGCCCACGCCTAAGAGTAAGCCGAGCTGGCGCGACGCCTCGTTGCGCGCGCGGATGAAGTCGGCGAAATTGACGATGGAGAAATTGTCCTCAGCCCCCGGCGCGATATCGCGCCGGATACGCAACACATCCTCAGCCTCAGCTTGGACAAGGCTTATATCCTCGCCTTGCGCCACTTCGAAGTAGATCGATGAAACAGCGTCACGGACAGTGGGTGTTCGTCCGGACAACCGAGCCCGCGTCGTTCCCAGCGGCGCGAACACGACGTCGTCCTGATCTTGGCCCCAGGAGTTCGAACCCTTTTCCGCCAACACGCCGATGACTTCGAAGGGCACGTTACGGACACGCACCTGCGCGCCGATCGGATAGGCGCCTTGGAACAATTCGTCCACGACAGTTTGGCCTAGGATCACAACACGGCCGTTATTGATCTCGGAAGGCTCGAACCCCCGGCCCTCCGCGACTGGCCAATCGCGGATGTCGAGATAGTCCGCGTTCACCCCGTCCACACGCGCGGTCCAGTTGAACCCGCCCGCGACCAAGGTGGCGGACGCGGTCACCTGCCCAGACGCCGCATCACGCCGGGCACCTCTTCGATTAAGGCTCGTACGTCGGATTCCGTCAGTGGGTCGGCGGTGCCCGCGCCCCCGCGCCGACCACCGAAGAAGGAGGAACCCGGACGAACCGTGAGCATATTTGCCCCAAGGCTGGCGATCTGATCCTCTACAGCCTGTTTGGTGCCCGCGCTGATCGACACCATCACGATCACCGCCGCCACCCCAATGATCACGCCAAGCATGGCCAAAACGCTGCGCAGGGCATTGACCCGGAGTGCGGTCATCGCCGCCAAAATCGTCGCCCAAAAACTCATGTTTCGTCGCGCTCCAATAAACCGTCACGGAAATGCAGCTTGCGTCGCGCATGATCGGCGATGTCCGGCTCGTGGGTGACCAAAATCACCGTGATCCCCTCCCCGTTCAGTCGCGCGAAAACGTCCATGATCTCGCCCGAGGTCTTGGTGTCCAGGGCGCCGGTGGGTTCGTCGGCGAGAAGAATGCGAGGATTGTTCGCCAGCCCCCGGGCAATGGCCACGCGCTGCTGCTGACCGCCGGAGAGCTGGGTGGGATGGTGATCGAGCCTGTCCGACAAGCCCACAATCTCCAAACACGCCAGCGCCCGCTCCCGGCGGGCCTTGGCCTGCCAGCCCGCATAGAGCAATGGCAGCTCCACCTGGTTCACCGCGGGGGTGCGCGGCAACAAATTGAACTGCTGGAACACAAACCCGATGGTCTGATTACGGAAGTCCGCTAGCGCGTCAGAACTCATCGCGCCCAGATTGGCGTCATTGATCCGCAACTCGCCCTCGCTGGGAGCGTCGAGCGCGCCGAGCATATTCATGAAGGTGGACTTGCCTGAGCCCGAGGGGCCCATCACGGCGACGTAGTCCCCACGCGCGATATCCACGCTCACCCCGCGGAGGGCGTGTACCGTTTGCTCGCCCATCACATAGCGTTTTTTGACATCCCGCGCGCGGATCAGAACCGGGTCCGAAACCGGCTCCGTCATCCGTTAACCGCGCGCACGCGGGTGACAATCGCATCGCCCTCTTCCAATTGGCCTTGGAGTATTTCCGTGTTGCGGTCGTCGGTGAGGCCGAACACCACCCGGCGCGGGGTTAATTGCTTGTCGCCGTTGAGTACATAAATAACCCCAGTACGCCGATCCGCATTTTGAGCCTGAAGCGCGCGGTATTTTTCCATTTGCTCGGGCGTGAGCACCTTGGCCAACGCCGCCTCGATCCGCGCCCGGATCAGATCGCGATCGGGCGGCCCGCCGGCACCGCCTCCCGCCCGCAGGCCCGCGAAGACGCTCTGCATCTGGCTGCGCACTTCGGCTTGCTGGTCCGCTGACAGTCCCAACTCGGCAAAAGCCTGTTGGAAACCACCGCCCTGGCCGCCGCGCCCGCCGCCCTGGGGCCCCCGCCCACCCTGGGGCGGTTCGACGACTAACGCCTCCGCGGGTCCGCGGGGCTCAAACCGCACCGCTTGATTGGACACCACCAAAGCGTCGTCTTTGGACCCGGTGATAATGTCCAGATTGGCGGTCATCCCCGGCAAAAGCCGCCGGTCAGGGTTTCGCGCGGAAACCACCACGGTGTAGGTGACCACATTGCCTTCATTGAGGGCTGCGAGCCGGATCTGCTCCACCTCACCTTCGAAATCCACGTTGGGAAAGGCGTCGACGGTGAAGTTCGCCGTTTGGCCCGCGCTCACTTGGCCGATATCCGCTTCGTCCACCTGGGCGTCGATCTGCACCTCGGTGAGGTCTTGGGCGATGGTGAACAGGATCGGCGCGTTTAGGCTCGCCGCTACGGTTTGACCAAGATCGATGGCGCGCTCAACCACGACCCCGTCAATGGGGGAGCGGATAAAGGTGCGCTCCAGATCGATGCGCGCGGACTCTAAGGCGGCGAGCCGTTGCACCCGGGTGGCTTGGGCGTTCACCAAATTGGCCTGAGCGACCGCCAAATCCGCCTCGGCGGTCTTTAAGGCGGCTTTGGCGGCGTCAAGCGCCGCCTGGGAGGTTGCGCCCCGCGACATGAGCGAGGTTGAGCGGGCGTAGTCCGCTTGCGCGTTCTCCAGCACTGCCTCAGCCCGTTCCAGCCCCGCGCGCTGGACCGCAATCGTGGCGTCGGCGACGGACAAGGCCGCTTCGGATTCCCGCACCCGGGTCTCAAAGGTCTGGGGATCGAGCCGGGCGAGCAATCCGCCCGCCTTCACCTCATCATTAAAATCGGCAAATAACTCACTTATCTGGCCGGAGAGTTGAGACCCCACTTCGACAGTGACAAGCGCACGAACGGCGCCCGATGTGGCCACAGTCGAGCGGACGTCGGTGCGCTCCACAGAGGTCGTCTCGATATCAAACCCCGAGGCGTCGGCGGAGGTTTTCGGCAAAGCAACCCAAGCCGCCACACCTCCGGCGACCACAAGCGCCCCAACTACAAAGAGCACGCGCCGCATATTTGATCGCCTCCCAACTGTATAAGCTATACGAGTTATAGGCGTTCCACGGGGCTTAGCCAGATTTCCGTCGCGGCGCGTCCATTACGGTTCGGTAAGTCCGGCGTAAGCCTCGTTTCCGGGCATAGCCCACCAACCTTGCGACCGATTTTAAGGGTTGGATTTATCCGATGTGCGGAGCCATCCCATCAGAAGGATGGCGCGAGTGACGGGGCTCGAACCCGCGACCTCCGGCGTGACAGGCCGGCACTCTAACCAACTGAGCTACACCCGCGTTCTCGCTCATCAAGCGAGAGGCGGTTGTCTACGGGACCTCGGCGAAGCGGTCAAGGCGGATGTGCGTTGATCGGTGCGGCGCGGTCAGGCTGCCCTCTCCCAGGCGGTGGTGGGCGGTGAGAGGTTCGAACTCCCGACCTACTGGGTGTAAACCAGCCGCTCTCCCAACTGAGCTAACCGCCCCTCGCCCGCGTTATACCTTGGGTTTCGGACAAGTCCCAAGGCCGCGTGTGCGCTAATGGCGCACCAGCCCGTCCTGCTCTTCTCCGTCCGGGTCAGGCGCAGCCGGCAGGGGGTCCGCGGTGTCCGGATCCCACTCAATCGGGGTTAACGGCGCGGTCAGCGCATGGGCGATCACTTCGTCCACCTATTGGACCGGCACGATATCGAGATCGTCCTTCACGTTGTTCGGAATGTCGGCGAGGTCTTTTTCGTTATCCTTCGGGATGAGCACCAAGCGCACGCCGCCTCGCAACGCCGCCAAGAGTTTTTCCTTCAAACCGCCGATCGGCAGCACGCGACCGCGCAGGGTGACCTCGCCAGTCATCGCAATGTCTTTGCGAACGGGGGATCCTGTGAGCACGGAGACCATGGCGGTCACCATGGCGATGCCCGCGGACGGCCCATCCTTCGGCGTTGCGCCTTCGGGCACATGGACGTGGATGTCGGTGTTACGGAACACTGGCGGCTTAACCCCAAAGCTCGGCGCGCGAGACTGCACATACGAATTCGCCGCGGAGATCGACTCCTTCATCACATCGCGCAGATTGCCCGTGACGGTCATCCGTCCGCGACCGGGCATTTTCACCGCCTCCACGGTGAGCAAATCGCCGCCAACTTCCGTCCACGCCAAGCCCGTAACCACACCGACCTGATCTTCACCGTCGGTTTCGCCGAACCGGTGTTTGCGCACGCCTAACAGGTCGCCGAGCTTGTCCGGGTCCACATGGATCTCGCTGAACTCACCGCCCTCGATTCTCCGAACCGCTTTGCGCGCTAATGTCGCCAATTCTCGCTCCAGATTCCGCACCCCCGCTTCGCGGGTGTAATAGCGAATGACATCGCGAATGGCGTCTTCCCCGATATCGAACTCATCGGGCTTCAAGCCGTGGTTCTTGACCTGTTTGGGCAAGAGATGGCGCTGGGCGATCTCGACTTTTTCGTCTTCCGTATAGCCCGGAATGCGGATGATCTCCATCCGATCCAGCAAAGGCTGCGGCATCGCGAGCGAGTTCGCCGTGGTGATGAACATGATGTCGGAGAGGTCGTAGTCGACCTCAAGATAATGGTCGTTGAACGCGCCGTTTTGCTCAGGATCGAGAACTTCAAGGAGCGCTGACGCAGGATCGCCCCGGAAATCATGACCCATCTTGTCAATTTCATCAAGCAAAAACAATGGGTTCGACGAATTCACCTTCTTCATCGACTGAATAACCCGTCCGGGCATGGAACCAATATACGTGCGCCGGTGTCCGCGGATCTCCGCCTCATCGCGCACGCCGCCCAGCGAAACCCTGACAAAATCGCGGCCCGTCGCGCGCGCAATGGATTTGCCCAACGACGTTTTGCCCACGCCCGGCGGTCCCACCAGGCAAAGGATCGGCCCCTTGAGCTTATTGGTGCGTTGCTGAACCGCCAAATATTCGACAATCCGTTCTTTAACTTTTTCAAGGCCGTAATGGTCTTCATCTAGCACCACCTCGGCGGCGTTGAGATCTTTTTTAATTCGCTTGCATTTCGACCAAGGGATCGACACCAACCAATCGAGGTAATTCCGCACCACGGTCGATTCCGCCGACATGGGGCTCATCTGGCGCAGCTTTTTCAGCTCCGCATCCGCCTTTGTGCGCGCTTCTTTCGACAATTTGGTTTTTTCAATTTTTGCTTCGATCTCAGCGATTTCATCGCGGCCCTCTTCGCCCTCGCCGAGTTCCCGCTGGATCGCCTTCATCTGCTCGTTCAGGTAGTATTCGCGCTGCGTCTTCTCCATCTGGCGCTTAACACGGCTGCGGATCTTTTTCTCGACCTGCAGAACGCTGATCTCGCCTTCCATCAGGCTGTAAACCCGCTCTAACCGCTCCATAACATCAGCGGTTTCGAGCAAGTTCTGCTTTTCCGGAATTTTGACGACTAAGTGCGCCGCAACCGTGTCCGCAAGCTGGCTGGGATCGCGGATCTGTTGGAGCGATTGCGAAACTTCCGGGGCGACTTTTTTGTTCAGTTTGACGTAATTCTCAAACTGATCGACCACCGTGCGCGTCATTGCGGTGACCTCTGCGGCGTCGCCAAGGTCATCCTCAATGATCGTCCCAACTGCTTCATGGTAAGGCAGATCGTCGTTGAAATTTTCCAACAGAACCCGCCGCGCGCCTTCGACCAAGACTTTAACGGTGCCGTCGGGCAATTTCAGCAATTGAAGCACACTCGCCAGCGCGCCCACTTTATAAAGGTCATCCGGTCCCGGGTCGTCTTCGCCGGGATCTTTTTGCGCCGCGAGCAGCAGTTTTTTGTCCGCGCGCATGACTTCTTCCAACGCACGCACAGATTTTTCGCGTCCAACAAAGAGCGGCACCACCATATGCGGGAACACCACGATGTCGCGAAGCGGTAAGACGGGCAGCGTTAGGGATTCGCTCATGTCACACTCCAAAGGACCCGTGGGGCCCACAGATCTGATAAAACTACCGCTCATAGCGGTCGATCCGCCTCATCAGGCGATCAAACATATCGGCAGGGCACGCCTCGACGGGCGCTAAAACCGTTGAACCTAAAATTTGGCGTCGCGGGCGCCGCTTATCAAGCGGCCGCCCTTGTTACGCGATTACGAGGCGGTCGTTTGCTCGCGTTCGCGGCGCCGTTCGGAAAAAATCTTCAAGGGTTCGGCGCGACCTTCGACGACCTCGCCATTAACGACCACTTCATCGACCCCGTCCATACCCGGGAGTTCGAACATGGTCTCGAGCAAAATGCCCTCCATGATTGAGCGCAATCCCCGCGCGCCCGTCTTGCGTTGGATCGCTCGCCGGGCGACGGACGCCAAGGCGTCCTCGGAGAAAGTCAACCGCGCATTCTCCATTTCAAACAAACGTTGGTACTGTTTTAACAGGGCGTTTTTCGGCTTCGTCAGGATCGCAATCAGAGCCGCTTCGTCGAGATCTTCGAGTGTGGCGATGACCGGCAAGCGCCCAACAAACTCAGGGATCAAGCCGAACTTCAACAGATCCTCCGGCTCGACGCCGCGGAGAATATCTCCGGTCCGCCGCTCATCCACATCGCGAACATCCGCGCCAAAACCGATCGAGGAGCCCTGCCCGCGCTCAGAGATGAGTTTTTCCAAGCCCGCGAAAGCGCCGCCCACGATGAACAAAATGTTCGTCGTATCCACCTGGAGGAACTCTTGTTGCGGATGTTTCCGACCGCCTTGGGGAGGAACGCTGGCGACCGTTCCTTCCATGATTTTCAGAAGGGCTTGCTGAACCCCCTCGCCGGACACGTCTCGCGTGATCGACGGATTGTCTGATTTGCGCGAAATCTTATCGACCTCGTCGATGTAAACGATGCCGCGCTGCGCGCGGTCAACATTGTAGTCCGCCGCCTGCAGTAATTTAAGGATGATGTTCTCGACGTCTTCGCCGACATAGCCCGCTTCCGTCAGCGTGGTGGCGTCGGCCATCGTGAAGGGAACGTCGAGGATTCGCGCCAGCGTCTGAGCGAGTAAAGTTTTGCCGCACCCCGTGGGGCCGATCAGCAAAATGTTCGACTTCGCCAATTCGACATCGGCGTTCTGCGCGGCGTGATTGAGCCGCTTGTAGTGATTGTGGACCGCAACGGCGAGTACGCGTTTGGCGTATTCCTGCCCGATGACATAGTCATCAAGGACGGAACAGATTTCGCGCGGCGTCGGAACGCCTTCTTTCGACTTAACCAGCGAAGACTTATTTTCCTCGCGGATAATATCCATGCAGAGTTCGACGCACTC
>JBHJGU010000027.1:0-109635 GCA_050331475.1 Maricaulaceae bacterium | reverse complement strand
GTTCGACGTGAAAGCCGGCTGAGTAGCCCTCCCTGACGCTGGAGGCGCGCCTTTCGCGAAAGACGGCGCGACCGGTGAACCCCCTCCACCCTTGACGGCTGCGCGTTTCCTTCGTGTGTTAACGGCCACAAAAACACATGAATTCGGGAGGCGTGTATGTTGGGTTTGATGCAGGATTGGCCGCTGACGTGGGACAAGATTTTGGATCACGCGGCGCGGTTTTGCGGCGACCAGGAGGTGGTGACCCGCTCGGTTGAGGGGCCGATTACGCGAACCACTTACGCCGAAGTGCATACCCGGGCGAAAAAGCTCACCCATGCGCTCAAAGCCCTTGGCATTGGTTTTGGCGACCGAGTGGGCACGCTGGCGTGGAACACCGCACGCCACCTAGAGACATGGTACGGCATTTTGGGCATGGGCGCGGTTTATCACACGCTCAACCCCCGGCTTTTCCCCGAACAACTGGTCTATATCATTAATCACGGTGAAGACCGGGTGATTGTCACCGATCTGACCTTTGTGCCGCTGCTGGAAAAGCTGCAGGACAAGCTGCCCACGGTCGAGGCCTATATCATCCTGACCGACACCGCGCACATGCCCGAGACCAGCTTGAAGAACGCCCATTGCTATGAGGCGCTGTTGGCCGAAGCGTCGGCGGACGTCGAATGGGGCGGGTTCGAGGAGACCACGGCGGCGGGGCTCTGCTACACCTCGGGCACCACGGGCGATCCCAAGGGCGTGCTTTACTCTCATCGCTCCAACGTCATCCACGCGCTCTCCATGGCCGCGGGCGATGGCTTGGGCATGCGTGGCTATGACGCCATCATGCCGGTGGTGCCCATGTTCCACGCTAATGCGTGGGCGATCGCGTTTATCGCGCCCATGCTCGGCGCAAAGCTGGTCATGCCCGGCGCGAAAATGGACGGCGCCTCGATCTATGAGCTGATCGACACTGAAAAAGTCAGCTATTCGGCGGCCGTGCCCACGGTTTGGCTGATGCTGCTCCAGCATTTGGAGGCCGAAAACCTGCGTGTCGACAGCCTGCGCACCGTGGCCATTGGCGGGGCGGCGTGCCCGCCGCGGATCATAGAAACGTTCGAGCGCGAGTTCGGCGTCGAAGTGCTCCATCTCTGGGGCATGACGGAGATGAGCCCCATCGGCACCCTGGCCATCATGCCGCCGAAATGCCGCGACTTGCCGCTCGACGATCGGCTGTTGCTCAAGCGCAAGCAGGGCCGCCCCCCCTTCGCGGTCGAGATGCGCATTGTCGACGATGCGGGCCAAGAGCTGCCGCGCGACGGGGAGACCTCGGGCAATCTGGAGGTGCGCGGACCCGCCGTGGCGAAGGGCTATTTCAAAGGCGCGGGCCAAGAGGCGTTTAACGAAGAGGGCTGGTTCCACACCGGCGATGTCGCCACGCTGGATCAAGACGGCTTTATGACCATCACTGACCGGTCCAAGGACGTCATCAAGTCCGGCGGCGAATGGATTTCCTCGATCGAGTTGGAAAACCTCGCCGTGGGTCACCCCAAGGCGGCTGAATGCGCGGTCATCGGTCTGCCACATCCGAAATGGGACGAGCGGCCCTTGCTGGTGGTCCAACTCAAGGCGGGGAAGACCGCGACCAAGCAAGAATTTTACGATTATCTGCAGGGCAAGATCGCCAAATGGTGGACGCCCGACGACATCGTCTTTGTGGACGACATGCCCCACACGGCGACGGGCAAGCTGCAAAAGCGCGATTTGCGCGATCGGTTCAAAGACCATTCCTGGCCGCAAACCGCGGCCTGAGGCGTTACCGATCCCAGCTTCCGACCCCTTCGCCGAGGGTTTTCGCGCTCTTCGCTTGCCTGCGGCGCTTTCGGTCGCCAAGTTAATCCCCAACAATAAAGCTGCGCTCGAGCGCGCCGTTGCAACAGGGGGAAGAGCATGGATCGGTTCGCGATGGTCGCGGCCAAGGTTAGAGCTGTCAGCGTTCCGGTCGCCGTCATCCTCGCCTTGGCCAGCCCGCTTGTGTTCATGGCGGGCGGATTAGGGGCGCGGTTCGGACTTTGGGATTGGTCGTTCGGACTGGGGACGGTAACGCGCGACTGGGGTCCAAAGGTCTGCTTCGCGGCGATTGGCCTGTGTGTGGTGGTTTTGATCACGGGCTTTCTGGGCAAGCCGCGCGGGGGTCGGGTTGTCGCTGCGGTGGCGTTGATCTTGCCGATCGCCGCGCTTATGCGCCTTGACGGGGTGCAAGCGGTCGCGCGCGCCCACCCGATCCATGACGTGACCACCAACACCGCCGATCCGCCAAAATTCTCCCCCGCTATGGCCCAGGCGCGCGGGCCGGAGGCCAACCCGACGGGCTATGCCGGCAAGACCGTTCGGGGGGAGGGCTCGCCGACGGTCGCTGCGATTACCGAAGAGCTTTATCCCGATCTGCACACCTTAATATTCGCCGCCGATCCGCATCGGGTGTTCCTGGCGGCGAAAACCCAGGCCAAGGAATTGGGGTGGGAGATCGTTACCGCCGATGAAGCGGATGGCCGGGTCGAGGCGACCGCCACCACCTTCTGGTATGGGTTCAAGGACGACGTAGTGGTGCGCATTCGCCCAGGACCCGAAGGCGGCAGCGCCGTTGACATCCGCTCGCTTAGCCGGGTGGGGCGCTCGGATTTAGGCGCCAATGTCAAACGCATCCGCGAATTCAAAGCGCGGTTGCGCGGGCGGGTGTTGGGTTAGGGCGCGCGCAACGCCCCCACGAGTCCCATTAACTCAGGGCTCACCCGACAACTGATCGACCGCCCCCCGGCCCCGCGGGACAGGACGCCGACGATCGCATAGTCCTCAGTGATGAAGCCCGACCCGCTTTGCCCCGCCAGGTTGAACGCGCGTGCATATTCGAGGGTCTGTTCGGAGATCGACCCGACCGCGCCATACTCGAAGTAGAGGTTGTCTAGCGAGAAATCCGGCTCATGGGGCTGGCTGGTTTCAGCGATTTGGGTGCGGGCTTGGGCGAGTGCGGCTTGCACGGCCGGGTCATTCAGATCGAATTCGCTCGGTAAGCGGATGGCGATCCGCCCCGGCTGGGGTTGCGTCAGGGCGTCGAGGGTCTCCGCGGTTCGCCCCTCCGCGGCGATCACGCGCTGGCTTGGCGCGATCAACACATTTGGTGGTTCAGTAAGCTCCGATGCGCGTCGGTTGGGATAGGAAAAGCGGTGCACAAGCGAATCCTCGTCCCGCGGCAGGTCGGCGCGAAGGCCAAACCAGCCTAGATCGGCGCCTAAGGGGTTAGAGATTTCAATCACCGCCCAATCGACGCACGGCGCATCGGGGCCAAATTGGACGCTGGGAAACGCGTCCGCGGGCAACCAAGCGGTTTGCACCGGGACGGGATCGATCGGCGTTTCGCCGGCGTCGAACTCGATGGCGAGTTCAAACCCCGCGTGGGCGTCCCCCGTGCCTACATCGACCAGGCAATGCGCCGCGGTCAGCAAATGCTTCGGCCCGATGAATTGCGCCGTGCACGCGTTCACAGCGCGTTTGCCGTCGGCGTTCAAGCGGTGCAGCTTGGCGACAGCGCGAGCCGGAAATGCACTGAGATCGAAGACATCGCGCGCCCGCATCAGCGGGGACAGCTCTGAGCCGCGAACCGGAAGGGTTGGGGCGGTCTGGGGCAGCGTGATCGGGTCGCCGCCGCGCGCGCCCACCGAAGCCGGCCGGGCCTCTGTTAGCGTCTCAGGCGCGGCTAGGACGGTTTCCACGCCCTGGGCGAAGTCGATGACGCGAAGCTCCGCACACTGCGCGTGCGCCGCCGCTAGGATCGCGGCCACCGCGCTCACCGACCCTTGCCAAACCCGTTTGTTCATGGCGAACCTCCCCCATGCTGACACCGGAGTTGAGTGTCG
The DNA here is from genome assembly GCA_050331475.1 of Maricaulaceae bacterium. Classification (GTDB taxonomy): domain Bacteria; phylum Pseudomonadota; class Alphaproteobacteria; order Caulobacterales; family Maricaulaceae; genus JBHJGU01. Next base: position 105,742 of record JBHJGU010000027.1, on the reverse strand, counting down.
CCAACCGCCTCACCCATAGGACATCGAGGCGGCGCGTTTATTGCGGCTTATCATAGGCTGCCGAGCGAGGTGGCTTCACCCGGCGAGTGACCTTTTTGGCGTTAGCCAGGTCAACAAGCGGATCGGCCTCGAACAAGACGAAAGCCGCCTCATAACCGGGATGGAGCTGGCCGATCTTGCGATCCGGGAACACGGCTTTCGCGCAGGCCGAGGTCGCCATATCGATCAACTCCGCCGAGGTAAAGACGCCCAAAGCGTGCAGGTAAAGCACTTCGTCGATCACCGAGACATGGCCGTCCGTGCCTAACGCCAGGCGAACCCCTTCAGCCTTCAGATTGGCGAGGCTTTCGGTTTGGGCTTGGCGCACCTGGGCATAGAGCGCCGGCGCGCGTTCTGCGAGCCGATCCGCCAGCGCGGCGGTGGTCACCAGCCTTGTCCCCGCCTCAGCCATGGCGCGCGCGTCCGCGCGTGTGACCCGCTGTGGGGCCATTCGGCCGGGTAAATGGGCGATCTCGTCGACCCCGGCCGCCACGGCGAGGCGTAAGTCCTCGATCGTGTTCACATGGGCGCTGACGGTCAAACCGTCCGCATGTGCGCGCGAGACGACGGCGGCCACAAGGTCGGGCGCGAGCCCGGTGCGACCCAACCAGTCGGGGACGCCCATGCGCTCGGCGTGGCGGGCGGCGTCTAAGATCATGATTTTGATAAAGTCGACGCCCCGGTCGAGCAGGTCCGGCCAGGCCGCATCCAAATCCTCGACTGTGTTCAGCGGAATATAGGAGAAGCCTGCGAGGTCCTCCGCCGATTTGTCCGGGTACGCGCCATACTCCAGAAACCGCAATTGTAGGCCGAGCGGGTGCCCGCCGGGCCCGGTGATAGGCGGGCCAGCGAAGCTCGCCTCCACCCCATCAGCGGCGTTGAGCCGATCGTCGATGCCGTGTGTGTATTCGGGAACTGAGCTGAGGATTTTCATGTAGGCGACGCCCTGGTCGCGAAACTGCGCGAGCGTTTCCTCCAACATCCAGTCGGATTGGATTTCGTGGCTGTGCGCGTCACAGAGGGGTGGGGTGACAAACCCGCCCGCAAGATCGATTTGAACCGACGCCGTCTCCGCCGGCGCGTCGACAAACCGGTGGTCCTCCACGACCAAAGCGCCCGGTGTGAACCTGTCGCCGGTCCAAATGCGCCCATTCACATAGGCTGTGCGCTCAGTCTTCGCGCCAGCCTCAGTTGCTGCGAGCCCAAGCGCAGCAGCAAGCGCGGCGAGCGCGGCGACACCCCGCCAAACCGTCATGATCCGCTCCCCGCTATCCCAACCGGACGCTAGGGCTGGGGACATGACGACAGTCTTGCGGGTCGCTTACCGTCCGATAATCTGCGTCAAACTGACTTCGGCCGAGCCAGGCTTGAGCGGTTTCTGTTGGCTCTCATGGGGCGCCCAGCCGATCGCCCAAAGGATCTCTAAGCTCGCCCGCACCCGCCCGTCCGCGTCGGCGAAGCGCTCCTGGTAAAGCTGGCAGGCCCGGGCGAGTACGTCCCGGCGCAGCGGCCGGACGGCGCCGGAGCCGGCGAAGGTCTCGCCTAAGGCGCGCAAATCCGCCACGCCTTTGAGCGGATGGTCATAGCGGATGGTGAACCGGTCCACGTCCGTGACCGGCAAGGCCAGGCCCGCGCGCTGTAACAGCCCGCCCAAATCGCGCACATCGGCAAAGGGCGCCACGCGGGCGGCCGCGCCGCCGGTCAGCTCCAGCTCCGCCTCCATCAGGGCCGTGCGCGCTTCGTTCAAGCTGGCGCCGCCGATCATCGCGGCGAGCGCCGCCCCGTCAGGCTTCAGCGCGCGGCGCATCTGGATAAAAGCGCCGGGCAAGTCATTGACTTGTTGAAGAGATAACGGCGCGACGATCAGATCGACGCTTTCGGGCGCAAGCGCGAGGCGTTCGGGATCCATCACCGCGCGCGATCCGGATCGGCCCGCCAGCATGACCGAGGTCAGGTCGGTCTCGATCAGCGCGCCGATTTTCTCCCCCATCAGGCCCGCCTCGCGGGCCGCGCGCGCAAACGCGCCGCCGGATCCGAGATCTACGGCGACCTCAAACCGCCTGTTGATCGCAGCCAAACGGTCGCACAGCTCGGACGCGACCCGAGCGTGCACAAAGCCATATCTGAGATCGGAGGCGGCGGCCCGGGCGCGCCGCGCGCGAAACCGACGCCGATCGAATGGTGCAGACGGGTTTGGCGGAGATGGGGAAGGCGATGGGGACATGGCCGGCATATGGCGCGCTGCGCGGCGTACGCCAAGCGGGCGTGGCGCTTCTGGACGCGCTCTTGCCGCCCACCTCGCCCTTTACCGGCGCTTTGGTGTCCTCCCCCGGCGCGATTGAGCCGCATCTGTGGGCCAAACTGCGCTTTTTGGCGGGGCCTAAATGTGTGTCCTGCGGTTTTCCGTTCGACCATGACCCGGGCCCGGATGTGCGCTGCGCCGCCTGCGTCGCCAAACCGCCGGTATTTGATCGAGCTCGCTCAGCGTTGGCGTATGACGATTTCAGTCGCCGCTTGGTGCTGGATTTCAAACATGGTGGACGCACTGAAGCGGTTCCGGTGTTCGCGGCCTGGATGGCGACCGCCTGCGCGGACATCGCCGCGGGCGTCGATGTGCTCGCGCCCATCCCGTTGCATTGGCGCCGGCGGCTGGGACGACGGTATAATCAAGCCGCCCTTCAGACCCGCGCGCTCGCTAAACCGCTGGACCGGCCGGCGCGCTATGACTGGCTGGTGCGCCGACGCGCCACGCCCAGCCAAGCGGGGAAATCCGCGCTGGGCCGTTCGCGCAATGTCCGTGGCGCCTTTGAGGCGCCGGAGCTGCAACGCGCGGCGGTGCGCGTGGCCAATATTTTGTTGGTGGATGACGTCTACACCACAGGAGCGACCTTGAACGCCTGCGCCCGCGCGCTCAAAAAGGCGGGTGCGGGGTCGGTGCGTGCGGTGACCTTGGCCCGTGTTGTGCGGGCGGTTGACCCGCTTACATAACGCGAGCGGGACTGATAAGTCTGACAGTCCCGAATTCAGATGGAAGAGCCCATGCAGCCTGTGACGATTTACACAACGCCGTTTTGCGGATTTTGCGCCCGCGCGAAGCAATTGCTCGACGCCAAGTCGGTCAACTACACCGAAATCAAGGCGGGCATGGACGCGGTGAAGAAACGCGAAATGATCGAGCGCGCGGGCGGAAAGCGCACGTTTCCGCAGATCTTTGTCGGCGACACACATGTGGGCGGCTGCGACGAGCTCCACGCGCTCGAGCGCTCGGGCAAGCTTGATCCGCTGCTCGAGGGCGCGGGCTAGCCTGTGGGCGGCACGGTTGCGGTCGGCTTGGTGCAGATGCGCTCAGGCGTCGATCCCGTGCGTAATCTGAAAGCCGCCGAGGCCTTGATCACCCGCGCCGCGGAAGCCGGCGCGCGCTATGTGTTCACCCCTGAGACCACCCATTTGGTTCAGAGGGACCGCGACGCGGCCCTTGCGGCGATGCGCGCCCCGGACGACGATCCGGCGGTGGGTTTTTTCGCTGACCTGGCCGAGCGGTTGGGTGTCTGGCTGATGATCGGCTCGCTCGCCTTCAAAGTAGGGCCCGAGCAGGCGGTGAACCGCTCGCTCGCGTTCTCGCCTCAGGGCCGGTTGGTTGCAAGTTATGACAAAATCCACTTGTTCGACATCGCCTTGGGTGGCGGTGAAAGCTATTATGAATCAGAGACTTACCGACCCGGGGACACGGCGGTCTTGGTGGATGCAGGGGCGTTCAAGTTGGGTCTGACCATCTGTTATGATCTGCGCTTTCCCCATCTCTATCGCGATCTCGCCAAAGCGGGCGCCCAGGTGATCGCCGCTCCCGCCGCTTTCACCCGGCCCACCGGCCGCGCCCATTGGGCGGTGTTGGTCCGCGCGCGCGCCATCGAAACCGGCGCGTTCGTGGTCGCCGCCGCTCAAGGTGGATCCCACGAGGATGGCCGGGGCACGTGGGGTCGATCTATGGTTGCAGACCCTTGGGGGCGGGTGATCGCCGCGTTGGATGACGACGCGCCGGGCGTTCTCAACGCCACGCTGGATATGGCCGCAGTGGCGGAGGCGCGCGCGCGTATCCCCGCTTTGACCCATGATCGGGCGTACGCGGCGCCATGATCCGCTATGCGCTGAAATGTGAGCACGACCATCGGTTTGACGCCTGGTTTGGCTCCTCAAGCGACTTTGACGACCAAGCCCAGCGCGGGCTGGTGGAGTGTCCCTATTGCGGCTCGCGGCTGGTGAGCAAAGCGCCCATGGCGCCCGCGGTGCGCGGCACGAAACGCTCCCCCAGCGCGGAGACGACAGCGGTCAACGCGGCCAAACTAGCCGAGCTGGCGTCTAAAGTGCGCGACCATGTCGCCGAAACCCATGACTATGTGGGCGAAAGCTTCGCCGAAGAGGCCCGCGCCATGCATTACGGCGAGAAGCCCCACGCACCGATTTACGGCGAAACGACGCCGGATGAAGCCAAAGCGCTGAAAGACGAAGGCGTGCCCGCGGCGCCCTTGCCGCCCGCCTTCGCGCCTCAGCCGCCCAAAAAGGTGAATTAGGATCGGGGCCGCTGAGCGCGACTTAAAGGACGCACACTCTTGGCGCCCGGACCTCATCAAAGCTTCTTAAAGTACCGCGCGACGGGCCAGGGCTCGAAACCAAAGGCTTCATAGGCGCGACGGGCTGGCTTATGACCGCTGTCGCCGATCGTCTCGACCATAATCATCTTGGCGCCAGACGCGCGGACGACGTCTTCGGCGTGTCGCATCAGCGCTGTGGAGACACCTTTTCGCTGATAACTGGGCGAGAACGCAATAATGTGGATTTCGCCCATCTGATCATCGGGATGCAGTCTCAAGCCCATGAAGCCGGCCAGACCATCCCGACGAAAGGCCAGCCAAATGTTCTCCGGCTCGCTACTCAAGAACTCTTGCACTTCGGCGGTCTGCCGGGACCACCAACCGTTGGGATAAAAGGCCTTCAGAACGAAGCGGGGAACATCTTTCTCGGTCTTCGCGAATACCGGCGTCCACGCATCGATTGTTAACGCGAGCACCGCATCCTCATACATTTCAGAATATTGAACGACCTCAATTTCAGTTATATCCGGCTTATAGAGATGTTGATCATGAGTCCGAGTGTGTCATCCGATCCGGTTGTTCGTATCGTCCCAAGAATTTATCGCTTTCTGACTAAACATATCGCACGGCCGATTAGGGCAAGTTACACCCCCCCCAACCGTCGCCGAGCCGCCGACGGACCACCGTCGCAGGTTATCCGTCGCTACGAACGTCGCGCCAGGCGTCTCGAGCTTAGCCCGGCTTGATCGCCACCATCATGTAATTGACCGATGCGTCGCCGGAGAGCCGCCAGGCGTCGGTCAGCGGGTTGTAGCTCACCCCAATCGGGCCCTCGAGCGTTAGCCCTTCTGGGCTAAGCGCGCTGCGGATCTCATCGGGCCGCACCAGCTTGTCGAATTGGTGGGTGCCGCGGGGCAGCCAGCCGAGCACGTATTCCGCGCCGACGATCGCTGTGACAAAGGCTTTGGCGGTGCGGTTAATCGTGGCCAGCACCATCACCCCGCCGGGCGCCACAAGGCTGGCGCAGGTTTTCAGAAAACCCTCAACATCGGCGACGTGCTCAACCACTTCGAGGTTGAGCACCACGTCATAGGAACCTTCGCCGGCCTCGGCCAAAAGCTCCGGCGCGCCATGGCGATAGTCAATCTTGAGTCCGGATTGTTCGGCGTGGACAGACGCGGTTTTGACGTTCGCCTCTGTGGCGTCGATCCCGGTCACGGTTGCGCCTAACCGCGCCATGGGTTCCGACACAAGGCCGCCGCCGCAGCCCACATCGAGCAGTTTGAGCCCATCAAACGGCCGGCGCGCGTCCGCATCGCGCCCGAAGCGGGCGCAGATCTCGTCGCGAATAAAGCCCAACCGCACGGGATTGAATTTGTGCAGCGGTTTGAACTTGCCCGCGGGATCCCACCATTGGGCGGCGATTTTCGCAAACTTCTCCACCTCGTCGGGATCGACGCTCGCAGGCCTTAACGTTTCAACAGTGGCGGTCTTCGGCATAACGCGCTCTCTTTACGACATAAGATACGCAGAGGGTGGGGCGCGTAATCGCGCCCCCTCCAATGTGGGGCAACACAGGGAATGGCAAGCCCGATAGCGTTGCGCCCGGGCGCCGGGCTTCTTACACTCCGGCTTTGGCGCGGCGAAGGCGGGCGATGGCGCGGATAGTCATGAAATTCGGCGGCACCTCGGTGGCCGACCTCGACCGGATTGCGCATGTGGCCCAAATCGTGGCTGCAGCCGCGCGGTCGGGGGAGCGTCCGGCCGTGGTGGTCTCCGCCATGGCGGGGGAGACCAATAAGCTTGTCGACTATGTCCGCCGCATCGGCCCGCCCGCCCAGGGCTTAGGCGGCGGCCAGGATGAATACGACGCGGTGGTCGCGTCAGGTGAACAGGTGAGCGCCGGTCTCACCGCCTTGGCCTTACGCGCGCAAGGCTTGCGCGCTCGATCCTGGTTGGGCTGGCAGGCCGGGGTGCGGACCACCGGTGTGCACGGTCAAGCGCGCATTCAAGACATCGCCGTAGACCCGCTGGCTCAAGCGGTGGACGACGGTGAGATCGCAGTTCTGGCCGGCTTCCAAGGCGCTGGTCCGGACGGACGGATCACCACCCTGGGCCGAGGCGGCTCGGACACCTCGGCCGTTGCGTTAGCCGCCGCCCTTGAGGCGGATCGCTGTGATATCTTTACCGATGTGGATGGTGTCTACACCACCGATCCGCGAATCGAACGCCGCGCCCGGCGCATCGACCGCATCAGCTATGAAGAAATGCTGGAAATGGCGTCCTTAGGCGCGAAAGTGCTGCAAACCCGCTCGGTGGAACTCGCCATGGCGAAGTCGGTGCGCCTGCGGGTGCTCTCAAGCTTTCTCGCGGTGGGCGCGCCAAACCCGGGCACGTTGGTTTGTGAAGAGGACGACATCATGGAAAAGCGCATCGTCTCAGGCGTCGCTTATTCGCGCGATGACGCGAAGATCACGCTTTTGGGCTTGGCGGACCATCCCGGCGTCGCGGCGCGCGTTTTCCAAGTACTCGCCGACGAACACGTCAATGTGGACATGATTGTGCAGTCGCGCGCGCGGTCCGCAGAGGCGGCGAATATGGAGTTCACCGTCGGCGGGGCGGATCTGGATCGTGCGGTGGCGATTTTGGAGCGTCGTCAGACCGAGCTCAGCTTCGAAAGCCTCACCGCGGATGCCGACGTGGCGAAGATTTCCGAGATCGGGCTGTGGCAGAAAAGTCATCTGGTCGTGTCGCAAACCATGTTCACCGCGCTTGCCGACCGGGGGATCAACATTCAAGTGATCTCCACGTCTGAGATTAAAATCAGCGTCTTGATCGATGCGGAGTATACCGAGCTGGCGGTTCGGGCGCTTCATGCAGCCTACGGCTTGGATCGATCCCGCGATTGAGCGCGGATCGCGTATAGTCGCGTCTGAGCGTTTTCAGAGGAGACCGAATGGCGGTCGCAGCCCCCGGCCCGCGCTTGTTGTTGCGTCAGATCCGTTCGGTCATGTCTCGGGCCGACGATCCGCAGGCGCGCCTGGACGCTTTAGTGCGCGCGATCGCCTCCAACATGGTCTCCGAGGTCTGCTCGATCTATTTACGTCGCAAAACCGGGGAGTTAGAGCTTTGCGCGACGGAAGGACTTAAGCGCGAGGCCGTGCACGCCACTCGCCTCGCCCCGGGCGAAGGACTAATCGGCGCGGTTGCGGACCATGCGCGGCCGTTAAGCCTGACCAACGCGCCCGGGCATCCGAAATTCTCCTACCATCCGGAGACCGGTGAAGACCCCTACCAATCGTTCCTCGGCGTGCCGATTTTGCGCGGCGGTCGACTTCTGGGCGTCCTGGCGGTTCAGAACCAGGCCCAACGCCGCTATGGCGAGGAAGAGATTGAGGCGTTGCAGACCATCGCCATGGTGCTCGCCGAACTGGTCGCCTCCTCCGGGCTCGACGATAAAGACGACGCGCTCGCGGAACTGGCGCTTAAGCCGTCCCGGCCCGAGCGCCTGCGCGGGGAGGCGATCGCAGACGGCGTGGTGATGGGGGTGGCCGTGGTCCACGCCCCCCACGTGGCGCCCTCGCGGCTGTTCGCAGCGGACTCAGAGGCTGAGCTGACGCGCATCGACACCGCGGTAAACGGCATGCGCCAGGCGGTGGACGCGCTGGTGGAAGGCGATGCGCCCTTGTCCGGCGCGCCGCGTGAAGTGCTTGAAACCTATCGCATGTTCGCCCACGATCGCGGCTGGTTAAGCCGGCTGCGCGAAGCGGCGAAATCCGGGCTGACCGCAGAAGCCGCCGTTGAGCGGGTGCGCAACGAGCAACGCGCGCGTCTCTTGTCCGCCAGAGAGCCCTATTTGCGCGAGCGGCTGCACGACCTTGAAGACCTATCGAACCGGTTACTCCGCCATTTGGCGGCCGAAGCGGGCGAACCGATCGCGCCGCCCCTGCCGGAAAACGCCATCCTGGCGGCGCGCTTCATCGGGCCCGCGGAGCTTCTGGATTATGACCGCGCGCGGCTACGCGGGATTGCGGTGGAGGAGGGCTCGCCCAACTCCCACGCCGCCATTGTCGCGCGCGCCCTGGGCGTGCCCATGGTTGGTCGTCTCGACGGCTTGCTGGAATGCGTCGAAAGCGGGGACGCCATCGTTATCGACGGCGGGTTGGGCGAGGTTCATGTACGCCCGACCCGGGAAGTGCGCTCCGCCTATGAGCAGAAAATCACCGTCCGCGATCAGCGCCAAGAACTCTACGCCGCGGATCGCGCTCGCGCGGCGGTCACCGCGGACGGTCGGGCTCTTCGCCTGTCGCTCAACGCCGGGCTGACGGTCGATCTGCCCCAAATTGCGGCGACCGGGGCGGACGGAGTCGGCCTGTTTCGCACCGAGTTCCAATTCATGGTGTCCGACGCTCTGCCGCGCCAATCCGCCCAAGAAGCGCTTTATCGCGCGGTTATGGACGCCGCCGGCGACCGACCGGTCACGTTCCGTACACTCGATTTGGGCGGGGATAAGGTGTTGCCCTATCTGCGCCGCGAGCCGGAGGAGAACCCCGCCTTGGGCTGGCGGGCGGTGCGTATGGCGCTCGATCGGCCGGGCTTACTGCGATATCAACTTCGCGCTTTGATCGCTGCGGCGGGCGGACGAGCTTTGCGGATCATGTTTCCGCTGATCGCAACGCCCGAAGAATTCTCCGCCGCAAAATTACTAGTCGACAAGGAATTGGCGTGGAACGCCAAGCGCGGTCGGGTCCTGCCCGCCGACGTGCGCGTGGGCGCGATGGTGGAGACGCCCGCGATCGCGTGCCGGTTGGAGCCCTTGCTCGCCCAGGCGGACTTTGTCTCTATCGGGGCCAACGATCTGTTGCAGTATTATTTCGCCGCCGATCGCGGCAATAGTCGGGTGGCCGGGCGGTATGATCCGCTCAGTCCAGCCGCTGTGTGGTTGTTTCGGCATATGCTGGATACGTGCCGCCGCGCGGGCGCGCCGGTGTCCGTTTGTGGGGAGATCGCGGGCCGACCGGTTGAGGCGGCGGCCCTAATTGCGCTGGGTTTTGATGATTTATCTATGAACGCGTCGGGTATAGGACCCATTAAGCGCTTGGCGTTTAAGCTTGACGCCGCGGGGCTTGGCGCGAAATTGGAAGACGCCTTGGCTCGGAACGTTTCCGATCTGCGATCGCTTGTTGAAAATCACCTGAACGCGTCGGGTCTTTTGTGACAGAGCTGTTGAAAACCAGATCAAATCGCAGTTAACTCATTGTCATAAAGACGGGCGAGAAAAGGCGGCGCACACATGTTCGACGCGCAACGGTTCGAAAAAGACGGCCAGAGCCCATCCACGCCGCTTTGCGAACCTGTCCCCGACACGCTGGGGGAGCGTCTGACCGCCGCGCGCTTACGGAACAACTGGTCCTTAGACGACGCCGTCGACGCGACGAAAATTCGCATCGATTTTCTGCGCGCGCTTGAGTCCGACGACTGGGCGGCCCTTCCCGGTCGGGCCTATGGTGTTGGGTTTGTCAAAACCTACGCCCAAGCGCTCGGCCTGGATGCGGAGGCCGCCGCTCAACACTATCGCGAGGCGATGCGCCCGCATGCGGCGGGGATGGAGCGGTTGACCCCGGTGGACCGTCCGGCCATTCGCGCGCCGCGGTCGGCTTTAGCCTTCGCGCTTGCAGCCCTTGGGGTTTTGGGCCTCGCAGTTTGGCGGCCCGACGCTCAGGCCAATTATCGGTATCCGCCGACCCCGGCGCCCAGCTCGGACTATCGCGCATGGCTAGCGCCGGAGCCCTCGGCCGCTTTGGACGAAAAGATCACGTTGAAGGCCCATGTGCGCGCCTTCCTGGAGGCGCAGGACGCGGCCGGTCGGCTGGTGTTTCGCGGGGATCTGCAGGCGGGTGAGGCGTTCGCCGCCGAGCCTGGCGTTAGGGTCAATGTGGAGAACGCCGGCGCGTTCGAAATGGTGGTTTCCGGGGTGTCCCGGGGCCGGCTGGGTCCGGCGGGCGTACCCTTGACCGAGGTGCGGCTCGACCGCGTCGCGGAAGGCGCGCCGTGAACATTCGGACGGTCGACGCGCCCGCGCGGAGCGTGTAAACGACCTGCGAATTGGTTGGGCGAACGCCGGCGTGCGCGCCCTGCAGAACGGGCGAGAGGGCTATCATGTCTCATTCCGAAGCGATGGCGGTGCGGCCTTGGCGGATGATCGAGCGCCGGGCCTGCCGGAAAATCAATGTCGGCAAGGTGGAAGTGGGCGGGGACGCGCCGATTTCCGTGCAGTCCATGACCAACACGCTGACCTCGGACGCCAACGCCACCATCAATCAAATCCGGGAGTTAGAGGAAGCGGGCGCTGATATCGTTCGCGTCTCGTGCCCGGATACGGACTCCACCGCCGCGTTCAAAACCATCGCCAAGGCCGCCAAAGTGCCGCTGGTGGCGGACATCCACTTCCACTACAAGCGCGGGATCGAAGCCGCCCAAGCGGGCGCGGCGTGCTTGCGCATCAATCCGGGCAATATCGGCTCCCCGGCGCGGGTGAAAGAGGTGGTTCAGGCCGCCAAAGACCATGGGTGCGCGATTCGTATCGGCGTGAACGCCGGCTCACTGGAAAACCATTTGCTGGAAAAATATGGCGAGCCGTGCCCCGAGGCTATGGTGGAAAGCGCGCTCGACCATGTGCGCATCCTCCAGGACCATGACTTCCACGAATACAAAATCTCGGTCAAAGCGTCGGACGTGTTTTTGACCGTCGCCGCCTATCAAGCGCTAGCCGAAGCGGTGGACTGTCCGCTGCATATCGGGGTGACCGAAGCGGGCGGCTTGCGCATGGGCACGGTGAAGTCCTCCATCGGGCTGGGCATGTTGTTGTGGTCGGGCATTGGCGACACCATCCGGGTGTCGCTCTCCGCCGATCCGGTGGAGGAAATCAAAGTCGGCTTCGACATGCTTAAATCGCTCAATCTGCGCTCGCGCGGGGTCAACATCATCTCTTGTCCGTCCTGTGCGCGTCAGGGCTTTGACGTGATCAAAACCGTGGAGAAGCTCGAAGACCGGCTCGCCCACATCGCCGAGCCGATTTCACTCTCGATCATTGGCTGTGTGGTCAACGGGCCCGGTGAAGCGCTCTTCACCGACCTGGGCTTTACCGGCGGGGGCAAGGACGCGGGCAAGATGTATGTCTCCGGCAAGCCGGACCACAACGTCTCCAACGACGACATGGTCGAGCACATTGTGGGCCTTGTCGAACAACGGGCTGAGCAAATGCGCACCGCCCGGGAAGCCGAAGAGGCGGCCGAAGCCGCCGCGGCGGCAACGACGCCCAGCCAAGCGGCGGAGTAATCCATTTTGGACTGCCCCATTTGCGGGTCCATTCACGGAGGTGTAGCTAATAGGTTGCCGCGGTGCGGTGACCGGGAGGATTTCGAGTGTGACGTTTGCGGTCGATTTTCGATTTCTGGTACGTCTTGGACTATGTATCGGGAGTCAAGTGATGGTTTAGACGAATTCATGTGTGCCATTTTATCCTATAGATTGGCGCGACGCGACAACCGTACCGAAATATTTTTGATTGATTCTATATTTATTGAAGCTTTGTCTAATGAGAAGCTGCCCAATCCTATGTGGCAATTGCAAAATCTCATAACGTTGGTGGGAGATTATTTCGAGGCCCGCGGAAAAAACCTGCCAGATGAAAAACGAGTGTCGGCCCAAATTGGCTCAATTAACAGGAGGTCCGCCGATCGCATAATTGATCAGGCGAAAGAGCGTAGTATTATCAATGTTTACGGTCCCTACGATGCTGATAGTCGGCGTGAAATTGAACTGAGCTTTCGTGGTTGGCAAATCTATGAAAAACAGAAAAAAGGGAGCTTAAGTAACAAATCTGTATTTTTAGCAATGGCCTTCCGAAATCAAGAACTAACGAGAATAGTAAATGAGAAGCTTAGACCTGCCTTCTCAACTGAGCTTGGTTTAAATCTGTTGCGGCTTGACGACGTTGAACGTGCAGGTATTATCGACAATATTATGCGAGTGCAAATTCGCAATAGCACTGTACTAATTTCAGATCTTACTGATGGCAATAATGGAGCGTATTGGGAGGCAGGCTACGCTGAAGGTTTGGGAAAGCCAGTATTATATATATGTGAAGAAAAAGTCTTTAACGAGAATAAAACACATTTTGATACCAATCATTGTACGACGGTTGTATGGAATGCTGATATCAATCAAAATGATAAATTCGTTAAGCGAATGATCGCCACAGTTAAAAGGTCTCTTGATTAGAAATTGAGTAATATTTTTTTCACATCAATCGCATATTTATTTAAAATAAGTCATGGCTGCAGATCAAATATAAGAATTTAATCGGAGAAGTGTGTTTTGGGCTCCGGACGGACGGGGGTGAAGGCTTCCCCCCGAGGGTCCTCTAACAGCCAATAGAGCACATTGTCCGAAAAGGCGGGGTCTTTGGTCAGGCCCAAATGGTCGGAGAACAGCAAGAGCTGGCTGCGCCACCCAATGGGGCTTTTAAGCCGGGGTTCGAACGGCCCGCCCACCCGCTCATCAAGCAAAACCGAGCTGCGTAACACCGTGCCGTCGCCGGGCGCGTCGTCGGAAACGGTGACCGCGCCGGTGGCGCCGTCCACGCTCAGCGTCTTGGGCGTTGGCGCCGCATCCCCCGCCACGGCGAAAAACTCCAGCCCCTTAGGCGGGGTCGCCGGACGATCGAGGGCGGCGAACACTGCGCCCGCTTGGGCGAGCAAACGCGCCTGGTGGGCGAGCGCTTGGCGACGCCGCGCCTGGGGGTCCGCCATTTGGGGCAAGAGCGCTGCGATCACCCCGTCTTGGTTCGGGTCTGCAAGCCCCCAACCTTGCTGCGCCCACAGCGCGGGATCCAGAATATCGATCCGCCGATCGGTGTCCCCCTCGCTCACCAAGACCCCATGCCGCGTGCGCGGCAAGAGCTGGTAGAGCGAGGGATAAGTGCCCAACAGCGCTGGCGGATAACGCGGTAAGATGGGCCGGCCATCGGTCTGACCGTTGATCAGCTTGAGCATCGAGGCCGCGGACCCCGCGTTGGGCGTGCCCACCAAGATCGCCCGCTCCACATAACTCGCCCCCGCCCAGTCGAGCGTCGGCGCGCGCTCCGGCGTGATCGGTTGATCGCCATAGCGCAGGAAATACCGCAAGATCAGGCCGCCCATGGAATGGGCGACAATGTCGAATTTGATGGTCTCGGGGGGGACCTGAAGGCCGAACTCCTCCCGATACTTGCCGGACACGAAGCGGCGGCGCTCGTCGAGAAACGTTTTCAGTCGGGCGGCGTTTTCGGTGTTGTCGCGCCGCCAGTCATAGTCGAACTGAAAACACGTGAAATGGTCGGAGCCGTAATCCACCCCGCTCAGGCCCAATTGCTGGTCCCGATACCCGCCCGCGCCCAAGGTGGAGAGAATGCCCGCATAGGCTTGGAGTTGGATGGGCAGGCCTAAGACTTTCAACCGCACCCGGTCGAGCACCCCGTCGGGGCGCACCGTATCGGTGAGCTCTGTAAGCGGTTGATCCGGCGCGATTGGCAAAGCGAGTGCGCGCAGACCATCGGGATCGTTGGGGTTGGCGGAGGCGGGCTCGAACGCGCCCCAAACCACCTGACCGGTCGCCGCGTCGCGCAGCCGCGAGCCAAGGACCCCGGGGATCACCACCACTGGATTGCGGTCGGGCAAATGGTATTGCGCGGTCTCGTTATAGAGGATCCGTAAGTCGGGTTGGGCGGGGCGAGCGTTGAGACAGCCGGACAGCACAAGCGCGCTGAGCGCTAAGCCTAATCCAGAACGACTCATCATTATCGTCTCCCTCGCCCCGGTCGCCCTCTCAAAGCAAAAACCGGCCTTTGCGCTTGGGTTTTCGAGGGCCATAGCACAGCCGCGGCGCTCTATTGGTTTTGATGTCCATGCGCGATCTTTAAGCGGTGCGACGCCGTCGACTGTGGGAACAATCGGGCTTCGCGATCTGAGGGGAAGTCTACGATGTTGGCAAGATTGCTAAGCGCTTTGGGGCTCGCCGCCCTAGCTTTGACCTGCGCCGCGCCCGTGCCTGCGCAGACCCCGGCGGACGATCCGAAATGGGGGCTCAGCGCCCACGGCGTGCGCGGTCATATGGCGTTCCTCGCCGATGACCTGTTGGAGGGGCGCGAGGCGGGCACGCGGGCTGAACAAGTCGCGGGCCTTTATATCGCCAGCCAATTCGAAACCTTCGGCCTTGAGCCCGCGGGAACCGAGGGCTACCGCCAACCCTTCGCCGTGCGCGCGGCGCGGCTTGAGCGCGGCTCCGTCGCCTTAACCGTGCGCGGCGCGGACGATGAAACGCGCTTTCCCAATGGCGGGGACATTGCGGCCTACGCCCATGCGCACATAGCCGAGCAACGCTTAGACGACGCGGAGGTGGTGTTCGCCGGGCATGGGATCGTCGCCCCAGAATTCGACGTCGATGATTATGCCGGGCTGGACGTGGCGGGCAAAATCGTCGCTGTGATCTCGGGCCCCGCGCCGTTCTTGCCCGCCGATGAGGCGGCGCATCTCGCCGGCTCGGGCGTCCAGCGGGCGACGGCTCAGGCCCGCGGGGCCATTGGCGTGTTGTTCCTCTGGAGCCCGGCCAATGAGCAGCGCTGGCCGTTCCATCGGTTTAAAACCGTGCTGTGGAACACCGATTTGAGCTTGGCGGAGCACGCTGAGACCCCGCAACCGGGCGACGCTTTGGCAAGTGCGTTCGTGCGCGGGGCCGCGATTGAGGCGCTGTTCGCCGGGGCGCCGCGGAGTTACGCCACCCTTCTCGGGGAAGCCGAAACCGCCCCCGTCATTGGTTTTCCGCTCCAGGCGCGCGTGGATTTCACCCGTCGCAGCGTCCACGATGACGGCTTCGAAGCGCTCAATGTGCTTGGCCTTCTGCCGGGTTCGGACCCGGATCTGGCGCGCGAGGTGATCATTGTCAGCGCGCATTTCGACCATGTGGGCGTGGGCCTGCCGGTCAATGGCGATGCGATTTATAACGGGGCGGGCGACAATGCGCTTGGCGTGGCGATCATGCTCGAAATTGCGCGCGCGCTCGCCCAGGCCGAGGTCAAGCCGCGCCGGTCCATCTTGTTCGCCGCCGTGGGTGCGGAGGAGAAGGGCCTCTTGGGCTCCACCTATCTCGCCCGGAACCCGACCTTGGCCGCCGACCGCTTGGTTGGCAATATCAACATTGACGGTGCTCTGACGTTTTACGACTTCGCCGACCTGATCGCTTGGGGCGCCGAACACTCCACCCTGCAAAGGCGGATCGAAACAGTACTCGACGATTTAGGGATGAGCCTGTCGCCCGACCCGTTCCCGCAAGAGGCGATCTTCACGCGGTCCGATCAGTATTCGTTCATCCGGGAGGGCGTTCCGGGCGCGTTCCTATTCAATGGCTTTCATGATTTAGCGGGCGAGAATGTTGGCCTGGCGAAATGGAGACACATGACCCGCACGTTTCTGCATAAGCCGTCTGATCAATTGGGCACGCTGCCGCTCGATTGGCCCGCAACCGCGAAATTCGCCGACATCGCGCGGCGGATCGTGCTCGAGACCGCGAACCATGACGAGCGGCCGCTCTGGTTTGCG
Source organism: Maricaulaceae bacterium (assembly GCA_050331475.1). Classification (GTDB taxonomy): domain Bacteria; phylum Pseudomonadota; class Alphaproteobacteria; order Caulobacterales; family Maricaulaceae; genus JBHJGU01. Next base: position 89,478 of record JBHJGU010000027.1, on the reverse strand, counting down.
GACTCAACCATCGCCGATCGGTTTGCGCCGGACGCGCCGCGGGCGACGCGGTGATCGCTGAGCACGGCGCCAACCGGTCACCGCTAGCCCCACTCGTCGTCCGCGCGGCTTGCAGACGACTTAGGGATTGACGCGATTGCACGTCTGGCTGCGCCTTTGACAGGATCGACCGGTTTTGACCAAGGCACACGCCCAAGTGGCGGGAGAAGTAAAAATGCAAATCAGGTTGGCCTTGGCCGCCGCTATTGGTCTCGTCGTTGCAAGTCTCGCGCTCGCCCAACAGCCGACGTCCGGTGAGGCGGTCCCCTCTATGGATCCGGCCAGACTCGAAGCGTTCATAGACACATACACTGACTGGCGGCGGGAGGTGTTCACCAGCCCTGAGCCATGGCGCGTGGAATGGCGTGATCACGTGCGCAATCTCTGGCAAGACGCGCAGGCCGAGCCGACCGCCTTTGAGCGGGAATTAGGCGAGCGCGCGGCGCGGGATCAATTTGGCCGTTTCACGGCCTTTGGTACGCCCGGATGGCCAGAAACGCTCGACGTGCTCGGCGATGATTTGACCGCCGTTGAAGAATTCCACGTGGGCAACCGTATCATTCGGGACCTGCGCGCCATTGATGCGGACAATCTCGCCTGGCTAAAAGCCGCACATCGCGCCCATGGCGCATGGTGGACGATCTCGAAAATCGGCGAAGCGTCAGCGTTCAACGCCTGGCTGATCGCCCAGCATGCGGTGGCCGATCTCGATTGGATGACGGACATCTTGGCGGAGATGGAGGCGCTTCTGCCCCAGGGCGAGGTGATCCCGCGTAACTTCGCGTTGTTATACGATCGGGTGCAGGTGCAAAATGGCCGCCTGCAACGCTATGGCAGCCAGTTTCAATGTCGCGACGGCTGCTGTGTGATCTCGCCTATGGAAGACCCTGACCGAGTGGAGGATTTACGCGCCTCGGTGGGGCTAAACAGTTTCGCCGACAGCGCCGCCCGGTTCGACCCCCAGCCGAGTTGCCCTTGGCAAAACGCAGACAATGGGGCGGAGTGAACGTCTGGCGCGGGGGGGGCTAAGCGGGCCGTGTGGGCGAGGCGTTAGCCTCCGTCATCCGCGCTTGAGGCGGCTTGGGGGGTGTTGCCGCTTGAAGCGACCAACACGCGCCCAAGAGACTTACAACCCCTCGGGCTGGCGTCGGCTGCGTGGGCTCTGCCGACGCCCCTTGTTATGGATTTCCGCTAGCTCTCGATCGGTTCCGCCAAGCGGAAGGCCGTGTCTAGCCCGGGTTCGCTGTCGCACGTGACCCGGCCGGTCTTGACCATGTGGATCATGTGAGCGAGCACGGAATGGCAAGCCGCCGGCCAGAGTTTAGGGTCCACCGCGGAGTAGAGTTCGGGCACTATCGCTTTGATTTGCGTCTGACCTCTGGCCAGTTGATCGCGGATTTGCGCCTCGCGCGCGCGGCGATGGGCGATATAAGCGTCTACGAACGGCCCCGGCTCTGTGATCGGCGCTCCATGGGTTGGCCACAGCGTCGCGAAATCGCGCGCGCGGACCCGCTCTAAGCTGGCTAGATAATCGCCCATGTCGCCGTCGGGCGGGCTAATGACCGAGGTCGACCAGCCCATGATATGGTCCCCGGAAAACAGCGCGTTCTCTTCATGTAGCGCAAAGCACATGTGGTTTGAGGTGTGACCCGGGGTGTGGATCGCCTCGATCGTCAAGCCGGCACCTTCGAACACATCGCCATCGGCGATTTCGACATCGGGTCGAAATCCTAAATCGTCCCCCGCCTCCATGCGCACCTCGCCCCCGTTCGGGGTCCGGATCTGCACACCATAGGAATACACCTGCGCGCCATGGGCCGCAGCGAGCGGTCCGGCCAGGGGAGAGTGATCCAAATGGTGATGGGTGACGAAGACGTGGCTCACCCGCTCGCCGGCTAAGGCGTGGTCCAGCGCGGCGCGGTGCTCGGCCAGCGCCGGGCCGGGATCAATGACCGCCACCTCCCCATGGCCGACAATGTAAACGCCTGTCCCGGTGAAGGTGAACGGACCCGGATTGCGCGCAATCACGCGCCGGATCAGCGGACTGACCGTATCGGTGCGGCCATACTCGAACGCGAGCGTTCGGTTAAACGGGATCGTCGGGCTCATAAATGTCAAACCTGGTCGGAGCAATCGTCAGAGGCATAGCCGAGTTCGGCGCGCATGTGGGCGCCGAAACGCTGCGCAATGCGGTGAACCGCGCGGGCTTGATCGAGCAAGGGCAGGGCAGTCGGCGGACCCATGTCGGTTTTGTTGACGTCCACCACATAGAGCCGTCCGGTCGCGCGCTCGCGCAAAACGTCCAAGCCACCCCAATCCAGCGCCAAGGCCTTACAAAATGTCGCCAATCGATCGCGTTCAGTGGCGGTGAAGATCGCTTCGGGCCGGTGGAGGCTGACGTCGGTGTTGTGGTTGGCGAAGCGCGCGTCAATGGGCCGGCGCTTGATAAAGACGGCCGCGATCTCGCCCTTGACCGTGGGGCAGCGCAGGTCCTCGACGAAGCGGCCGTCGCGGCTGGTCTCGATCAGCTTTTGGTAGACGCGCCCGGGGCGCGGTGCGCAGGGCGCGGTGAGAATGCGGCCGTCATGGGCGCCATTGGTCTCCGACTTCTCGACGATCGGGCCGGCGCTCCGCCGAGGGTCCACGGCAAGGGGGTAGCCGAACACCGCTTCGAAGGTGCGCGCCACGTGCGATTTTGAAACGTCGAGGCACCGCCTGTTCCAGACCGGGCCGGGGAAGCGGTCTAAAGTCGCGGGCGGTTGGCTATAGGTCGCGTCCTCGAACACCATGGCGGCGTCGGCGCGTTCGGGCGTGTTAACGATGCGCGCGCCCGCCGCCCGAGCCACCGGCCAGATGAGGTACCACGACCACACGGTGTCCGGCGCGAAGTATAAGCGGAAGGGACGCCCGGCCATCCGCCCGCGCCAAGCCAGCGGTAAGCTCGCAGCGTAAGCCCCGATGATCGACAGCAATTCCTGAGCGCCGTCAATCGTGTAGGGCAAGGTCGCCTTCGTCTTCTTCACCACAATGCAGCGGCGGGTGAAAACGACGTCTCCGCTCCACGCGGCTTTGAACACACCGGCCTCCGTTTGAATCCGCGTAGGCAGAGACCCGCCCACCGCGGCTCGGAGGTAACGATTTTCGCAATGATCGCCAACTGAGGAAACGTTCACATCCGATCGCGCCGCCGCGCACGGCGCGCGATTTGCGTGATCGAAGATCTCGTCTTGGGGAGACCGCCGTCGATATGGTTGAGCTTTGTGATTTTCTGTCCGATCGCTTGCGTCTGGTCGCAGGCGTATTCGCCATCGTCATGGCGAGCGCGGCCGGTTCCCCGGCGGGCAGTCAAGCCAATCTCGCATCGTCGGCCGCCGCCGCGACCGCCCGGCTTGCGCCCGCGGCGGAGACGGCGACGACGGTCAGTGTCCGCCCCGCGCCGGTCGTGCTGGATTAACGCGGGGATTCAGCGGCTAAGACCGGGGCCATACCCGAGAGGTCATAGCCCGCTCTCGCAGCAGTCTGCACGATCGCGTCGGGCGTGTGCGCACCCGTTCGGGCTTGAGCCACCGCCCACGCCGCTGTCGACCGCATGCCGGAGCGGCAAAACGCCAGCACGGGTCCTTCGGCGTCGCGCGCCGCCGCGATGGCGTCCTCGGGCAGGGTTCCGGGAACCATAGGCGCGGCGATATAGGCGATCCCAGCGGCGGTCGCGGCCGCTTCGATCACGTCGCCCGCAGGTTGGTCCGCCGCCTCGCCTTCGGGGCGGTTGTTGATGATTGTCTTGAAGCCCTGCTCGGCCGCCGCCCGCACATCCGCTTCTAAGAGTTGCGGCGCGACGGCGAACCCGTCGACCAAAAAGTTAAAATCCGCCATCGGTTCAGCCTCCTTAAATCGCGCGGCCCTATGCAAAGGCGCGCAACATACGATCATGAGCCTGCCTCAAGACCTTGATGCCTGAAAAGTGAGGCATTTGGGCAACGGCCTCTCCAAAATGCTAGCCTGCGTGAAATCAGGGCGTTGACCGCTTCGTGACCCTGCGCCTAGCGTTGTGATCAGGATCAAAGGGGGTCCGCCCGTCGATGGAACGCTCCCAAACAAGGCGTTGAACGCCAAAGCGGATCGGCGGGACTAGCTGGAGGTGGAGATCATGAAGAGTTTATCCTGGCGCGAGCGTCTGCTCGCGACGACGGTGATTGCTGGCTTCTCGGCGGTTGCTTTTTCGCCCGCGGCCATCGCGCAGCAGGCTGCGCCGGAAGGTGATCCTGACGTCGAAGAGGTCGCGGACGGCGAAGACGCCGAAGACGTTGCGCAGGTCGAACAGATTGTCGTGACCGGATCGCGGATCCGCCGGGCGCCGTTAGACTCGGCGCTGGCGACGACGTCGATCGAGCGGGAGCAATTTGACCTTCGCGGCTTCACCAACGCCATTGACGCCATCAACGAACTTCCGCTGACCGGGGCTGGCGGCGGGATCGGCGGCGGTGGCGGCTCCGGCAGTAACGCCTCCTTTGTCGACCTGTTGAATTTCGGCACCCAGAGAACATTGACGCTGATTGACGGCAAACGCTTTGTGTCCGGCAATTTGGGGTCCGTTTTCGTTCTTAATGACAGCCTCGACGACGCCAACAATACGGGCTCTCAGGTCGACCTCAATATTATCAATCCGCTGTTGATTGAGAACCAAGAAGTTTTGACTGTCGGCGGTGGGCCGATCTACGGCGCCGACGCTGTGGCCGGTGTTGTTAACGTCGTGCTGAACGACGAATTCGAGGGTTTTGAAGTCCTAGCGCAGGGCGGCATCACTCAGCGGGGCGACGGCGAGAATTATCGCGTGACCGCGGCGTACGGGACGGACGTTCTGAACGGTAAGGGCCATTTCACGCTCGGCGCTGAGTGGGTTGATTCAGAAATAGTTGTGGCCGGGAATGGTCGGCCCGCGAGTGACGGGTTCGGGGGCTTCCTCAACCCGTTTAGCGATGGCGGGGCCGACGAAATTCCGGATAGTGTTTTCTTCCCGGGGTCTAGCAACAACTTCATCACCTCGGGCGGTACGCCGGTGTTTGGCCAATTCATCACCGGGGGTACGGGGGACTTTTTCTTCCCGCAATTCCCCAGTGGCGTTGTGCCGAATGGCGGTGACGGGATCGCAAATTTCAACAACTTTATCGCCTCAACCGGGTCGACGCCGCTCGAGTTCGCGCTGGCTAATCCTGATTTGAACGGGATCGATCCGCTGGCCTTTGTCGGCAGTTTTGGCCTGGAAAATAACTTCTTTACGGTGCCCAACACGGATCCCAACTCAAGCGGGTTCCTTCCACTGACCGCCGTCCCGCTCCAATTCGCGCCGGACGGCACCCTCGTGCCCATCGATCTGGGGTCCATTATTCCGGGTGTCGGCCTAAATATTGAAGGAGGGGGTCCAGTCGCCCTTCCGCCGAGCGACCAAGACGACAAGATCGGCGGCGACGGTTTTGCTGCGCTGGGTGAGTTCAATTCGATCCAAAGCGCCCAAGAGCGGGTCAGCGTCAACGCGTTCTTCAATTACGACTTTACTCCGAATGTGCGATACAAGGGCTCCTTCATTTTCGCCAATCAGACGTTTAACGCTCTGCCGGGTGTTCCAACCCAACCCATTGTGGGCGGGGCTGGGACAGCCGGCGTGGCTCCTGTGCCGGTCTTCATTGATGAAAATCCTTTCCTGACTCAGCAAGCCATCGACACCATCAACGACCTTGAGGCGACGCGGGTTGCCGCGGGACTGCCCGGGCTCGACACGATTGACGGCAGTCGCACTTTCTTCGTAAGCCGGAACCTTACGGACATCATTACGCCGAGCGATACGGAAGATGAGCGTTCTCGGACCTTCGCCGTAACGCAGTCTTTGGAAGGTGATTTTGAATTCGCGGATCGGGCTTTTTACTGGGAAACGGCGTTTAGGTGGTCGCGAGCGTCAACCACCAATCTCGGGGACCCGGATATTTTAGATATCGAGTTTGCACTGGCCACGGACGTGGTTGCCGATCCGATTACGGGCGAAGCCGTTTGCCGCCAACAAACACTTGCGGCGCCTGAGGCGGTAGATATTCGCAATCCGGCGTTATCGGGGATCGACATCAGCACGGCTGAGGGGTTGGTGCCGACACAAGCACAGATTGACGCCTGTGTGCCGTTGAACCTCTTTGGTGCTGGGGCGCCATCGGCCGAAGCGATCGATTTCGTCACCGGTCCGCTGACCTCGTTCAACCGTGCCACCCAGTTTTTCACCTCCGCGACCCTTGGGGGGGAATTGCTTAAGTTGCCCGCTGGCTGGTTCCAGTTTGCGTCGAACTTTGAATGGCGCCGGGATAGCGTCACGTTTGTGCCTGGGGATCAATTCTTTCTTGGCACCGGTCGCGCCACGTCGGGAACCGGAACCTTCGGGGCTCTTGGTTTCTTCGAAGGCGGCACCGAGCTTAGCCTTCCCGTCTTTAGCGACGACTTCAATCCAATTCCCGGTTTCAAGCGTCTTGATTTGGACGGTGTGGTGCGCGTTGTGTCTCGCGTCGGGTCCGGTTTTGACGCCGGGTCCGGTCTGATGTTCGGTCCGTTCTTTGAGGGCGAGACGCCGATCGCTGAGGCCCCGCGGTTGACAGACATAACCTTCAGCGGCGGTGGGCGTTGGTCGCCGATTGATGCCGTGACATTCCGTGGTAACTTCACCCGCGCGGTGCGCTCGCCGTCCGTGGTGGATTTGTTCGGCGCTGCGGCGACGGGCTTTGTTGGTAACGCCTCGCCGGCCTTTGCGTGCAACGGCTTCAACCAACCCGATGGCACACCTTTGCGGATCCCCAGCTGCGAGGCTTTTGCGGATATCATCAATGCGCAGTCCCTCCCCGGAGTTCCGTTCGTTGATCTCGGGTTCTTTGCCTCCCTGCTCCCAGGAGGGGCGGGAGGGCTGCCGGCGGCGGTTCTTCCCAACCCGGCGCTTTTGAACGAGACGTCCAACAATTGGACGGTGGGTGTTGTTTTGGAAGCCGACCGGTGGATCGACAGCCCATGGGTTGACCGTCTCACACTGTCTGCGGACTGGGTGTCATTGACGCTCGATGATGTGATCGACGGAACATTCTTGACGACCGACCTTTGCTTTGATGCGCCCGGGTTCCCCGATACCGTCGTTGGGGCGTCCTCAGTTTGCGACAATCTGGTCCTTGCACTTCCGGACCCAGACGACACCTCTACGTTCATTGTCCCGGAGATTAATCCCATCACGGGCAACCCCGTGCCGGATATTGCGAACCCAGGGGCCCCGGCGATCAACCAGGAGCTCTTTACACTGGCGTTCTTGCTGGGTGACGCGAATAATGTGGGAGGCCAGCGTCTGAGGGCCCTGAATTTCACCGCGGATTATGTGCTCGACCTAGATCGGGCTCTGGCGAACCGGGCGATTTTGCCAAACGTAAGCTTGGGTCAGTTGTTTATTAACGGGCAAGTTTACTTCTTGGAACGCTTCGATACGACGCCTGTCTCGGGGGATTTTGATCCGGCAATTGTGAATCCTAATGCTGGAGAGCCGGGCTTTGCAAGGTTTGAGACTCGGCTTCAAGCGACCCACCGGATCGACCGCTTTACCCAGACGATTCAGTGGTTCCACTTCCGGCCAACCATTGATAACCTTCAGGACACGACGTTACTGGACAATAATGCCACATTCACCAACCCAGCGCTCAACATATTCAACTATAATCTAGGTTACCAAGTGAATGATCGTCTCACGACGCGGTTTATCGTGAATAACTTGCTCGATCGCTTCGCGGAGCCAGGGATTGGGGTTGACGGTGGCCAGATCGGCCGCAACTTTGTCTTGTCGGCTAATTACCGCTTCTAAGCCCTGTTGGAACTGGACGACTGCAACAAGCCGGGGCGAATTGCCCCGGCTTTTTTTTGACATCTACAGGGGATCTTGGAGATGTCGCGCTCAGGGGCGATGCGCGTACGTAGCGGTCCCAAACGTGGCCATTTCGCTGAATCCGCCAGTCTATTCCATGCCTATTCGCACGATCGATCGCTTACCGCGCCTTTCGGCGGCCCTTTTTAAGTTGGGTTTGGCCGATGGACATCGTCGCCGAACCGGCGAGAGCACAGCGATCAAGTGACGAGGGCTACGCGAGGTTCGCTGCCTAACCGCGTAAAGCCACCCCGGTTTACGCAGAGGACTTCACCCTTGCGCCGAGTTGTCGAGATCGGCAGCCGGCTAATCGACATCGCCCTACGATGTTAAGTCTTAGGGGATCGCGCCGGAAATCGCGAAAAACCGGTGACCGCTTTTTCGCCCTCCGCTTTAGTACCAACGAAAGAGGAGGATGCTGCGGCAGCGAACTCCGTGTCGCTCCGCGGTGGGGCGCCACCGACCCGGGTCTTCGGACAAACATGACGGGATCGCTCCGATGAACGATTCCCTCATATCGGCGAATAAGACCGCGATTGCCCCCTTTAGTCGATCGGGAGGTCTGCAGCCCGTGCCTGAACACCGCGCGTTTGCGCGGCGTGGCGCGTTTCGATCAGCGCGCGAACTTCCGGCCAGGCCAAAACCTCGTTGAGTGTCGTGCTGATTGCGGCGACTTGAGCGGAAGCGTCGAACAGTTTTTGGATTTGTTCGAACGGGGTGCGCTCGCGTGGTAGACGGCGCAACCGAATAGCGGTTTCGGCGTCGATTTCAGCGAGCTCTTTGGCGACCTCAATGGCGCGCTTAAGCCCGCCTAACTCGTCCACAAGCCCGCGGTCGAACGCGTCCTGTCCGGACCAAACTCGCCCCTTGGCGAGCGCGCGCACTTGGGCGAGGCTCAAATCGGTGCGCCCATCGGCCACGCGACCGGTGAAATCGTCATAAACATCGTCGATGCGGGCCTCGAGCCGAGCCCGTTGCGTTTCCGTGAATGGTTTGGCGGTGGAATAAGCCAAAGCGTAGTCTCCGCCCACAACCAGGGAGTCCGTAGCGTAGCCAATAAGATCGCCCGCGCCTTCGAAGGAAAACTTACCGCTATACACCCCGATCGAGCCGGTGAGGGTTGTGGGCCAGGCCACAATCGCGTCAGCGCCCGCGGCCAAATAGTACCCACCCGACGCCGCAACCGACCCAAACCTTGCCACGACAGGTTTGCCGGCCTCTTTCACTCGCTCAACGCCGGCCCAGATTTGATCGGAGGCGACCGATGAGCCCCCCGGCGAGTCGATCCTCAAAATAACGGCTTCGATCGCGTCGTCTTTGGCGGCTGCGTCGAGCGCGCGCGCCAGGGTGTCTCCGCCCATGGCGGTTCCGCCAGCAAAAGGTTCATCCTCCGGCGCGCCAAGTACCACCGTACCTTGCCCGCCGATCAACGCGATCTCCGGGCCGTCGCTCAAAGGCGTCAACGATTTGACGTAGGCCGCGACGCTGATCGTATCCGCATCGTCGCCCGCGCGCTCTAGCGCCGACTGGCGCGCGTCCTCCCAATAACCCAAAGTGTCGATCAATCCTTCGGCCTGCGCGGTTTCGGCCGAAAGCGGCGCCTGGTTTAACGCCGCGCGTAACGCGGCGAGATCCGGCGCCCGCGCACCGGCGATGGCCTCGAGACTTTGGGCGTAAAGCGTGTCAAGCAACGCCTGAGTGGCTTCGCGGTGGGCGGGCGTAAATTCTGTCTCCGTGAAGGTATTGACCGCGTTTTTGTATTCTTCGCGTCGAACAAATTGCGGCTCAACGCGCGCCCATTCGAACACGCCGCCCAGAAATCCGACTTCGCTGGCGTAGCCGGTCGGGGCGAACTCCGCGGTGGCCTGGAGCCAAATCTCATCGGCGGCGATGACGGCGTGGTAGGGCGCAAGACTCGTGGAGTCGAAACCCTGCGCGTGAGCGAGGACGAATTTTCCGGTGGCCTTGAAATCGGCCAAGCTCGTGGTGAGCTCCTCCGCTTGCGCGGTGGATAGCCCCGATCCGCCCGCGCGGATCAAAAGACCTTTAACCCGATCGTCGGTTTCGGCGCGTTCAAGCGCGCGAACTAGCGCGATAACAGAAGGCGGGGTCGTTCCAAACGGCGTGTCGACCGGTTGGTCGGGCAGACCGTTGCGCAGGTCGAGTGTCAAGACCGCGTTGGCGGGCGTTTTCTCCTCCGGTTGAGCGGCGGCCACCGCCATAATCGCGCCAAACACACTCGCGATGGCAACGAAGACAAACAGACACAGGGCCGCAAACGCGCCCGCTAAGGCGATCAAAAACGACTTCATAAAGCGATCTCTTTAGCTGGGCGCTCAGGTGCGCCATAAAAGAACGGGCGAGACGATACGCCCAGAATCCGCCAGTTCAAGCGTCCGCGGCGCCAGGGCGGGGCCGTAAACTGCGATATATGGTCGGAGTAGCTGGATTCGAACCAACGACCCCCGCCTCCCGAAGACGGTGCTCTACCAGGCTGAGCTATACTCCGACGAAGGCCGGGCTATAACTACCGCCGCTTCGGAACGCAAGCGAGGCTGCGCGGAATTTGCGAGGGCCGTTGCATCCGGCCGCGGATGTCGCTAATTACGCCGCTCCGTTCGCGGCAGCGCGGTGCTGGGGCGTCGCCAAGTGGTAAGGCAGCGGTTTTTGGTACCGCCATTCCCAGGTTCGAATCCTGGCGCCCCAGCCAGCGCGTAGATCTGTTCGCCGGTTTTCGGTCGAACTCGTTGCGCGCCACAAAATCTCAGGCTTCGCGTTTCAAACCGCCGTTCAGATCTCTTTGTTCGCCCCCAAGTGCAGCGTTCGACAGGCGGCTCGCGATGTTGTTGGGCGTTTGCCGCGCAACTGTATTGATCCGAAGTAAAAAGGAGTGGTAGCGTCCGGCGAAATTCGAGGGGCGGGGTTTCGCGCGTCTCCGGACAGACGCCGGGTCAACCGGTGCGGAAACGGCGGGGTTTGGGACGGTGGTCCCTTCCGTTGGCGGAAAAATTTTGGCGCGCTGATCCGCGCCAGTCACGCTGGGCTGCGATACTCCGGCGTGGCGTACATGTTTAACGGCGATGGATGACTTCCGTCGTCACTCACTAGGTGCGTGGAGCCGGGAATGAATATACTCTTGACCATTGGGCGCGCGAGCGCTTTGGCGGCGTTGGGCGTTTTCACCTGCGGGGTCGCTAATGCGCAGCTGAACCAGGCGATTCAAGTCGGACAACAATCGACATCCGAAGGGGCCCAAACTCAGGAGCGGATCGACGGATTGGACGATGAGGCGGATGCTTTGGCGCGTCAGTATCGCGCGGTGCTTCAACAAATCGAGCGCGTGCGCTTGAATGTGGACCAACAGCGGGTGTTCTTGCAGTCCCAACAAAATGAAATCGAAAGCCTGATTGGTCAGATCGATCGTGTTGAGGAAGTCGAGAGCGGTCTTCTGCCGATGATGCAGGAAATGGTCGAGCGGCTGGGTCAAATCATCGACGCCGACTTGCCGTTTTTGGTTGACGAGCGCGCCGACCGGTTCGAGCGGGTTCAGGACGCTTTGGATGATCCCGACCAAACGCCGGCGGAGCGATATCGCCAGATCGTCAACGCGTTTCAGATTGAAGAAAGTTATGGCCGCCAGGTCACCGCTTATGACGAGAAAGTCACGGTCGGTGGGGAAACGCTTGACGTGGAAATTCTCCGTGTTGGGCGCGTTTCGATGATTTACCGCGATCGGCAGAGCGGAGATATGGGCATCTACAATAAGGGGAGCCAGAGCTGGGATCCCTTGGACGGCAGCTACCGCTTGGACATTCAAAAAGCGTTGCGGATCGCGAAAGAGCTGACGACGCCGGACGTATTCTTAGCGCCCACCTTCGGGCCGACCACGGGTCAATAGGTTGAGAGAGACGGGCTTAGACAATGAAAATTCTATTTAAAACAGGCGTTCTCGCCGCAACCACTCTCGCCCTCGCCGCCAGCGCGGTCGCCCAGGACGCCGCCCCGGTGGATAATTTGCGCGACCTGCTCTCGCGGGTGCGCTCGGACGCGGCGTCGGCGCGGCAAGCGAGCGAACAGCGCTTACGCGACTTTCGCGCCAATCTTGCCGAACAGCAATCGATCTTGAGCGGCGAACAGGCCACGCTCAATCAGCTTCAGCGCGAAGCGGCGGAATTGGCGGCCCAGTTTGAGGGCAACCGTGAGCGCATTCGTGAGCTGGATGAGGAGCTTCGTGACCGGCAGGGATCATTTGGCGAGTTGTTCGGGGCTGCGCGTCAGGTGGCGGGCGAGCTTCAGGCAAGCTTGCGCGGGTCGATTGTCTCTGCGGAGGTCACCGGACGGGGTGAAGCGCTTGACCCGCTGGCGACGGCGAACCGCCTGCCGACGCGGGAAGAGCTCGACTCCATTTGGATTAGCATTCTCGAAGAAATTGCCGCTCAATCTGAAGTCAAGACGTTCAACGCCTCTGTCTCTGGCCTGTCAGGATCCGATGGTCCGGTGCCGGTGACCCGGGTGGGGCCGTTTACGGCTTGGACGACCGCTGAAGGTGGCGCGCAGTTTGTTGAGTGGAACACGGCGGCGCAGGAGCTGCGCGTGTTGGGGCGTCAACCGTCGGGGGCGCTGCGGTCGGCAGCCGCAACTTTAACCAATTCAACTGCGACCGAGGTCGTGCGCGCGCCCGTTGATCCGTCGCGCGGTCAACTCTTAAGCTTGCTTGTGGAATCGCCAGACACACGCGAGCGGATCGATCAGGGCGGGCCCGTCGGTTATACGGTGATCGCGCTGGCGATTATTGGTATTATTGTCGGGATTTGGCGGCTGATCGCGCTGACGCTGACCGGTATGGCCGTGAGCGGTCAGGCGCGGAAATCAACCCCGTCCAAAGGCAATCCGCTGGGCCGGGTCATGATGGCTTACGAAACCTCGAAGAACGACGATATCGAGGCGATTGAGCTGAAGCTTGACGAGGCAATCCTGAAGGAAAGCCCAAAACTGGAGTTCGGTCTGAACTTGGTGAAAGTGCTCGCTGGGGTGGCGCCATTGCTTGGTCTGCTCGGCACCGTGACCGGCATGATTATCACCTTCCAGCAGATTACCTTGTTCGGTACGGGCGATCCACGCATCATGGCCGGTGGTATTTCTCAAGCGCTCATCACCACCGTGTTGGGCCTGGTCGCAGCGATCCCGCTCCTGCTGCTGCATTCCTTTTGCGCCACCGCGGCGCGCAGCGTTCAGCAGAAACTGGAAGAGCAAGCTGCGGGCATGGTCGCCCGGCACGTCGAGCAGAACCGGGGCGCGGCTTAGCCGCGCTTCGGGAAATGGAGCGACGTTATGTTTGATTGGCAGGATCCCGCCGCGGCTTGGGCGGGCTTGCAAGAGTTCTTAGAGCGCGGCGGTCCGATTCTCTTGTGGATCATGTTATCCACGTTCGTAATGTGGGCCTTCATCTTGGAGCGAACAGTTTATTTTGCTCTGGCCCACAGTCGGTATGCGGATCGAGCGGTGGCGGAATGGCGCGCGCGGTCTGATCGGAAGTCCCGGCTTGCCCACTGGATCCGCGATCAGCTTGTCTCCGAGGTGAGGCTGCGCGCTGAGCAGAATGTCAACCTGATTAAGACCTTGGTCGCTTTGGCGCCGCTTTTGGGGCTCATGGGTACGGTGACTGGCATGGTCGAAGTTTTCGACGTCATGTCGATCTCGGGTAACTCGAATGCGCGGGCCATGTCGTCAGGCGTGTCTAAGGCCACGATTCCAACCATGGCGGGCATGGTTGCGGCCTTATCAGGGTTGATTTTTTCGGATCGGATTGAACGGCAGGCGCGACGTAAAGTGCTCAAGCTCGAAGACGCGCTCGAAATCGGTTAGGAGCCAAGGTTATGCGCAGACGCTTGCGTCGTGGCGAAGAGAACGCGGAAGTCAACATGACGCCGATGTTGGATATCGTTTTCATTTTGTTGATCTTTTTTATTGTGACCGCGACGTTTTTGCGTGAGGAGGGGGTTGATCTCGCCCCGCCGCCCGCAACGGACCAACCGCCAGATAACGAACCTGCGCCGGTTATTTTGGTTCAGATCGACGACCGCGACGCTGTATTCGTGAACCAGCGTCTCACGGACGTCGCTCGCGTGCCCGCCGCGATTGAACGGTTGCGTGCGGAGGACTCACGGAGTGCGGTGCTGATCACTCCGCACCCCGATGCGCTATTGAAAACACTGACCCGGGTTTGGGATGATGCTCGAGCGACCGGCGCGCCGGTGTCAATCCAGCCTCAAGAGGTGAATTAGATCGGTTCGCAATGAACAGCGCCGCGCGCCCGCGGCGAGGCGAGGAGAGCGACATGGGTTTGCGCAGACGCGGCGCTGCCGCTGACGAAGAAGATATTGAACTGAATATGACGCCGATGTTGGACGTCGTGTTTATCTTATTGATCTTTTTCATCGTGACGGCGGTGTTCGTGAAGGAACCAGGCATTGAGGTTGAGCGTCCGCTCGTCAGTCAGCAAGACGAACTCAATCCGACCATCATCATTGCGGTGTCCTCTGATGACGAAATCTGGATCAACAAGAAAGTGATCGAGCTCGGTGCGGTCCGCCAAGAAGTTGAAAAGCTTAAAGCGGAGAGCCCGAAGGCGGAGGCTGTGATCCAGGGCGACGGAGAATCGAAAAACGGTTTGACCTTGGATATCATCGAGATTGTGCAAGAGTTAGAAATTCCGGTTTTCGTATCGACCGACCAACGTTAACAACGCCGACAAGGCGATTTGGGGAGAGAACGATGACAGCGGCGACAGCGCCCCGTGGCGGGCTTCCGGGACCAGTGCGCATGGCGATTGGGATACCCCTGGCCGCCATTATTACTTTGACGTTGTTTCTAATCATGCGCGCGCTGATCTTCACAGAAGAGGTGTTGATTGAGCAGCGTGCGAACGCTGTCCAGATTGAGATCAATCCTGAAATTGAAGAGGTTACGGTTGAGGAGCGGGAATTTGAGCCCGAAGACGTCGAGGTTGAGCCTCCGCCGCCGCCGCCAGAAATACGCAAAGAAAAAGCTGTGCAACCAACTGAAGGGGTTGCGAGTTTCGACGGCGCGTTGCCGGACTTTGAGCCGCCTCAGTTAGACTCACGCTCCATTAGCTTCAATGTCAGCGACCGCGACGCGCAGCCCCTAGTGCGGATCGAGCCGTCTTATCCACCACGCGCCGCAGAACGCGGTGTCGAGGGGGAATGTTTCGTCCGGTTCAACGTGACCGCGCAAGGACAGCCGTTTGACGTTGAGGCATATGACTGTCCGTCGGTGTTCCAGCGCGCGGCCATTCGAGCTGTTGAGAACTGGAAGTACAATCCTAAAATTGTTGACGGAAATCCTGTTCAACGTGTCGGTGTGCACAACCAATTCGTGTTTCGTCTCGCGGACGGCTAGATCGCTGGATACGCTTTATCGCATCAATAAACCCAAGATTTGGTTTCGCCGTATCAGTCATTGTTTAACGCGGCGCCAGAGTGATGGAGATGCTTGCCATGACCCCGACCTGGAAATTCCTTCGTGCGTTGCTGGCTTGTACGGTGCTCGCCGGGGGCGTGGCGTCTGTATTGGCCCCCTCAGCGTGGGCACAGGAAGAGGAGGAAGTCGATCGCAGCTTCTCCGCCGCGATCGGGGAGATTGTGCTAAAGGCGCAGGAATTACTCGAGGCCGAGGATTGGGCCGCAGCGTTGGTCGAGTTAGACAACGCCTTGTCTCGCCAACCGAGCCCCTATGAAGCGTCTGTGATCTATAACTTGCGAGGACGCGCGCATTTCGACGGCGACGACATCCCCGCGGCGATCTCGGATTTTCAGCGATCGATCGCTACGGGCGCTCTGTTGCCGAACGAGGCCCGTGATCTGAGGCTAACCCTAGGTCAGTTCCTCATCGCCGAAGAGCGCTATGATGAGGGCATTGAGCTGATGGAGCGCGCGCTCCGCGAAGGCGCGCAAGACAATGACCGGCTTCGGCTCTTGCTAGCCACCGCTTACGCTCAAGCAGATCGGTATCGCGAAGCCTTGCCCCACGCCCGACGCGCGTTTGAGCTCGCCTTACCCAAAGAACGTAAGCACTACGACTTTCTGAATTATCTGTTCTCGCAACTCGACATGCCGAAGGAACGCGCTGAGTTATTAGAAGAAATGTTGGACTTGTATCCAAAAGACCGTCAGATTTGGACGTCGATTGCCGCGCTGAAAGCGGTGGCGGGGCTTGAAAGAGAAGCGTTCGAAGTGAACAAGCTCATGTATCTCAATGGTATGGTTCAAGACGAGCGCGATATTATCCGCCTTATCGACTATTACAGTTTCTTTGAAGTGCCCTATCAAGGCGCGGTGATTATGGAGCGCGAGATGAATAGTGGCCGCATTGAGCGGAACTTCAAGCATCTCGAAAAACTTGCGAATTTATGGCGTCAAGCGCGGGAATACGACAAGGCCATTCCCGTGCTCGAAGCCGCCGCCCAGGCGGCGAGCGACGGATCGGTCTATGAAAAGCTCGGCGAGGCGTATTATTCGGAAGGCGAATATGCCGACGCCGAAGACGCGCTTCGCAAAGCCATCGATCGCGGCGTCAGTGATCCTGGTAATCTGTGGGTTTTGATCGGCAACACCCGCTATGAACGCGATGACCGCCAGGGCGCGATCAACGCGTTCCAGCAGGGAACACAATATGGCCCGTCGCGGCGCACGGCGCGCGGCTGGATCCAGTTTATCAATGGTGAGATCGAAGCCGAACAAGCGCGGGTCGAATTCGAACGCAATGTGCTCAAAGAAGAATGCGAAATCACCATAGAACGGGCGCAACGCGATTTGGTAATCTCGGGCGCCACGGACATTCGTTCGCAAATCCGCGAAGAGTGTTACGAGTTCTTGCCGTCGACCACGTAAGCGGGTCTGAAGAGGCGCCGTCGAAGGCCGGAGGGAGACCTGGATCGCGCAGGGTCGGTGGCGCGATCTCTGTTGGAGGGGGGCTCCTGGGCCAACAGGTGGCACGCTTGGCGCCGGCTAAGAGGAGCAGTATTGTGCTGTTCGCCGGATAGCCGCGCTTGCGAGGCTACAAGCCCCAAGGTTTTTCCGGTACGGCGCGTGTGCTCGTCGCCTCAGCGCCGCCGCGCTAAAGCAATTTGGCGCTCTTGGCGTCGTGAGCGGTCTAATAGCAGCTGCTATCTACGCAACGCGTCTAACAATCCATCAACACGCCATTTCGCCGCCGCCTTTGTATCGGCCGCGCTTTGGTTCTGCGCTTCACAAGAGGGGGTCGGGGTTTGCTTGGTCACGGGTCGCTTGACCGCCCGCGCAGGCCCGAGGTTGAGCGTTAAACAGATCGGGGTCGCCGCGCTCGAACGGCTCCGGTGTTCGGTCATTGGTGACGCGATGACGGCAACCCCCGCCGCTTTTCGCTTGGCCGCTGTTTGTTTGGACGCCCGTGGTTCGTTCCTCTGTGCGGCTCCGGACCCCTCAACAACTTTCGGCTGCGTGCGACGGCTCCGGTGTTCGGTCATTGGCGACGCGATGACGGCAACCCCCGCCGCTTTTCGCTTGGCCGCCGTTTAATGAGCCGCCGCTCGCTCCGCCGGGCGAGCAGGCAGAAAACCGACAAGTCAGACATATCCAGTCGCCCTGTTCTGAGAGACGTTGCGCTCGGCCCATGACAAGGAGGAGACAGTAACCCTCGCCGTCATTCGGTTAGAGCGTTTTCAGCAAAAGTGTCATCGGTTTTGCGGTTCGAAAACGCGATAAACGAAAGACTTAGAGCCGCTTCTCGGTTCGGATTAAATTGAGGCGACTCTAGTCGTCGGTTGTCCGCCGCCTGATCAGGACGGCGTCCATCCGACCGCCCAGAGTGCGAAAGCGTAGGCGTAGGCCACGTCGTCAAGCCCGTCATAGCGTCCCGCGGCGCCCGCGTGGCCTGAGGTCATGTCGGTGCGCAACAGCGACACCCCTGCGTCGGTGCGCACGGCGCGCAATCGCGCGATCCATTTCGCTGGCTCCCAATAGGTTACCCGCGGGTCGCAAAGTCCCGTTATGGCAAGAACGGCGGGGTAATCCCGGGCTTCCAAATTCTCGTAAGGGCTATAGGCCGCGATCCGTTTGAACGCCGCCGGGTCCGTGATCGGGTCGCCCCACTCGGGCCATTCCGGTGGGGTCAGCGGCAAGTCCGGATCGCTCATGGTGTTGAGCACGTCGACGAAGGGGACTTGCGCAATGACGCCCTTAAAGAGATCCGGCGCCTGGTTCACGGCGGCGCCCATCAAGAGGCCGCCCGCCGATCCGCCCATGGCGACGATTTTGTCCGCCGCCCCATAGCCGCGTTCGACGAGCCCGCGCCCGACGGTGATAAAGTCTTCAAACGTGTTAGTTTTTTTGTCGAGCTTGCCGTCGAGATACCAGCGTCGGCCGTTTTCCGAGCCGCCGCGAATATGCGCGACCGCATAAACAAAACCGCGATCCACCAGGCTGAGGCGGTTGGCGCGGAAATCCGCCTCCATCGGAATGCCATAACTGCCATAGCCGTAAAGCAAGAGCGGCGCTGATCCGTCGAGGGCTGTGTCCGCCCGGCGCAGAACCGTCACCGGCACCGCTGCGCCGTCTTGGGCGGGGATTGAAAACCGCTCCACCCGATAAGCCGCGGGATCATGGCCGCTGGGCACGCGAGCGATCTTGCGCGTCGTTCGCGTGCGCGCCGCCATGTCGTAGTCGATCACGCGGTCGGGCTCGGCGGGCGAGGCGTAGGCGAAGCGCACCACGGGGGCGTCATAGGCGTAACCGGGCAGGGGCGCGAGCGTGTAGGCGGGCTGATCGAACGCGATGGGGTGTTCCGCGCCAGTATCACGGGCGCGCACGACCAAGCGCGGCAGGGCGTCAGCGCGTTCCAGCCGCACCAAATAATTAGCGAAGCCCAGAATGGCGAGCCGGTGGACGCCAGGCTCCGGCGCGACGAGGGGACGCCAGTCCGCCCGCGAACGGCTGTCATAGGGTGTCCAGCACACCTTAAAGTCGGTCGCTCCGTCCGCATTGGTCAAAACCGCGAACCCGCCATCGAAATCGTCGATTTCGTACTCCACCCCGGTTTCCCGCGCCGCCAAAAGCTGCGGCGGGCGTTTCGGATCGTCCGTCGGCACGATGCGGATTTCGCTGGTTTCGGAAGCGTGCGACACGATGGCGATAAAACGCTGACCCGATAACGTCTCCAAGCCGAGGAAAAATCCGGGATCGGTTTCCTCATAAACCAGCTGATCGTCTGGGCTCGACGCATCAAGATCGCGGCGAAACACTTTTGCGGGTCGACCATGGTCGTCGCGCCAAACCCAAAACAGTGTCCGACCGTCCGCGGCCCAAGCGAAGCCCCCCGCGCCATCTTCGATCGGGGGGCCGACAGCGTCGCCGGTTTCGCAATCGCGGACGCGGATGGCGTAAATCTCCGCCCCCCCGGTGTCGTGGGCGAATGCGATGCGGCGGTGATCGGGGCTTGGCTCCGCGGCGAGGATCTTTGAAAAGGCCCGGCCTTCGGCTTCCTTGTCGCCGTCGACCAGAACTTGCTCGGGGCCGAGCGCGTCTAAATCGCCATTATAGGCGCGCCGAAACACGATCGCGTGCTCGCCGCCGGGCCGGTATCGCCGACCATAAGCCCAACGCCCATAAGGTTGCGGCGCACTGGCGTCGTCGGGGTCGATCCGATCCGCCATTTCCTGGCGCAGTTCGGCGCGCAAGGCCGCCAGCGGCGCAGTGATCGCCTCCGCATAGGCGTTCTCAGCCTCTAAATGGGCGCGAATATCGGCGCGCAATTGCGAGGGGTCCCGCATGACCGCCTGCCAATTATCGTCGCGCAACCAGGCATAGGGATCAGTGCGGGTCACCCCATGCTGGGTGATTGTGATCGGGCGCGGCTCGGGGCGGGGCGGTTGGGGCGCCCCCATCAAGACGCGTCCGGGCCCAGCCCGGTGTCCTCGGCGGGCCGGAAATTAAGCACTGTGCCGTTGATGCAATACCGCAACCCGGTCGGCTCGGGTCCGTCATTGAACACGTGGCCCATATGCGCGCCGCAATTGGCGCAATGCACTTCGGTCCGGGGATAGAGCAGTTTCCAGTCCGTCTTGGTTGCGACTTTCGACGGCCCAGCGGGCGCGTAGAAAGACGGCCAACCCGTCCCGCTGTCGAATTTGGCCGCACTGTCCCACAGCGTCTCCCCGCAGGCGACGCAGGTGTAAACGCCGCGACGTTTCTCGTCCCACCAGGGGCCGGTAAAGGCGCGCTCGGTGCCTTCTTCGAAGGCGATGTGAAACTGAGCCGGGCTCAGCACGCGGCGCCAGTCGGCTTTCGTCATTTGATTGACGGGTTTGGTCAGCGTGTCTGTCACCTCGGGCCTCGTTCTCTTACGTTAAACGACTTCAGTAATGTAGGGGCGCGATGCGCGCGCGTCAGCTCTCGACGCTGTCCCGGGCGGCTTGGTGGCGGAGCCCGACGATCGGGGTGGCCACGGCCAACCATATGAGCGCGACGCCGAGCCCGATCATCGGGGCGAGCGCGGCGAGGCTCGGACCGAAGGCTTGCGCCACACCGCCCAGGGCCGCCGCGCCCACCGGCGCGCCGCCCAGCAGCCCCAATTGATAGACCGAGAGCACCCGGGCCAACGCCTCCGGCGGCGCTGCGGCTTGTACGATCGATCGGCTCATGGCGATGGACACGCCCGCGGCCGCGCCCCAGCCGAACACCAGAACCCCTAAAGCGGGCAGCGGCGGTTCCGTCGCCAAAACGCCAAAGCTGACCACAGCGCTCGCCATCGCCGCCAGCAGCGCACGCCCAGGACGCGCCAGCGCCCCCTTCAAAGACAACGCCGCCGCCGCGATCAACGCTCCAGTCCAAAACACCAACAATAATCCGCCCAATAACGCCAAGTCTCCGCCATGGACGGCTTGGATAATCAAGGGCAACAGCACAAAGAACCCGCCGCCCACCACAAACACGCCCACCGCCGTCATCACGAGCGTCATGGCCGATAACACTGGCGAAGTGGCGACAATCGCGAAGCCCTCGCCGATTTGGCGCGCGATAGAGCGCTGATCCGCGCCTGGCGCGGCGGGAAGGGCGGGCAGTCGCGCCGCCGCGATCGCGCCCGCGACCAGTATCCCCGACTGGACTGCTAAAAGCGCCGCCGCGCCGACGCCGGCGGTGGAGGCGGCGAGCGCGACCAGGCCAAGCCCGGCAATTTGGCCGGCGAATTGAACGCCGGACGCGATGATCACCGCGTTCTGTAGCTCGCGGCCCGCGTGCAGGGCGACAGCGTTCAGCGCGGCGTCTCGGGTTGGGATCATCACCGCACCAATCGCCCCCATACTCAGCGCGTAAGCGATAAGATGGCCCAGCGTGATGTCGTCCATTGCCAACAAAGTCGCTAACACCGCCGGTGGGACGGCCGCCGTCGCCTGGAGGAGAACTAGCAGGCGCGCCCGGTCAAACCGTTCGGCGATGGCGCCGCCAAACACCACCAACACCAGCGCCGGCGCGGTAAGCGCGGTTTGCGCGCCGCCTAATTGCGCCGCGCTCACGCCCACCACCATCAGCGCAATGAAGGGGAAAAGTGCTGTTTGTAAGCCGAAGCCGGCAAACCAGCTCGCTTGTCCCGCCAGATAGGCAGGGAACGCCCGGGCCTGCGCTGAATGCCCGCGTGAAGTCAGCAAGTGTTCGACCGTCATAGCCCCGGTGATTCTGTCTTCGCCACGACACCGTCCCAAACCCGCATCCTGGCGACCGCCGCGTCTTTGGGCGTTTAGATATCCAGCGGCTTAACGCGGGAGAAGGGGCCGAACGGCGCGCTCTCGCCGGTTCACAAGCGCTTGATTAAATCTGGACCCGCGAATGGCGTAACGCAAGGTCTTTAGTCAACGTTTTAGTGT
This sequence comes from Maricaulaceae bacterium, assembly GCA_050331475.1. Classification (GTDB taxonomy): domain Bacteria; phylum Pseudomonadota; class Alphaproteobacteria; order Caulobacterales; family Maricaulaceae; genus JBHJGU01. Next base: position 67,597 of record JBHJGU010000027.1, on the reverse strand, counting down.
AGTCAGTTCATCGAAAATGAAAGCTAGTCCTATGACTTTATTCAAAACACTCGTGTCGTGGTCGCTGTCCGTTTTTGTCGCCTTCGTTTTTCTCCAGGCGGCTGTCCTGTTCAAATTCGCCGATCCGCCGGGCGAGAACGTGATCTTTGCAACCCTCGCGCAACGCTCCGGCATCCAGCTTTTCGAGCCGATGCTCCGTTACGCGGTTGGGGCGGCTGAAGGTCTCGCCGCCTTGGCGATTCTGATCCCACCGAGCCGCCCCTTTGGCGCGCTCCTGGCGGTGGGGGTTCTGCTCGGCGCGATAGGGTTTCACCTCTCACCTTGGTTGGGATTGGCCGTGCCGGTAGCTGTCGGCGCAACCGAAACCGACGGCGGCGGGCTTTTCGGTTTCGCGGTCGTAACGATCGTGGCCGCTGGCGCGGTGGTTTGGCTCGAACGCGGACGCTTGGCGCGGGGACTGCGACGCTTGGGCTTGAGCGCGGGTGCGTAAGGCCGGCGGTCGCCAAAGCGCTTAGAAAAGTTTAACTCTGGAGCGCGTTTATTGGTGGGGTGATTCTCCGCTAATAGGCGCCCGCCCATGTCCTTCGCCGCCGATCCCGGCCCGCTTGAACTCGACGCGCCCGTCGCGCCACCGGAAGCCTCCCGTGCGCGCGCCGCTCTGGTGCGGCGGTTGTCGGATATCGTTGGGCTGCCCTCTACCGCGATTACGCCCCATCAGCGCTCGATGGCCGGGGATATGTTGATCGAACTGCTCCGGGTTTCCGATGAACGGACGCGGGAACGCTGCGCGGAACGCATCGCCGCGCTGGCCGAGGCGCCGTCTCCGCTCATTCGGATGCTGGCGAAGGACGCCGCACCGATCGCGCGTATTATCCTCGCGGAAAGCAAAGCGTTAAGTTTGAGTGACTTGCTTCACGTGGTGCGCTCGGGACGTCCCGAGCACCGGGTGCTCATCGCTAAACGCCGCGCGGTCGATCCGGTGGTCAGCGCCGCTTTAGCGGAGTTCGCCGAGCCGCCAGTGCTTAACGCGCTTTTGAACAACAAGGGCGCGGAGCTGTCCTTTGACGCGGTTGAGCACTTGATTGCGATTTCTCGGGACAACACCGGGGTGGCCAACGCCTTAGCCCGGCGCGCCGAGTTAGAGCCTGGACAGGCGTTTACGCTGTTTTGGTGGACCGATTGGGAAGGCCGGCGGATGATTCTACGCCGCTACGCGTCATCCCGCGACGTGTTCCATGAGAGTGTGGACGACCTCTTCCACAAAGCGCGTAAAGAGAGCTGGCAGGACGCGCCTTCGCGCAAGGTGCTGCAATTCATCGATCGTCGGCAGCGGAACCGCGCCGCTATCGACAAAAGTCCCTATGACAGCCTGGAGCACGCTTGTGAGATCGCCTCCGCGGGCATTGATCGTAAGCTAGTGGAGGAGTTGTCCTATCTCGCAGGATTAAAGCCGCCGACGGGGGCGCAAATCTTCACCGATCCGGGGGGAGAAGGTCTGGCCGTTTATTGCAAGGCGACCGGCTTGGGTCGGGACAGCTTGGAGCAGCTCTGGCGCGGGCTGAAGCGTCCCTTGGGAACCTTGGCTCAACCGGACGCCCAATGGGACCGGGTGCGCACCGCCTATGATTTGATGGCGGTGGATCCAGCCCAGACCATCTTGCGTTACTGGAACTGGTCGCTCACCTCGGAACTCTCCGCCGATCTGATCCGGAGCGCGCGCGCGGGCGCGCCGAGCGATGACGAAGCCGATAGTCCGGCGCGTCGGGCGGCCGCTTTGGTGTTCGGCCGCAGTTAGCGGGGGAAACCCACCGACCGCCCCTGGCCAAGCCGGGCGGACCCCGTTAAGACACCTCCCCGAAGCAGACGGCGCGATCTGTCTGGACTAAATCTGTTTTGGGGAAGCATGCGGCACGCTCTGGCGCTCTTATTCGTCCTCGGTCTTCTGTGGGCGGTGCTTTCGGGCAAATTCGATCACGCCCTGTTGCTTTGGCTCGGCCTGGCGTCGGTGGCCGCGACCGTGGGGCTGTCCGCCCGCATGGGCCTGTTCGACCAAGAAGCCGCGCCTTACTATCGGCTGCCCTTCGCGCTACCCTATTGGGGCTGGTTGGGTGGGGAAATCGCCTAAGCTAATGTTGCGGTCGCGCGCGTCGTCATGGCGCCGGACATTGAGCTCACCCCGCGCTTGGTGAAGGTGGACTGCGCCGCAGATACGGATTTGGGTCGGACGGTGTTCGCCAACTCCATAACCTTGACCCCGGGCACCGTGTCTGTGGAAGTGGAGCCCGACGCGGTTTTGGTCCACGCGCTCTTGCCCGAAATGGCGGATCCGGCGGGGTATGTTGAGATGAACCAAGGCGCCTCGAAAATGGCGGGACGGTCGACATGGTGATTATGACCCTGGCGACCTTGGGGCTGATGCTTGCTATGGCGTTGATGCTGACCCGCGCGCTTCAGGGGCCGACGCTTTATGACCGCGTTCTGGCGATCAACACCTTCGGCACCAAGACAATATTGTTTCTTTTGGTGTTTTGCTTTCTGATCGATCGGCCCGACGGGGTCGACATCGCCCTGCTCTATGCTCTGATCAATTTCGTCTCCACCATCGCGATCTTGAAATTCTTCCGTTATCGCAGCCTCAACGTGGCGCTGGCGCGTACCGATCACGGCCACGAGTCCGGGGAGACGGGCCGGTGAGCGCGGGCGATGTTTGGTCTCTGGCGCTCGATGCGGTGAGCTACGCCGTCATTCTGACCGGGGTGTTTTTCGTCATTGCGGGGTCGGTGGGCGTCGTCCGATTGCCGGACTTCTACACCCGCCTGCACGCGGCGGGGGTGACCGACACGTTAGGCGCCGAGCTTGTGGTTCTGGGCCTGGTCATCCAAGCGGGCTGGTCCATCCTCGCGCTGAAGCTTCTGCTCGTTGGCTTGTTGTTGTTCCTCACCAGCCCCACCGCGACCCATGCGACGGCGAATGCGGCTTGGGTGGCGGGCTTACGGCCGATGCTGGCCCGTTGGCGGTCGGTGGACGCGGGCGCGGGCAAACCCGGCGAGGAGGCGAAGCGATGATCGCAGAGGCGCTGGGCGGCGCGCTCGACGCCGTTTTGCTCATCAATCTGATCTTATTGACGCTATTGGTGATTGTCGGGGTGTCGATCGTCCGGCTGCGCAATTTGTTCGCGCTGGTGATGTTATCGGGCGTTTACAGCCTGATCTCGGCTTTGTTGTTCGTGTCCCTCGACGCGGTGGATGTGGCGTTCACCGAAGCCGCGGTGGGCGCAGGCGTCTCCACGGTTTTATTGCTCGCCGCCATGCTGTTGACCGCGCGCGAGGCTCAGGCGGTGTCCGCGCCGCGGCGTTGGGGAGCGTTTTTGGTCGTGGGGGTGACCGGAGCGGTCTTGCTCTACGCCTGCGGCGATCTTCCCGCCTATGGCGATCCAAACTCGCCGGTGAACGCTCATGTGGGCCGCGCCTATCTGGAGCGGACGCCCAAGGAAGTTGAGGTGCCCAACGTGGTCACCGCCATTCTGGCGAGTTACCGCGGTTTCGATACGTTGGGTGAGACGGTGGTGATTTTCACCGCCGGTCTCGGGGTGATGTTGCTGTTAGGGCTTAACGGGGAAGCGGGACGGCGCACACGCATCGCGCCCGATGACAAAGGGGGCGATCATGAGCGAGTTTGATCCGCCTCAGCGATCCGACAAGCCGACCTCGATCGACGATATCGACGACGCCCACGTCGTTTTGCGAGCGGTCGCCAAGTTATTGATTCCCATCATCACGCTTTTCGCGTTCTACGTGCAGTTTCACGGCGATTACAGCCCCGGCGGCGGCTTCCAAGCTGGGGTTATCCTCGCTGTCGCCGTCATTCTGTTCGCTTTGGTGTTCGGATTGCGCGAGGCGAAACGGGCGGTGCCGCCGGGCTTCGCCAAGGCGCTCGCCGCGGCCGGGGTCCTGCTCTATGGCGGGGTCGGCCTGGTCACTTTCGCTTTGGGTGGGGAGTATCTGGATTATGACGTCCTGATCCCCGACAGCGAACACCATGCGGGCCAGCATGTGGGCATTCTGCTGGTCGAATTGGGCGTGCTAAGCACGGTTTCCGGCGTGATGATGTGCATTTTTTACGCCTTTGCCAGTCGAGAACCTGACATCACCGATGAGGATTGGTGATCGTGCTAGCGTTTCTCCTAACCCATTATCACTATGTGATTGTTGTCGTCTTGATGATGACTGGGCTTTACGTGGTCTTCGCCTCGGGCAACATGGTGAAACGTCTGATCGGCTTATCGGTCTTTCAAACCTCGGTGTTCTTGTTCTACGTCACCCTGGGGAAAGTCGCCGGCGGCAAGCCGCCTATCTTGCCTGAGAAGGGACACGGCGATGATCACGGCGGCGGGCATGAGCCCGCGAGCCCTGATTCGGACGGCCATGGCGAGAGCCTCGACGCCGCCGTTCAAGCCGCCGAACCGCTCTACTCCAATCCGCTGCCGCACGTCTTGATTCTGACCGCCATCGTGGTCGGCGTCGCCACTTTAGCGGTGGGCCTCGCGCTCGTGGTCCGCATCCGCGAAGCGTATGGCGGCATTGAGGATGAGATTATTAATCTCGCCGACAGCGACACCGCGCAAGCGGGAGGGCGCGGATGAGTTTAACCGCGCTTGTGAGCTTGGCGCCGGCGTGGCTGATCGCCCACGGCGCGGCTTGGATCGTGGTCGCGCCCCTGGTCGGCGCGCCGGTCGCGGCGCTGCTCTCCGGGGGGCGGGCGGCTTGGGCGTTCACCGTGTTCGTCACCGGATTTGCGTTTCTCACCGCCTTGGTTTTGCAGGGCGTGGTCCAAGATCAGGGGCTGGTGTCTTACGCGCTCGGCGGTTGGCTCGCTCCGGTCGGCATCGAATACCGGGTCGACGCCGCGAGCGGCCTCGTTTTGATGTTGGTCACGGGGATTGGGTTTGCGTGCGCGTTTGCGGGGTTGCCCAGCGTCACCGCTGAGATCGCGCCGCGCCAGCGCGCGCTGTTTTATTCCGCTTTTCTGGTGTGTTTCGCCGGCCTGGTCGGGGTCGTCATCACTGGCGACGCGTTCAACATGTTCGTGTTTTTGGAGATTTCCTCGCTTTCGACCTATGTGCTGATCGCCATGGGAGCAGGGCGGGATCGCCGCGCGCTGACAGCTGCTTATGATTATCTGATCCTCGGCACGATCGGGGCGACATTCTTCGTCATCGGCGTGGGCTTTCTGTATGCGGCGACCGGCTCGCTGAACATGGCCGACATTGCTCAGCGGTTAGAGGGACAAACCGGCTCGGCGACCGTGCAGGCGGGCTTCGCGTTCATCGTCGTTGGCCTCGGGTTGAAGACCGCGCTGTTCCCCTTGCACACCTGGTTGCCCAGCGCATACGCCTATGCGCCGAGCTTTATCACCGCGTTTCTGGCTGCGACGGCCACCAAAGCCGCGTTCTATGCACTCGCGCGGTTTTTGTTCTCGGTCTTCAATCCAGAATACGATTTCGAAGCTTTGGCCTTCACCTTGGTCCTTGCCCCCTTCGCCGCAGTCGCCATGGTGGTGTGCTCGGCCCAGGCGATTTTCCAGGAGGATGCGCGCAAGCTGCTTGCTTATTCCTCCGTCGCCCAAGTCGGCTACATGCTTTTGGGGCTGTCCATGGCGAATGCCGAAGGCGCCGCGGCGGGGCTTCTGCACCTCTTCAATCACGCCCTGATGAAGGGCGCGCTGTTTCTGGCGATCAGCGCGGTGTCCCTGCGCTATGGCGCGACTTTGGTGAAGGATTTCCGTGGAGTGGGCCAAACCATGCCGCTGACCATGGCGGGGTTCGTTATTGCGGGGCTGTCTTTGATCGGGGTGCCGTTGACCGCTGGGTTCGTGTCGAAATGGTATTTGCTGGAAGCGGCCCTGGCCAAGGGGTGGAGTTGGGCGGTGGGTGTGATCGCGGTCTCCTCCTTCATGGCGGCGGTTTATGTCTGGCGGATTGTGGAGACGGCCTATCTGCGTCCCGCGCCAGCCCAGACGCCGGCGCCGATGGCCGCGCGTCCGCCTTGGCCGTTGCTTGCTGGGCTTGGGGTCTTGGTGCTGGCCAATATCGCGTTTGGCGTGGACGCTGGCGCGCCGCGCGCCTGGGCGCAAGCCGCCGCCGAAGCGCTCTTTAACGGGGCCGTGGCGCCATGATCTTGCCGGTCTCGCCCGAGGCGCTGTTGCTCGCTGCGTTGATCATACCGCTATTGGGCGGGGCGGGCGTGTTGGCCTTCGCCAACATTCCCGATTTGCGCGAGGCGTCGAGCCTCACAGCGGCCGTGGCCTTGTTTGTTGTGGTGCTGAGCTTGGTGGGCGACGTCGCCGCAGGCGGACGGCCGGAACTGGTGCTCTTCGCGATCGCGCCCGGGCTCGACATCGCCTTGCGACTCGAGCCTCTAGGCGCGCTGTTCGCCGCCATCGCCAGCGGGCTTTGGATCCTCAATTCGATCTATTCAATCGGATATATGCGCGGGAACGCGGAAAGCGATCAGACGCGGTTTTATCTCTGTTTCACCATCGCGATCGCCAGCGCCATGGGCGTCGCGCTGTCCGCCAACCTATTGACCTTATTTGTTTTCTACGAAGTTTTGACCCTGTCGACCTATCCGCTCGTCGCCCACAAGGGTACTGAGACCGCCCGCAAAGGCGCAAAGGTCTATGCGCTCTTGCTGTTGTCGACCTCGCTAATTCTGTTCCTTCCGGCGATCCTGATCACCTATGCGGTGGCCGGCACCACCAGCTTTATCCTCGGGGGGGTCTTAGCGGGGGCTGCGGGTTCGGGGACTGCGGCGCTTTTGTTGGCGCTTTATGCGTTCGGATTGGGCAAGGCCGCCTTGATCCCGGTGCATGGTTGGCTGCCTAACGCCATGGTTGCGCCTACTCCGGTTTCGGCCTTGCTCCACGCGGTTGCGGTGGTCAAAGCGGGCGTGTTTTCGCTTCTTAAAGTGGTGCTTTACACGATCGGCCCGGTGATGACCGCCCAAGCCGCGCAGGCGACGGGGCTGATCTGGGTCGCCGCGTTCACGATCCTCGCCGCCTCACTCGTCGCCATGACCAAGGACAATCTCAAGGCGCGCCTGGCCTATTCCACGGTCAGCCAGCTCGCCTATGTCAGCCTCGGCGCGTTTATCGCAACCCCGGCGGCCCTTGCTGGGGCCGCCCTGCAAATCCTGATGCACGCCTTTGGCAAGATCACGCTCTTTATGACGGCTGGCGCGATTTATGTCGGCGCGAAGAAAACCGAAGTTTCTACCCTGGATGGGTTGGGCCGCGTCATGCCCTGGGTGTTCGGCGCCTATTTCATCGGTGCGTTGTCGATCATCGGGGTTCCGCCTCTGGGCGGTTCGTGGCCCAAATTCTTGCTGATGACCGGGGCGGCGGATGCGGAGTTATGGTTCCTCCTCGGCGGGCTCGCGGTCTCCTCTGTGCTCAATGTCGTCTATCTGGTCCCCATCGCTTTGCGCGGCTTTTACGGCCCTGGCCCGCGCTATGCGCCGGGCTCGAGCCCTCGGGCGCCGGCGTTGACCGTTTTGCCGCCCGTTCTCACGGCGCTAGCGGCCGTGGCGCTGGTTTTTGTTGTCGAGCCGGTGGCGCAGTTTTTAAGCCCGGTGACCGGGTTCGGAGGTTAGCCCATGAGCGCAGACGCCCCTGATCCCCAAGACGATCTCGAGCGCTGGCACCCGCTTGCCCGCCGGTTCCGCGTTCTGCTCAGCGTTCCGGTCAAACGACGCGCGCTCACTGTCCTGGGCGGGTTGAGTTTAGCCCTGGTGGCGCTTGATTTGCTCCATCCGCGCCACGACCACGTAAAGGCCGCCGAGACCGCAGGCTTTTACGCCGCCTATGGCTTCGCGGCGTTCGTGTTCGTGGTGTTGTGCGGTTGGCCCTTAGGCCGGTTGCTGCGCCGGCCCGAGCGCTATTACGGCGAGCGCGACGACGATGTTTAGCGCGTTGGCCGCGACGAACCCCGGGCTGATTGTCGTCGCTCTGGGTGCTTTGATCGGGCTCACGCCCTGGGGCTATGGCCGAAAAGGGCTCGCTTTGGCGGCGCCGCTGGTGGCCATCGCCGTCATTCTGGGCGGGGAGTTTGGCGTGACCGGGCGCCTCTCGCTGCTTGGGCTGGAGTTGGAGACCTACCGGCTTGACCGGTTGAGCTTTCTATTCGGGCTGATTTTTGCCATCGCGGCGTTTTTAAACGCCATTTACGCGCTGCATGAACGCGACCGGGTGCCCGACGCCATGGGTGTCATCTACGCCGGCTCAGCGATTGGCGCGGCCTTCGCCGGTGATCTGATCAGCTTGTTCGTGTTTTGGGAGCTGACCGCAATCAGTTCAGTCTTTCTGGTTTGGGCGGGGCGGACGGAGGCGGCGCGCAAGGCGGGGCTGCGCTATCTGGCCATCCATGTCAGTTCCGGGGTGCTGCTGCTCGCCGGCGCGGTGATGATTTACGATCAGACCGGGACGATCGCGTTTAACGCCATCGGGTTGGATGCGGGCCTAGGCGGGCTTTTGATCTTCCTCGCCTTCGGGATCAAATGCGCGTTTCCGTTTTTGCACAATTGGTTGCAGGACGCCTATCCGAAGGCGTCCGTCACCGGGACGGTTATGCTGTCCGCCTTCACCACCAAACTCGCGGTCTATGCGCTAGCGCGCGGCTTTCCCGGCGAGGAGACGCTGATCTGGATCGGCGCGGTCATGACCGTCTTTCCGGTGTTCTTCGCGGTGGTGGAGAACGATCTGCGCCGGGTCTTGGCGTACAGCCTCAATAACCAGCTCGGCTTCATGGTGTGCGGGGTCGGCTTAGGAACAGCGCTGTCGATTAACGGGGCCGCCGCCCATGCCTTTGTGCATATCCTTTATAAGGCGCTGTTGTTCATGAGCATGGGGGCGGTCCTGCACCGCACCGGTACGGCGAAAGCGTCTGAACTGGGCGGGTTGTTCCGGTCCATGCCTATGACGACGGTTTTCTGCGTCATCGGTGCGGCGTCGATCTCGGCGTTTCCGCTATTCTCCGGCTTCGTCGCCAAGGCCATGGTGCTTGCCGAGGCCGCTGATCAACACCGCTGGATCGTTTGGGGCATGTTGGTGTTCGCCTCCGCGGGCGTGTTGGAGCACTCGGGCATCAAGATCCCGTTCTTCGCTTTCTTCGCCCATGACAGCGGCCGGCGCGTCAGCGAAGCGCCGTGGAACATGCTGCTCGCTATGGGTTTGGCCGCTGGGCTGTGCCTGCTGTTGGGCTGGCCGTGGGGCGGTTATGGCCTGCTTTACGCGCTCCTGCCGTTCCCTGAGGCCGCCTATGCGCCTTACACCTGGGACCACGTTGTGGCGCAGATGCAATTGCTTGTCGCCGCCATGTTCGCTTTTGCGGTCCTCATGCGGTTCGGACTTTATCCACCGGAGAAGCCCGGCGTTATCCTCGATAGTGATTGGACGTATCGGTTTGTGGGCGTTCGTGTTGCTCGCTGGTCTGCGGCGATCGCTGCGCAACTCGCAGTGCGGCTCAAACAAGCTTTTAGACGGGGGATGTCGGTTTGGGATCGCCGTTTGCATGCGGTGTTTAGCCCGGCCGGCGCACTGGCGCGCGCCACCCCTTCTAGCGCTGCGGCGATTTGGACGGCTGCGATTTTGGCGCTCGTCTTAATCGCTTCTTTTCTCGCTTCATGAATAACCGTTAAGGCCTTTGGAATCATAATAATGGCTTCAATCGCCCAGGCCGATACTTGATTTATCGGATCGGCATTCTTATTGTCCGAATCACGCAAAACAGAGATTCGGTCTAATGGAAAACAAATCAGAACTCATCGAAATGGCGTCCGACATTGTCGCGGCGTATGTCGGCAACAACGCCGTTACATCTCAAGATCTGCCGGACCTGATCCGCAGCGTATACGGCGCGTTAGCCACCGTCTCTGAAGGCGGTGACACGGTGGCTGAACAACCGCCTGAGCCCGCTGTGCCGGTGAAGAAATCGGTCACGCCCGATTACATCATCTGCTTGGAAGATGGTAAAAAATTCAAGTCGTTGAAGCGTCACTTGCGCACGAAATACGACTTGACGCCGGAAGAGTACCGCGAGCGTTGGAACCTGCCGCGCGATTATCCTATGGTCGCGCCGAATTACGCCAAAGCTCGTTCTGAACTGGCGAAGAAAATGGGCTTGGGGCAAAAGGCGCGCCGGGGTTAAGCGCGCAGACGCGTCTTTTGCCGTTGGCGGTTGGGCCGTCGAAGCAGCGCGTCCGCAAGCCTAAAGTGTTGCTTTTGTCAAAGCAGGCTCGTCGAAAGGCGGGCCTGCTTTTTTTTATTAATGCGGCCTTAATTTTTTTCGTTTCCGCCTTGCCAAATCTTGCCGAAGCATTGGATGGTCTAATCACGATTGATTGACGATTTCAAATGCGCGGGGGCGTTTTAACAATGTCTCAGTCTGATGTGGTGTTTAGAACGCAACTTATTTTGCCAAATCAGACTCTGGTCTTTGATCATTGGCGTGACATCCGGGGCGACCGTCTCTGGGCTCTGAAAACCGACCTAAACTTACGCCGGATCAAGCCCTGTCTGGGGTGGATCAGCGTGTTAAGCATCGAACCAACAGGGCCCGGGACAGACGAGTCAGCGCTGACCGCTCGGCTGGTCGGCGTCAAACTGTGCAATTTGTTTCAATGTGATCCCACAGGCTCGGTGCTCAGCCCAACCGGGGACGCGGCGCGCGCCGCATTGGAGCGGGGTGGGCGGAACGCCCTGATACGTCAGGCGCCTACGGCCGGAGTTGCGCGGTTTCGCCGGCCGGGCCTTGAGCCCATGATGCAGTTTTGGTTACGCCTGCCGATGGCGCTCAGCGTCGGTGACGTTCGGCCGACCCTTGTGCTCGCTTACGATCAGTATTTCACGCTGGGTGGCTTGCCGGTCAGCGTCCGCGAACGCTTGGAAACGGCTTAAGGACGCCGAACTGTGATTTTCAGGGCCGCTTATCCGCCCGATAATAGGAAAGTTATCCTCCCTTAGGGTTGCCCGCCTATCTTTCCGGCCAAACTTCGGTTGTAGTCGGGGAAAGAGGCCGCTATGGGCGTTTCTGCAAATGAGTCATTTTGGAGCGGGCGACACGGTCGAGATGCAGCTCGAGCGCAATTGGCGCAGTCGGCCGTAGCTTTCGCTTTCGGGGTTCGGCCGGAAGACATTGCAGCGCGGTCGCGCGGGTGCGCAGCGGCTGCACGGGCTCGCCAAGTCGCGATGTATCTCACTCATGTGGCGTTCGGACTGACCATGGCGCGCACGGCTGCGGCGTTTGGTCGCGATCGGTCCACAGCCGCGCACGCCTGCAAGTTAGTTGAGGATGAGCGTGATGACGCCGCGTTTGATGCGCGGCTGGATGCCCTCGAGGCGATCTTGCGCGACGCGGTGGCGCTGGAATGCTTGGACGCTGCGGCGTGAGCGCGGTCCTGGACCGGCAGGCCGAACGCGCGCGCGCCGCTTTAACGCGCGCCGGCGCGGTTCTGATCGCTGAAGGCCGATCGTGGCGGGTTTACCCGGACGGCGATCGCCGCCGTCGGGCCTTGGCCGAGCTTTGCGCAGACACTGCGGCATTGTGGGTGCGTACCGGCGTCATCGAGCCGGCGGGCGGCTCGCAAAGATGGCGCTTGCGGACGCGGGGGGGCGCCGCGCCATCTGCATCGGCGGGGGTGACGAGCGCCACCGCCGGCGCCGGGGAGGACCCGCTTCAACGCTTAGCTCGGCTGACAAGCGGCGGGTCGGCATGGTTCACCGCCGACGAAATCGCGGCCGCGGAACGCTTGCGCGCCGCTGCGCGCCGCTCAGAGGCCGCCAACGCCGTGGTTGCAGACTGGACTGGTGCGCCGCAATCGAAAAGCCCGCGCACGCCGGGCTTAGCTGGGGCGGAACGCGCGGTGATGGCGCGCGCCGACGTCCGGGCGGCTTTGGGCGCGCTCGGTCCCGAATTGGCCCCTATTGTTGAGCGCGCTTGTGTGCGCGAACAAGGTTTGGAGGCGATTGAGGCGGCTTGGGGTTGGCCCAAACGGTCGGCCAAGGTGGTCTTAAAGTTGGCGTTGAGGCGTCTTGACGGGTTTTACCGCACCCGCGCCCGCGCTGAGCCGGACTGGGATCCGGCGCCGATCTAACGGTTTGGGGTTTAAGCGGCCGCCTCGGCCTGCGCGGTCAGCGCGTCTTTGCGGATGCGCTGGGCCATAGCGCGCAAGCCGTTGGAGCGTTGAGGCGATAAATGCTCGGCCAAGCCGATGCGACCGAACACCTCAACGGGGTCGACGCTCAGGATTTCCTCGGGACGACGGTTTGAGAACAACCCGATTAGGACCGCCACGAGGCCGCGGACGATATGCGCGTCGCTATCCCCGCGGAAAGTGAGCCGATCGCCATCGCGCCCCGTCACAAGCCAAACCTGGCTCACGCATCCCTTTACCTTGTTCGGTTCGGAGCGTTCGCCGTCTTCAAGCGGGCGGAGCTCTTTTCCCAGCGCAATCACGTGGGCGTAGCGTTCTTCCCAATCATCAAGGAAGTCGAATTCCTCAACAAGCGCGTCGACGTCGTGTGTAATCTCAGACATAGGCGCGGAAGTAGGCGCTCGCCGGCGTCAAGGCAAGCTCCCTGCGGCGTTCCGCAGTGTCTAACCGTCTTCGGAACCGGCTAAAGCCAGGGCCACCCCTGCGGCCGCTGCGCCGTATTCGCGAGCCAGTTCGGCAGAGCGGCGCGCGGTTTCGCAGCGCTCGCGGTTTTGGTCGCAGAGCGCGAGGCCCGCGGCTTCCACCGACACGGCATCGGAGCCGAAGCCCGCCTTCGTTTCCGCAAAGGGGTCCTGGGGCAGAAACGCTCCAACCAGAGCTAGCCACAATCCTGATCGTATCAAGAACGCCATCTCAGTCCTTCACCACCCATTTGGCCCGTCGCATATACAACCTACGCAAATGCCGGGCCGACGCGAGTGGAACCTGTTGATACGGTTAACAGGATACGGACGGGTTCGCGAAAAAGTCTAGAATTCTCCAATGTCTGTCAGGCATGCGGCGACATCGCCCAAGGCGTGCCGCCCGGTACAAAAAGGCTCTTCATAGGAAAACCGCGCTGCGGCGAGGCATTCGCGCATATGCGCGTGCGCCCACTCAAAACAACGTTTCGCGGAAGCCTGGCCTAAAATTGTGTCAAAATGGGCCGCTGCAGTTTCCGGCGGCGCCTCGAGGATAATCAAGGCGCTGAGGCTGAGCGCCAAATCGCCGGCCACCGCGCCGTGGGCGGTGGGGGCGGAGACAGCCAAACCCATCGGCTCAGCCGCGCTAAGACGCGCGGGAAAGGCGCGCTCGAATTGCGCAGCGAACGCGGCGCGAAACAGCGGGTCGAGCTGGGCGAGGGGTGAAGCGGGGGCCTCGATCGCGCCCAAGCGCTGGGGTTCGAGCACCGCTTGGGGGTCGTCTTGCGCGCCTAATAAAGTGACGTCGCGCGTCAAAGGGTCCGACGCTCGCTCGAGCGCCCAGTCCGCGCTTTGAAGATCATAGGCATAGCTAGAGTAAAGCGCGGCCTTGTTACTCAGCCACTGGGCGTCCTGGGCCAAGGTGTTCGTCAGCATCGCGCGGGCATGCTCGGCGTCATCAATCCGGGCGGCGTATTGCGGGTCCATCGCCATTCCCGCTAGCACCATGTCGCGACCATAATGCTCAGCGGTGCTACGGACGGCGTCCGCAAACGGCGTTGATTGGGCGCCCAAAAGGCCCGCGAAACCTAACCACGCGCGCGCCAGGCGCTCGGGTCCGTAGCGCGCGGTCATGCGCAAGGCCGCATCAAGGTCTTCCGGCCCCGCGGGCCGATCCAACGCGGCGACGTCATCTTGGAATTGCGCATAACGCGTTGCGGCCTCCACTAGCGGAGAACTAGCCGCTGCCGCCGCGCCGCTCAGCGTGAGGAAAAAAAATCCCGCCCATACCCCTCGAATCACGGCTTTCTCTCCCCGCGTCATTTTCGTTGAGTTTAGTCGGGCTTCACCATGGACACCACCGTCTATAGCGCGAACTGGACTGAACTCATCCGGCGCGACTGTCATGTGTGGGAAACAGTTTGTGAACATATTGCGGACACACTGGGTACGCCCCCACATGGGTTTGCTAGGACTTCGCTTTGTGCGTTGGCCCTGATCGGGACGTCGCTCCGGCGCGCTCGGGGGCTAAGGTGGATTGGGAAAGACGGACAATGAAACCAACTCAAAGCTTGGCGGCATGGCCAAAAACTCAAGCGGATTGGGTTTGGCTCGCCATAGCGCCCATCCTCGGCGGGACAGCGGTTGCGCTTACGGGCGTTGGTGGGCCGCTAGCGGGTTTGGCGACAGCGCTGTTCGCTGTTCCGGCCGTGCTTGGTCTGGCACCGTGGCGCGACACTTTGACGGGGCACGCGCTGCGCGCGCTGGGGTGGACTGCCCTTGCGCTAGTCGCCTCGGCGCTGCTTGACGGCTCTGCCGGCGCATTCGCGGCTTGGTTCGCGCTGCCGGCGCTATCCGCAGCGTCCGCGGGCCGCAAAGCGCCTGTCGTGGGTGCGGCTGCGCTCGGGTTGGGCGCGCTTTTGCTGGTCAGCCTCGCATCGGGTCTCGGGTTCGCGCCTTCGGCTGCCGCTGCGCAGCCCGCGCGCTCGGATGCGCTGCTCGGCGTGGTGGCTGTGCTGGCGGTCGGGCTTTATGGCGCGCTCAGCCTGGACGCTGGCGCGCGCCGGATCGCCGCCCGCCGCCGCGAGGCGATGGCGGGCTTGCGTGCGCAGGCCCAAGCTGCGGTTCGCGACCGGGATGCGGCTATGGCGGCCAGCCGGGCAAAGTCGCATTTTTTAGCGGCTATGAGCCACGAACTGCGCACGCCATTGAATACGGTCATCGGGTTCTCCGATTTGATGAAGCAGCGCCTGTTTGGACCCATGCCGGTGAAATACGCCGAATATGTCGATCTCATTCATGAGAGCGGTCGGCATTTGCTCGACCTGATCGGCGATGTGCTCGACATGTCCAAAATTGAGGCGGACCGCTACGAACTCGACCGTCAGGACTTCGATTTGGGCGAAGTGGCGCGTGTGACCGTGAAGCTGGTCGCGCCCTTGGCGGAGGATGCGGGCTTGGAGCTCGCCGCAAGTATTGAGGATGGCGGGCTGAACGTGCATGCGGATCGCAAGGCGTGCCGGCAAATTCTGTTCAACCTTTTATCGAATGCCGTGAAATATACCCCACCCGGCGGCGATGTGCGTTTAAGCGTTCGCGCCCAGGGCGGTTACGTCGTCATCGCCGTTGAGGACACCGGCGTGGGCATGAGCGCCGACGAGATCGCCCGGCTGGGTCAGCCCTTCACGCGGACCGATAGCGCGCGCCGGCTCGACCAGACCGGCGCCGGGCTGGGATTGTCCTTGGTCTATGCGTTGGTTGAGTTGCACGGTGGTCAGATAACCGTGGACAGTGCGCGCGGGCAGGGCGCGCGGGTCAGCGTTCGTCTGCCGATCCTCGCCCCCCCGAAGCCTGCGGCCGCGCCGGTTAATGGCGCGCGAGAACGCTTGGCGCGCGTGGAAGCCGCCGCCCGGCGCATTGTCGACGCCGCGCAGGACGGTGACGCCGCGTAACACGGCCTCAGCGATCGATCGCGTCGGCAAATAACTGCGCGGCCTGGAAGTCGCCGATTTCAACGTATAGGGTTTCACTGATCCGGCCGCGGCGGTCCAGGAGTTCAAGGCTTGCGGCCTCCCGCGGATCGAGCGCGGCGAGCGCGCGCAACGCGCTTTGACTGAACCGAAAGCCGGACCCTTCCGCGGTCGCGTCCTGTCC
This sequence comes from Maricaulaceae bacterium, assembly GCA_050331475.1. Lineage (GTDB taxonomy): Bacteria > Pseudomonadota > Alphaproteobacteria > Caulobacterales > Maricaulaceae > JBHJGU01. The sequence continues at coordinate 51,777 of JBHJGU010000027.1, read as the reverse complement.
GGGGGCGAGGCTTGCTGGCAGGGGAAACCGCGCTTCCGCCCAATAAATCCGTGTGAACGCGTCGGGTGGGGCGAGCTGGGCCAGCGGGTCGGTCTGCTCGTTAGCCGCGCCGAACAGGCCCGGCGCCACGCGCTCCGCCGCCAACCCCGGATCGCGCACGCGCAAACGAACCGCTGAGACCGCCGCGTCTGAGGGGGCCAACACAACCAGCGCCAGTCCGCGATCGGTATTCTCAGCGATGACCCCAAAAAAGGCACGCGCGCCTATGGGTTGAACCACCCGCCAACGCACGGTGTCGATAGCTGCATTGCGATTGGTGGACCAGGTTCGCTCTTGACCAGGAAAATCCTCACGTCGGGCGGTAAGCCAGGCCTCCGCCGCCGCTTCGGCGCGGTTCGCTTCCGCGTTCAGCACCGGATCGTCGCAATCCACGGGTTCGGCCTCAAGCGCGGCGGCCCGCGCATCCGCGGCGCGACCCGCTCGCAATAAGGCGCCGCGCGCCTGCAGCCGACCGGTCTCCAAGGCCGTGCGGGCGGAGGGGCTTAAAACACCGCAAGCCGCGTCGAAGACACTGAGCCGGACCCGCTGGTCGAATGCGGTGGCGGCGTCCGGCGGCGCGGCTTCGGGCGGCGCTTGCGCTCTAGCCGCCGGCGCTAGGCCGAGCGCTAGGCACAGCAATCCGATCATCCTCGTCACCGGGTCGCCCTCCTTCGCGTTCGCCTATGAACGCGAAAACTAGCGCCTAGGCGTTACGTAGCCGTGAAGCGCGTCGGGCGGTGATGTCCTCGCGCGCCATCAACACGGTTTGCACGATCGAAACGCCGCCTGCGAGAACCGCCAAAGCCCCTAGCGCTATGGCGATCCACCGGCGTGTGATCCATTGGCGCGGCGCAGTCAGGCTGATGTCGGCGGCGGAAATGGCGGTTTCGTCCCCTGACCAGCGCGCCACCGCGCCATCCAGACGCGACCAGGCGCGCCCATAGGCCAAGTCGTTTAACGCGATTGATAGGTCCGCATCGACATCCGCTGTGATCACCACGGTTTCCCGGTCGTCCGCGAAGGGGGAGGTGAACCAAGCCGCCACGCCGATCGGTCCCAACGGCTCAGCGGCGAAGGCCCGCGGCGTGCTGCGCCAGAACCGCGGGCTGGGCCGTGTTGGAAACGCACCACGGCCCGGTGCGAAACCCGACGGCGCCGCGCCCGCCAGGGTGGGGTCCAGAGCGTCGCGCGAAGAAATCAGTAAAAGGTTTCGGTTCGCCGGCGCATCTAAGAGCGCAGCCCCGTACCAAGCTTGATCCAATGCGGCGCCGGCCTCCATAGCCAGGCGGGCGATAACGGCGAAACCGGCGTTGCGCGTCTGAGGATCCTCCAGCGCCAAGGCAATTGCGGTTTGCGCGCCGTGCTCGGCCGCAAACGGGGCGGCGGCGCGTGCGAACCGCGCCAATCCGCTGGTGGGTTTATGCGATTTCGGGCTCAGCGTGAGTGTCTCCAAGCTCGCCAGGGCCGCATCGTCGCTGGTGCGGCAGACGCTTTCGCCCCGCCGCGGTTGGAGTCGGGGGGCGAGCGTGATCACATTATCGCCCGCCTGCGCGACAGACGCCGGCAATCGGATGCGCGCGGGGGTGACCTCGCGCCACAGCGTAATCTCGCCCATCGAATGGCCGTTCACCTGAATGGCGACAGTGGAGCCCGGTGAGGCGTCCGGCCCGCGCCGGATGGCGAGGGCAAGTTCGGCGGTCTCCACATCCGCGGGCAAGCGCTCGATCATACGCCACGGCTCCGGCCGCCAGGTTTGCGCCAGGTCTACAGCCACCGGCGCGCGAGCCTTGGCGGCGAAGCGCTGGGCGGCGGCGAGGGCTTCTTCCCGGGTGCGCCCGGCGATGATCAGTCGGGCGTCAAAGTCAGCCGCCAAGGTCGGTCCCTCTAAACCCTCCACTGGAGCGCCGCGGTCGGCGAACGCCTCCGCAGAACCGGCAAGCACATGTAACTGAGCGGTTTCGGCGTCCACGAACTCCGGCGGTCGACCCAGACGAAGCGCCAAGCCTTGAGCGATCAGGGCGCCCAAGGCCACGGCGCTTTGCGGGTCCGTGTCGACAATGTCGAGATGAATGCGCCGGGGCGCACCGACATCGGCCTCAAGGGCGGCGAGGATGTCGGCGTAATCGCTGACCCCTTGGGCGGGGCTCCATTGGGCGCGCAGCCGTGTCTGGGTGAGATCAATCCGCCAACCGCCGCTCTTCGGGCCTGGGCAGTCTGATCCGGGGGTGAGCCCAACGCCAATCCGCTCCGCGCCCGAGCGCAAGGCCGCGGGGTCAAGCTGCAACCGCGCTTTGAAGGCGTAGTCTTCCAGTTCGAGCCGAACCGGCGGGTCATCATTGACCCACACCAGAAGGTCGGGCGGGGCGGTTTGCGCGCCGACCGGAGCAGCAGTCAATTCCAAAGTCAGCGCGTCAACCCGACGCCCGGGCGGCAATGCGAAGCGGGTTTCAAACGCGGGTGCGGCCCAATCGAGCAAAGCGTTGTCTTTACCCGCCACCGCATCTAAGCGCACGGTGGCGACGGGGCCTTCGATCGGCGGTTCGGCCGACAACGCCAGCGGCGCGCTGACGAGCCAGGCGGGAGCGAGACGGCTAAGGAACCGGACGAGACGACATTGCATCATAGTGAACCAAGTCTTAACGCACACACCCCTGGTCATGCAAAAACCTCGCCGGCCCGGCGGAGCGCGCAGCGGTGCGGCTGAAAACGGAGCTTTGGGTCCAAGCCCTGATCCGGCGTGCGCAATCGGGCGGCGCTTTCGCCTGCGTGCTCCGGCGTGGGGAGGCGGAGGGCGGCGACGTCTTAGTGAAAGTGTTTCAATTTGGGCAAGGCGCGCGGATTTACGCCTCCGCGCCAGGGCTAAATGGCGAGCGGGTGTGGATCGAACCCCTGGGCGAAGCGAGTGCGCGGCCGGAAACCGAAGCGGACGCCTATTGGCGACGCCGCGCTGAGACGGACGTGGATTTATGGGTGGTGGAAATTGAGGATCGGGCGGGGCGATCCTTTTTGGAAGCAGCGCCCTAGCGAAGGTGTGGCGTCCCAGTGTCGACGGTTTGTTAACCCCGGCTTGGTGTAATTTCGACCTGTCGAAATTCGCGATCGTTTTACCGCGAGCGGACGCCATGCTTTTTTTATTCAACGATCGATTGCTCGATTTGGGGCTGCCGAAAGAGCGCTTGCGTCGAGATGGTTCACCTTTGTCCCATCTCGAAGCGCGGCTCATGGCGCCGCAAATGTTCCACACATTCGTCGCGCAAACCCTGATCGATGTCGGGGATTTCGCTGAACCGGACATGGAAAAGTTGCTCGACGTCTGTTCGGTCATCACGATCCGGTCTGACGCCAATGCGATTTTGGCCGCGAAAGCGCCCAAAGCGACCAAGCCCAACCAAGTGGCGGTGCGCTACGCCGATGTCAGCCTGTTGGTGCTTTCCAATATCAAGCAATTGCAGCAGACCGGCCGATTGACGCCCCAAGCGGTCGACGACATGGTTTGGCGGCGGGTCGCCGCCTAACGCTTGCTCCAACGCCCGCGCTCGGCTAGCGCTTGGCGGCCGTTTCAAATCGACCGAGGACATCCATGGCCGCTTTCACGCCCGGCGAGGAGGCCGCGCGCCGACGCACGTTCGCGATCATTTCCCACCCGGACGCCGGCAAGACCACCCTGACGGAAAATCTGTTGATGGAGGGGGGCGCGATCCGGCTCGCCGGTCAGGTGCGCGCGCGGGGGGAAAACCGCCGCACCCGGTCGGACTGGATGAAGATTGAGCGCGAACGCGGCATCTCGGTCTCCGCCTCGGTCATGACGTTTGAGCATAACGGGTTGATGTTCAACCTGCTCGACACACCGGGCCACGAAGACTTCTCTGAAGACACGTATCGGACGCTGACCGCAGCGGACTCCGCGGTGATGGTGCTCGACGCCGCGAAGGGGATTGAACCGCAGACCCGCAAGCTGTTCGAGGTGTGTCGGCTGCGGGACATCCCGATCACCACCTTTATCAATAAGATGGACCGGGAAGCGCAAAGCGCCTTCGATCTCATCGATGAAATCCAAGACCAACTCGCTTTAGACGCAGCGCCAATGCAATGGCCCGCCGGCTCGGGTAACCGCTTTCGCGGCGTTGTGGAGTTTGACTCCGGCGCGTTCGTGCCCTTCCGCCGACCCGGAGAGGGCGAGGAGCCGCGATGGGCGGGCGAGCGCTTGCCTTTCGACGGCAATTCGATCGCCTCAGTCGTTGAGGCCGATATTCTGGATGAATTGCAACAAGAAGCGGAATTGGCGCGCGACGGCTTGCCGAGCTTTGACTTAACCAGTTTTCGCGAGGGGCATTTGACCCCGGTGTATTTTGGCTCGGCTTTACGCCGGTTCGGTGTCGCGGAACTGCTCGCGGGGCTCGGCGCGCACGCGCCCGCGCCGGATGCGGTGAAAGCGGACACCGATCAAGGCGCGCTCGCGATTGATCCGGGTGACAAACAGGTTTCCGGCTTCGTCTTCAAGGTCCAGGCGAATATGGACCCCAATCACCGCGACCGGATTGCGTTCGTCCGGCTGGCTTCGGGCGAGTTTAAACGCGGCATGAAGCTGAAAACGGCGGACACCCATAAGACGCTCTCAATCCACAATCCGATCCTGTTCTTCGCCCAAGACCGCGGTTTGGCGGATTACGCCTATCCCGGCGATGTGATCGGGGTGCCTAATCATGGCGTTTTGCGCGTGGGCGACTCGCTCTCGGAAACCGGTAAGCGTCGGTTCCCCGGCATTCCGAACTTCGCCCCGGAGATCCTCCGACGCGCGCGGCCTAAGGATCCGTTGAAGGCGAAACATTTGCGCAAGGCCTTGGAAAGCTTATCTGAAGAGGGCGTCACCCAATTGTTCAAGCCCGTGATCGGCGCGGACATGATTGTGGGCGCGGTCGGCGCGCTGCAGATCGATGTGATGGCCGAGCGGATCGCCGCCGAATACGGCCTCGATGTGGTGTTCGAAACCGCGCCCTACGCCGTCGCCCGTTGGCTCAAAGCCGAGACGCCCCAAGACCTCGAGCAATTCGCCGACCGGCATAAGTCGGTCATGGGGGAAGATCTCGACGGGGCGCCGGTGTTTCTCGCCAAAAACGCCTGGGAATTGGGCTATGTCCAAGAAAAATTCCCCAGCATCCAGTTCTTCGCGGCTAAAGAGCGGCGCTGATGCAACAGCCCGAAAACCTACAGGACGCCGCCGCCGCCGCCGTGGAGGACGCCGTCGAGCGGGTTGAGGAGGCGGCGGACGCGATCGGGCTTGGCGAGTTTTGGGACATTGTCATCGAGGTTTGGAACCGAGCGTTCTTCGATCGGACCGTCGGCGAAATGTCGATGGCGTTATTGATCCTCCTCATTGCGTTCGCTTTGCGCGGGGTGGTCGCGCATTGGGTGGTGCGCCGGCTTGAACGGCTCGCCGCTAAGACGGAGACCAACTTTGACGATTTGCTGATCCGGGCGTTTCGTGGACCCATCAAATTGGTGCCGTTGGTGATCGGGTTTTACCTATCCCTGACGGTGCTGAATTTCGGCGTGTCGGAAACCGATCCAGCGGGCCGCTTGCTCCGGTCCGCGGTCGGCTTCGCGATTTTCTGGGGGCTCTACGCCGCCGTCGACCCGTTCTCGATCGTGCTCAAGCCCATGGAGCGGGTGTTTTCCTCCGCCGTGGCGGCTTGGATCGTCAAAGCGGCCAAGACAATTTTGGTGCTGCTCGGCGGCGGCGTGATCTTGCAAATCTGGGGCATTCCGGTCGCGCCGCTCGTCGCGTCCTTGGGGATTTTCGGCGTCGCGGTGGCGTTGGGTGCGCAAGACCTGTTCAAAAACCTGATCGCGGGCATCTTGATCTTAGCGGAGAAACGCTTCGTGCCCGGCGACTGGATCCGAGTGGACGATGTGGTTGAGGGAACGGTTGAGCAGATCAATTTCCGATCCACAGTCGTGCGCCAGTTCGACAAAGGCCCCGTTTACGTGCCCAATTCGCGACTGTCGGACAATGCGGTGACGAATTATTCGCGCATGAATTTTCGCCGAATTAAATGGCTGATCGGGGTGGATTACCGCACCACAGCGGAGCAATTGCGTTTTATCCGCGACCGGATCATGCAGCATTTGCTCGACACACCCGATTTCGCGCGACCCGAGGAGACCGCGACTTTCGTCCGGGTCGACAGTTTTGGGCCGTCTTCGATCGACTTCTTGATCTACTGCTTCACGCGCACCACGAATTGGGGCGAATGGCTAAAGATCAAAGAAGACTTCGCGCTGCGGATTAAAGAGATCGTTGCCGAGGCCGGGTCAGACTTCGCTTACCCCACAATGACACAGTATACCTACAATCTTGAGGCGCCCACGGATTGGGAAGTTCCCAATGCCGTCTACGAGCATTCGGGCGGCCCCCGCCAGCGAGTGGCGTCTAACGCGCGCGGCCCTGTCGAGGAAGACGAGGCGGTGACCTAAGCGGCTTTGGTCTCCGCCGACTTGCGCACCTTCCAAAACCGCATGGTGCGCTGGGCCGTTTCCACGTCGACCGCCTGGTACATGTCGCTGAGTTCTTCAGCCTGGCCGACATTGCGCGAGCCGGAATTGTCCATCAACAGTACAAGCGTCGAGAACAAAGAACGCGGAAACTGCGCCGCGCGGCAGGCGATGGCGAAGGCGTCCAGGCGTTGGGGCTCGCATACCCGGCGGGCGGTGGCGAAGTCGAGACCTGTTAACTCGGCGAATGCGAGCCAAAATTGTGTGGTCTCCTTTTGGCGGAGCAGGCGAGGCAGGATTTCGGGCTTAAGCCGATGCTCGGATTTGAGCACTCTGACCCGAGAGCGGGCGGCGTCGTAATCTTCGGGCAGCAAGCCGTGGCGCAGGGCTAAGGCTTCGCGCGAGTTCGTGAGCGCCTGATTGAGTTCTTCGGGGTCAAGCTTTGAATTCCGATCGAGAATTTCGTCGCGGAGCCGCTGTTCGACGACCATATACATTTCATTGAGGAGGTCAGCCTCAATGGATTTTCGCTGAACGATCGGTTTGTGAAGCAGGGTGTTGTTTTGGGCGCGGTCGACGGCCGTCTCCATGGCCTGGCGGGAGAGTTGGGCGCCGTCATTGCTCACGAGCGTCGCCAAGGTGTCGTCGTCTGCGCGCTCGACAATGGCGTCGGCGACGGCTTCGCTGACTTCTTCGCGTTTAGAAATCGCCTTGAGGTGACCCTGGCCGCGTTCTTTTGCGATGGCGATTAGGTCGTTGTCGGAAAAGCCTTTGTTCTTCTCAAGGACCGGTTGGGCGACCGCAGCCTCGTCATTGGCCAACCTATTGAGAAACATCGCGGGCGCATCGTGGGTTTCAGCGAATCGCTCGGACAACTCGCGACGAACCTGCGCCTCCATTTCTTTCGATAGCTGGCTCATGAGTGCGCCGAATTGCGCGCTTTCTGAACTATCAGCGGCCGGTCGTGATTGGAAAAACAGATCCGTAATATCGCGGAGTAGCTCGCGGCGGCGCGAACTCGACGGCTGGCGCGCCAAATTGACAAGGTCTTGCAAATGCGGGGCGGACAAAGTCATTGCGACTCACTCAATCCAGGTCACGAACCCGCGGTTTGTAGCGTCGAAAGCGTGAAAAAACCCTTTGCGGCGACGTTCAAGCGCGATCGTTTAGCGCGGTTTGTCGAGGAAGAAGGTCGTGCCGCTGGCGGGTGGCGCACGCACGATGAAACCGCGTTTGGCGTTCTTTCAACGCTCGAAAAAGTCTGCGCGCGCTCGCCGCCAATAACGCGAAAACCTTTTCAAATCCGCTCTCGGGCCTGGCTCGCCGTGGCTCGGTACGCCGATCGCTTGAACGGAAAACGCTTCCGCCAACGCCTCTGCGCGACGCACGATCGGTGGGTGTGGGGTCTCTGCGAAAACGATGTGGTTTAGACCCGCATCCCGAGCCGTCGCGGTCAGTGTCGCGACAGTGTCGCCTCTGTAAACCGTTGCGCCGAGATCTTGCGCGGCTTCGGCCATGAAGATCAGCCGGTTAAGCCCCCAACCCTCTTCGCGCACCCGCGCCGGATCGAAAACGAACACCCGTGTACCGCTTTGCGCATAGGCGGGATGTTGCGCGCCCATCGCTTCGTCATGGACCCAAATCAACGCGCTCATCGGCGGCCTTTGGCGCGTTTGCGCGGGGTCGGATCCGGATCGGGCGGATCGAGATTGGGGAACAGCCGCGCCGCCAAGGTCGCGTAGTCCGCATCGAAAATGTTATCCTCAGTGCGCGTGTTCCAGCCGGAAAAGCGGTTCGAGGACCAGCGCTTAAGGTTATCGGCGTTGAAAAAATAGGGCTTAGAGCCGAAGGTGGAAGCGACCCACTGCCACGACAGATTGTTTGACGCCACATCCCCGTCGAGCAGGTAAGTGAGGAACCACCGCGCGCCCGCCTGCCATTTGATCCGGCGAAAATGGACGACATATGCCGCCAGCCATAACCGCGCGTGATTGTGCAGATACCCGGTGCGGCGCAGGTCCTCGGCGCATTGGTCGACGAAATCGACGCCGGTGTCGCCATTGGGAATGTCAGCGGGCAAGTCCTCGGCGTAATCCTCGGGCCCGAAGCCGGTCTTATAGGGTTCGCGATCGGTCCAAACGGCCTCACCGATCCGCGCATAGACCGCGCGCCAATACCCGCGCCATGCGAGCTCTTTGACGAAGGACTCCACCTCGCTGTCGTCCGCGCCTTGCGTGTCGCGCCAATCGAGCGCGTAGTCGCGCGCTTCTTCTAAGCTCACCAGTCCATGGCGGAGATAAGGGGAGAGCCGGCTCACCGCGCCGTCGAGATGGTTGCGCGTTTGGCCATAAGCGCCAGGGTCGGTGGCGCGCAGTGCGGCCAGACCGTGTTCGCGGGCGCCGTAAAACGGCGTTTCGCCTGCGGCTTCGGCCGCGGCTTCGGGAAACGCCCCACTCAGCCGCTCGTGCAACCCTTCCCGATCTAACCCATCGAGATCCAATCGCTCCACAGCATTCGCCCTTTCATCTCGGGCGATGAGCTAGGCGGCGCGCGCGCGCTGGCCAGTCCGTTAGCGGCCCCGGCGCAGTGTCGGTGTTGGACTCAGCCGCTCCGGTGGTGCTGGCAGGGGTGCCGGCTCCGGCGCTGCGTTAACCGCGCCGGCCAGGCGTGTCTCTGGCTTCGGTCGGGGCGCGACGGTGTTCAGCGCGGAGGAAGACCGCGGAGCGGTTGCCGACGGCGCTTCAAGTTCGGGCGCGAGACCGGAGACGCAGCATGGATCGATTTGCGGCGGCGGCGCGGCGGCTTTCAGTTCGCATCGAGCGGGGGTCGAATTCGCCATTGCGTGGACGAAGCTCCAGGCGCGACACGTCGCGTCGTCTCCGCAAGCTAAGCGACACTGTTCTGGCGTCGCGGCGAAGGTGTTTACGGCGTAGGTGGAGCCCGCTCGTCGCGTATCGCGTTCGAAGACTTGCGCATCCGCCGGCGGGATCGCCCCAAAAAACATCGCCAAAACGACGATCCCGCGTGCCATAGGCTTCCTTCGACGCCCCAACAGTTCACGTCTAACATAAACAGTTACATATCGACGAGTCGAAAAAACGTCGGCTTCAAAATGAGGCGTCATTGAGGTCCCTCTGCGACCGCGGTTTCGAATACCGCCGCCGGCGTCGCAGCGGGCGTCGTTTGCGCGTCGAACCAGACCGCAAGGTCGGTGTAGAACCGATGCAGCTTGGCGCGGCGTTCGCGCACCGCTCGCGGCACAGGCTGATTAAACGCCGCCGGCGGGTTAGCGGCGAGCGCCTCGGCCATGAACGCGCGCCAGATCTCTGCTGGCAGGCCGCCGCCGCTGACCCGGTTCATAGGGCTGTCGTCGTCATTGCCAACCCAAACGCCGGTGACCATTTCGGGCGTGAAGCCGATGAACCAGGCGTCGCGGAAATCCTGGCTGGTGCCGGTTTTGCCGGCGGCTGTTCGCCCTTCAAGCTGCGCGCGCTTGCCTGTGCCCTTGTCCACAACGGCGGCCAGCATTTGGGTCATCTCTAGGGCCAAATCCTGGTCATAGACCCGTGGGCCTGGCCCGGAAGGGCGTCGAAAAAGTGTCCGGCCCCGAGCGTCGGAAACCGAAGCGATAAAGTGCGGTTGCGCCTTTAGGCCTTCACTGGAAAACACCGCATAGGCGCTTACGAGATCGAGCAAGCTGACTTCGACCGCGCCCAGCGATAACGCTCCGATCGCGGGCAGCGGACCTGGCAAGCCGACCCGCTCGGCGAACGCGGCGACGCGCGCAGGCCCGACCTCCATGCCCAGGCTGGCCGCGACCGTGTTCAGCGACCGGTAAAACGCTTCCTCGAGCCGGACTGGCCCGCGGTAGGAAAGGCCGAAATTTTTCGGCCGCCAATCGCCGAACTGGACCGGCCCGTCCCGGCGCACCGTGCGCGCGGACAAGCCGCCCTCGAAGGCCGCGGCGTAGACAAATGGTTTGAACGCCGAGCCGGGCTGGCGAAGGGCCTGACCGGCGCGGTCAAACTGGCTGTCGTCATAGCTGAGCCCGCCGACATGGGCGAGCACGCCGCCATCGGGCGTCATGGCGACCAGGGCGGCTTGCTCCGCCTTCAGCGCCGGGCCGCGAGCCTGCAGCGTATCCGCGATCAACCGTTCGCCTAGGGCCTGGAGCTTGGCGTCCAGCGTCGTGCGGACCACCAAATCCGCGGCTGGACCCCGAATGCGAGCCTCAAGCGTCTCCGTGATCCGATCAAACGCGTAGCCCACCCCGGGTTCGGGCGGGAGCGGGACAAGCCGGACGGGCTCTGCGATCGCGTCCGCATGATCGGCCGGGCTGATCCGGCCTTGTTCACGCATCAAGTCCAACACCACATCGCGCCGGGCGCGTGCGGCGCCAGGGTTTTCGGTGGGCGCGTAGCGGCTGGGCGCTTTCGGCAGACCCGCGAGCAACGCTGCTTCGGCCAGGGTGACCTGCGCCGCAGGCTTACCGAAATAACGCCGAGCCGCGGCGTCCACGCCATAGGCGCGCGCGCCGAAAAAGATACGATTGAGGTAGAACTCCAAAATCTCGGGCTTGGTGAAAGCCTGCTCCAATCGCCAGGCCAGCACGCTCTCTTGAAGTTTCCTTCGAAGGGTGCGCTCAGGACTGAGCACGGTGTTCTTGACCAATTGCTGGGTGAGGGTTGAGCCGCCTTGCACCGGCCGTCCCGCGCGTAGATTCACCCAGACCGCGCGGGCGATCCCCTTCACGTCGACGCCCTTATGGCTGTAAAAGCGTTGGTCTTCTATTGCGAGAAAGGCGTCCACCAAATGGTGCGGCAAGTCCTCAGCCTGCACGACGTCGCCGTAAATCGGCCCGCGGGCGTCCAGCCGAACGCCGTTGCGGTCCATCAGGACCACGGCCGGCGCGCGGCCCAGCGCGCTAAGCGTTTGCGCGTCCGGGGTGGGCGGAAGATCGTGAAACACCCAATGGCGCAACCAGAAGGCCCCACCCGCCAGCGCAGCCAAAACGAGCGCCAGGACAAGCAGGGCGAGGCCACGCCAAACCCGCCGTCGGCGCGCGGTTTGGGCCGCCAAATCGGCGCGAAAGCCCGGCTCAGCGGCCGCGGACGGTAAGCTCATGGCGCTACGACCGGAATTCTGGCGCACGCAAGCCCTCGATCAAATGACACGCGAGGAATGGGAGGCGTTGTGTGACGGTTGCGCGAAATGCTGCTGCATCCGTTTGGAGGACGAAGACACCGGCGAACGCGCGGACACCAACGTCGTGTGCGCGTTGCTCGATCTTCAAACCTTGCGCTGCACCGATTATCCCAACCGTTCACGCCGCGTGCCCGCCTGCCTCACCCTGAGCCCCGACAACGTAAGCGATTTAACCTGGATGCCGAAGACCTGCGCGTATCGTTTAGTAGCCCAAGGTGAAGATTTGCCTGACTGGCATCCTTTAAAGTCGGGCGATACGGAGAGCGTTCACAAGGCGGGGGTGTCCGTGCGCGGCCGCGTGTTGCCTGAGACAGTCGTCGAGGACGACGACTTGTTCGACCACATCACCGTTTGGCCCGGGGAAGGCGACGCCGAGGGCTGAAAGCGGATCGGATTGTTGCACAAGCGCGGTGCTATCTCCCCGGTAGTTTTAGAATTCACCATGATTTTCATAGGCCAAAAGGCGCGCGCATAGAAAAAATCCGTCTGGTGCGGTTCGACGGTAGATTTCAGCCATGGTCGAAAACTCCGCAGACGACGGGTCGGGGGGGCGAACTGCCCGCTGCGCGCGTATCGATTGGACCCGCGCCCAACGCGCTTTCGAAACCGGACAACCCTTAAGCGCCATTGCGCAGGCTCAGGGTTGTGCGATCTCCACCCTAAGCCGGCGGGCCCGAGCCGAGGCTTGGCGACATCTAGACGGCGTCGCACGGTTGCGCGAGGCGCTTGAACTTGAACTCGAAGCCATTGACGCCGTGTTAAGCCAGCCCGCCAAACCCGGAGATCCAGACCACGTCCGCGCGGTCAGCGCGCTGGCCCGGGCGGCGGAGAAATTAGAGGAGTTGGAGCGACGACGCATGCAAGACGCCGAAGACAAGGCCGAAGCCGAAAGCGCCGATCTTGACGCGCTCAAAGCCGAACTTGAGCGCCGCCTCGATCAATGGGCTCGGGGCGGCGAAACGAAAGGGTTTCTTAGCGAGCCTCAGCCGGGCGGAAAGTGAACGGCTTCTGTTCGGCTGGGATATTTGGGCGCGCCCCGATCAATTCCCGCCTCCAGGCGATTGGCGGACCTGGGTGTTCCTAGGCGGCCGTGGCGCGGGCAAAACCGGCGCCGGCGCGGAATGGCTGCGCGCGCGAATGGAGACTGACGGGGCGGCCCGCGCCGCGCTGATCGGCCCAAGCTTGGGCGACGCGCGCGAGGTCATGGTTGAGGGTGTTTCCGGGCTCAGAGCGATCGCGCCCGCGCGCTTGCGCCCGGTCTATGAGACCACACGGCGGCGTCTGGTTTGGCCCAATGGCGCTCAAGCCTTTGTTTTTTCCGCCGAGGACGCCGACAGCCTGCGCGGACATGCGTTCTCCGCAGCATGGGCGGATGAATTCGCCGCCTGGCGATACGCGGAGGCGACGTGGTCCAACCTGCAACTGGCTTTGCGGTTGGGCGATCAACCGCAAGCGGCGGTGACCACAACGCCGCGCCCGATCCCGGCGCTCAAAACGCTCTTGGGTGAGCCTGATGTCATCGTAACCCGGGCGCCGACCCGGGCGAACGCCGCGTTTTTGAGCCCCGGTTTCGTCGCCGCCATGCAAGCCGCCTATGGAGGAACCCGTTTGGGCCGGCAGGAGCTTGACGGCGTCTTGATTGAGGATCCCGACGACGCGCTGTGGAAGCGCGCGGTGCTTGAGGCTGCGGTTCGTCCCTCCCCGCCGGACCTCGCCCGCATCGTCGTCGGTGTCGACCCCCCGGCGGGCGCGGGCCCCCAGGCGGACGCCTGCGGGATCGTGGTCGCCGGGGCGGTCGGCGAAGGGCGCGCCCGGCTGGGGACCGTGCTCGCCGACGCGACTGTCCAGGGCCTCAGCCCCGAAGGCTGGGCGGACGCGGTCGCCCGCGCCATGGGCCGGTTTGGCGCAGGCTTGGTCGTCGCCGAGGCCAATCAGGGCGGCGACATGGTGCGCGCCGTCCTGCACGCCGCGCGTCCGGATTTGCGGGTCAAACTGGTGCGCGCGAGTCGCGGTAAACGCGCGCGCGCCGAGCCCGTCGCCGCGCTCTACGAGCAGGGGCGGATCAGCCATGCGGGCCGGTTCGCCGCTTTGGAAGACCAAATGTGCGCCTTCGGCGGGGATAACGCCGGCGCGCGCAGCCCCGACCGGGTCGATGCGCTCGTCTGGGCGCTCACCGAACTCATGCTGGACCAAACCCCGCCGCCGCGTGTGCGCGGGCTCTAAACCGACCCATTGAAAAGGATCGCTCATGTTCGAGCATCGCAGACCCGCGCCCGATCGCAAGGACAGCGCGGCTAAACGTCTAATTGCGTTCGACGCGCTGGGTCGCCCCGCTTGGAGCGCCCGAGACCCCGCGACGCTAGCGCGCGAAGGCTACGAAAAAAACCCCATCGCCCATCGCTGCGTCCGCCTGATCGCCGAAGCGGCCGCCAGCGTGGAGCTGTCAATCGAGGGAAAAGCGGCGTCTCAAGCCAAAGCCTTGCTTGATCGCCCAAACCCCGAACAAGCCGGGGCGGAGCTTTTCGAGGCGTTCTACGGGTTTCTTCAGGTCGCGGGGAACGCGTATTTGGAAACCGTGGCGCTCGACGGGGCCCCTCGGGAGCTCTACGCGCTACGGCCCGATCGAATGGCCGTGGTCCCGGGCGCGCGAGGTTGGCCTGAGGGATGGGAATACGTCCTTGGCGCCCGCAAGGTGCGTTACAAGCGGGATCTGGACACCGGTCGTTCGCCCATCCTCCACATGCGGCTTTTTCACCCCAATGACGACCATTACGGGCTCAGCCCGCTCTACGTCGCGCGACAGGCGGTGGACCTGCACAATGCGAGCGCGGCTTGGAACAAAGCGCTTTTGGACAATGCGGCCCGGCCCTCCGGCGCCCTGATCCTGAAAACTCAAGCCGGCGAGCGGCTCACCGATGACCAGTTTAATCGACTGAAGGCGGAATTCGAAGCGCTGCACCAAGGCGCGCGCGCGGCCGGTCGCCCGCTTGTGCTGGAAGGTGGGTTGGAATGGACGCCAATGGCGTTGAGCCCCTCGGACATGGATTTCATCGAAGCCAAGCACACCGCCGCGCGCGATATTGCTTTGGCCTTCGGCGTGCCGCCCATGTTGTTGGGCATCCCGGGCGACAACACTTACGCCAATTACCGAGAGGCGAATTTAGCGTTCTGGCGACAAATCGTTTTGCCGTTGGTGAAAAAGACCGCGCGAGCTTTGGCGCATTGGTTCGAGCCTTGGTTCGGTGATCTCCGGATTCGGTGCGATGAGGACAGCGTCCCCGCCCTCGGCCAAGAGCGCGAGGCGCTGTGGCGACGGCTGAACGAAGCCGACTTCCTGGAACCGGGCGAACGGCGACGCCTCGCCGGACTATCGCCGGAGCCGGAGACGACGCCATGAGCGCCGCCGCCGGGCGCTTGCCTATGAAGCTGGTGCTCGCGCTTGCCGGGGCCATGGCGATGGAGACCGTCGGCGGCTTGGTTTGGGCGGGCGCTGCGGCTGAACGGCTTAACCAGTTGGAGCGGCAAGCGGCGACAAACGCCAGCGCCGCAGTCCGCTTGTCTCGTCTTGAAGCGCAGATCGAGGACGCGCGCCGCGCCCTTGACCGCATTGAAGGCCGGTTGAGCGCCGCGGTCTGCGCGGACTGAGCCGGCGAGGACACCACCATGACGATAACCCAAACCTGCGGCTTGGCCGTCGCGGGATACGCCAGCCTGTTCGGCGTTCGCGACTTGAACGACGACGTGGTCGAGCCGGGCACCTTCGCACGCAGCCTTGCTCGGGGACGCGCTCGTGTGCGGTGCCTCTATCAGCACGATCCAGGGGCTCCGATCGGGGTTTGGGACCGGATCGAAGAAGACGCGCGTGGGCTTCGCGTCGCAGGCCGATTGAGATCATCGACGCCGCAAGGAGCCGCGGTCGCGGCCCTGGTTCGCGCGGGCGCGGTGGACGGCCTTTCGATCGGGTTCCGCACCGTGCGTGCCACCCGCACGCCTGACGGGGTGCGCCGATTAATCGAAATCGACCTTTGGGAGATTTCGATTGTGGTTTTCCCCATGCTGCCTGGAGCGCGATTAGCAATAGATTCTTAGCGCTCGTACATCCACGCTTGAAAGCGTGCGAACTCGAGATTAACGTTTACCGTGTAATGTCGACAATGATTTGGGACCGTTGCATGCGCATTCCGACAACAAAAATGATACGAAACATGCTTGCTGGCGCTTTTTTAGGCGCCCTCGCCATAGGGGCGATTGGCCCGCTTGCGTCTATCGCGTTAGGCGTTTCCGCCACGGCGGCGCACTATGCTGCCGCTGAAGCCGCGGCCGGTTTGCTCGGCGCAATTGGCGGCATGGCGTGGCGGAAGACCCGAAAGCCATAGAACACTGTAATGGGGGAGGGGGACGCAGCGGGCGGTGCCGATATCATCACCGCTATCGCGATGAGCTGGCAGTTTTTGGGGTCGGTGATTTTCGCGCTCGCCGGAGGTATTTGGGCCGTGTTAAGGCGCCGGAGCAACGGAGATTTTACGCGGAGTTTTTTGACGGACGCTGGTAATTCGGCGGCCTGCTTTTTACTGTCAGTTCTCGCTGTTGCAGCAATTCTAAAGGGAATCGGGATTTCGCGCGAGGTCTTTGCGAACGCTGTCGATAGCGGTGGTGTTATTTTGGCGCTCGCTCTCGTGTATTCGGCATACTTGTCCGGATTGAGTGTTTATGAAGCGGGACGACCGTCGAGACAAAGCTCAGAAGCTGCGAATCATCACAATCGCTAAATATACGTATATCATACAATTTAAATTTAATAAAATCTTAAAAAGATAGACTAAACAAATTCATAAAAACAAGTCTGTTAGCCGCCCCGAGAGCGATCGGGCGCGGTTTTCTGCGTTCGTCTCATGCAAAGGAGAGTTTTGTGGAGCAAGAAACCAAGATGGTTGCGCCGGATGCGCAACCGCGCGCGGCGATGCGGGATTTCCTGTGCGCGTTCGAGGTCTTCAAGGAAGCTAACGATCAGCGTTTAGCCGAAATCGAGGCCAAAGCCGCGGCCGATCCGATCCTGACCGAAAAAGTCGCGCGCCTGGACGCGACGTTAGATCGCCAGCAGATCGCGCTTGATCAGATGCGGTTGGACGCGGGCCGGACGCCTCTGGCCGCAAAGGCGCCGGGCGCGGAAGCGAAGTCCGCGCTGTCCGCCTTTATGCGGCGCGGGGACGGGAACGGTTATGAAGCCAAGTCGCTGGCGACAGACAATGACGGCGGATATCTGGCCCCGGAGTCCACCGAGCGGGCCGTCGACCGTCTGCTGGCCCACGCCAGTCCAATGCGCGCCATCGCCAGCGTGCGCACGGTCGGTGCGGGCGTCTTTAAAAAGACGGTCAGCCAGACCGACGCGGTGGCGCAATGGACCGCGGAGACGGGGCCGCGCGCCCAGACCGCCGAACCTACACTCGAACTCCTGGAGTTTCCCACCGGCGAACTCTACGCCATGCCCGCCGCCACGCCGGCGCTTTTAGAGGACGCTTATGTCGACCTTGAGGCTTGGATTGCCGAAGAGGTTCACGAGGCCTTCGCCTTGCAAGAAGGGGCGGCGTTCATCAAAGGCGATGGGGTTAATAAGCCGCGTGGGTTTTTGGATTACCCCATCGTTTCGGACGCAGCTGCGGGTTGGGGGGAAATCGGGGCGGTGTCGACGGGCGCATCCGGCGCCTTTGCGGCTGACGATCCCGCCGACGCGCTGATTGATCTAATCTACGCGCCGAAGTCGGGCTATCGGACCGGCGCGAGTTTCGTCATGAACCGTCGGACCTTAAGTGTGGTGCGCAAGTTGAAAGACTCAGATGGGGATTACGTCTGGCGTCCCGCCGCGAGCGCCGGCGATCGGCCCACCATTATGGGCTATCCGGTGGTCGAGGCGGAGGACATGCCCGACATCGGACCCGATGCGCCGGCGATCGCCTTCGGCGACTTCGCCAAAGGGTATCTGATCGTCGACCGGGCGGGGCTGAGCATTTTGCGCGATCCGTATTCGGCTAAGCCTTATGTCTTGTTTTACACCACCAAACGCGTGGGTGGCGGGGTGCAGAATTTCGACGCCCTCAAAGTGCTCACCTTCTCCGCTTAGACCGCAATCGCTTCGATATCATGGGTCTGACCCTGATCGACCCGCCAGGGCTCGAGCCGATCACGCTTGAGCAGGCGAAAGCGTTTCTGCGTGTCGACGCAGACCACGAAGACGGCGTAATCGCCGACCTCATCGCTGCGGCGCGACAGCGGGTGGAGACCGCCACCGGACGCGCTTTAATCGCTCAGACCTGGCGAGAAACGCGAGACGCCTGGTCCGGTGGGGCCGGTTGGGATCCGGTCACAGGCGCGGTGCGCTTGCCAAAACCGCCCTTGATCGAGGTCACGGAGATCGCCGTCACCGCCGCTGACGGATCCTCTCTCGTCCTCGATCCTGGGTCTTACCGAGCCGATCCCCACGGCGAGCCCGGCCGCATCGTTCGAACCGGTCTGGCGTCTTGGCCTGCGCCCGCCTCGCCTGTGAGCGGGGTCAGCATTACCTTCATCGCCGGGTATGGCGCGGACCCAAGCACTGTGCCTGCGGACCTTATCCAAGCCTTGCTTTTGCTCATCGCGCACAGCTTCGAGCGCCGAGACGGCGCCGACGCGCCCTGGCCCGATCCGGTCTTGAGCCTGATCGGGCCTTATCGGGCGGTGCGGTTATGACCGTCAGTGATTGGCGCGAGCGGGTGCGTCTCGAACGGCGGGTGCGGATAGCCGACCCCGCCGGCGGCTTTTCTGAAAGCTGGGCGTTTATCGCTGAAGTGGCGGCGTCGGTGCGGTTCCTCAGCGCGCGCGAGGGTGAGGACCCTCCCGGCGCGGCGCGGCGCTTAAGCTATGAGGTTCGGCTGCGGTGGCGACCCGGGCTCGGCCCACCGCTGCGGCTAATGTGGCGCGGCCGACAATTAGATGTCGTCAGCTTCGACGACCCGGACGGGCGGCGTGCGCAGCTTATACTGAGTTGCCGGGAGACCGTGCCATGAGCGGGCTCGAAACGGCGTTCCAGCGCGCATTGTTCGCGATGTTAAGCGACGCGCCTGAGCTGTCTGACGTTTTAGGCCGACCCGCTCGGCTCTATGATCTGGCGCCGGAGGAGCCGGTCTTCCCGTACGTTACCTTTGGTCAGGCGGAAACGACGCCGATCGGCGGCGACGCAGCGCCGGTGTTCGAGCATCGCATGAGCGTGCATGTCTGGTCGCGTTATGGCGGGCGGTCTGAGGCCAAAACCTTAATCGCGGCTCTGCGCACGGTGATCGACGCCGGCGCGGCGCCCATAGAGGGCGCGCATTTGGTCGATCTGCGGACGGTTTTCACCGACGTATTCCGCCACAGCGATGTGCGAACGATCCACGGCGTCTTGAAGCTTCGCGCCGTTTTGCAACGCCTTTAACCCAGAACGACAAGGAGGTCGCCCATGGCGGCGCAAAAGGGCCGCGAGGTCCTCATTAAGATCGAAGAGCCTCAAGGCTCGGGCGTCTTTCAAACCGCAGCCGGTCTGCGCACCAAGACGTTTGCCCTAGCAAGCGAGGCGGTGGACGCCACCCATGCCGATAGCCCGGGCGGTTGGCGCGAAGTGTTGTCCGGCGCTGGGGTCCGCTCGGCGACCGTGTCAGGGTCCGGCGTTTTCGTCGACTCCGACGCCGACGCCGCTATGCGCGACGCGTTTTTCGACCAAGACGCCCGGACCTACCAGTTGATTGTTCCGGACTTCGGAACCTTTGAGGGCCCGTTCTTGATCACCGCTTTAGAATACGCCGGCCAGTATGACGGGGAAGCGACGGTGTCCTTGACCTTAACCTCCGCCGGTGCGCTCAGCTTTACGGCGGATGACTAATGGCGCCGGCTTTGGTGAACCCGGCGCGCGGTGAAGTGGCGCTTGTGTTTGACGGCGTCACGCGCACCCTCTGCCTCACCCTCGGCGCTTTAGCGGAGATCGAAGCCGCGTTTGGCGCGAAATCCCTCGACGACCTCGCCGATCGCCTCAAGGCGCTCTCAGCCGCCGATTTCATCGTGGTGTTGACGGCTCTGTTGCGTGGTGGGGGAGAGCCTTTATCCGCGGAAGACGTTGCGGCTGCGCCGGTGGATCTCAATGCGGCGGCCCAAGCCGTGGGCGAGGCGTTACGGCTGAGCTTGAGCGATCGGCCATGAGCTGCGCGGTGGACTGGCCGGGGCTGTTGCGCGCTGCACTGGCCCTGGGCTTGGCGCCGGAGGCGTTTTGGCGATTAGCGCTGCGCGAATGGCGCGCACTGACGGATGCGCGCGAGGTCGCGCCGTTGAGCGCAGAGCGGCTCGCCGACCTGCGGGCCGCTTATCCGGACGCGCCGCATTCGGGGCGTGGTCCGTGACGCTGGGGTTGAGCGCGCCAAGCGAACCCCGAACGGCGTTCGCCTTCGAACTCGATTTGAACCCTGCGGCCCGCGCCTTGGAGGCTTTCTCATCCGGTCCGGTGCGCAAGGCGGGCGAGATCCTTACGGAAACGTTTGAAATCGCAAGCGCGCGATTGTCGGACGCGCTGGAAAGAGCGCTCCGCACGGGCGAGCTGAATTTCGCACACTTTGGCCGTGCGATCGCGGCGGACATGGCGCGATTGGCGCTGGACGAATTGGTCGTCGGGCCGCTCCAGCGCGGTTTGACCACCCTGCTGGGGGGGTTAGGCGGTCAGGCCCGTCCGCGCGATATGGGTTTTTTGGGGGGATTGGCCGCTCCACCCATGCTGAGTTCCCTGGGACAGGGCGATCGCGGTTGGCTTGGTAGCTTTGGTCGCGACCTGCTCGGGGCTGCGTTCTCCGTAGTTAGCCCAATGTCCGGCGGATCGCTGGTGTCGGGCATAGGCTCGAGTTTCGTAAGCGGTTTGGCCTCCGCTCTCGCCCCGCCCTCATCGCCGACGGCTCCGGTGTTCTCCAACGCTTCGGCCGGACGCAGCGGCTTCGGATCCGCAAGCGCGCCGAGCCCGGAGCCTCTCGTGGTGAATTTCAATGTCTCCTCAGGGGTCGACGCGCGGGAGATGCGCCGATCGGCCGGGCAGATGGCCGTAGCCTTGGCGCGCGCGGTCGACACCGGAAGGAGCCGGCTGTGAGCGCATTCCATGACGTTCGCTTCCCCGTCGAGATCGCTTTGCGCGCGACCGGCGGGCCGGAGCGTCGCACCGAGGTTTTGACCCTCGGTTCCGGGCGGGAGCGGCGTAACAGCCCTTGGCGCCATGGTCGACGGAGATGGGACGCCGGTCTTGGGGTCCGCTCGCGCGACGATTTACATGAGGTCATCCGCTTCTTTGAAGCCCGCCACGGACGTCTGTTTGGTTTTCGCTGGCGCGATCCTATTGACCACAAATCGTGCCCTCCCAGCCGAACGCCGGGACCCTTGGACCAAATCCTGGGGACGGGCGACGGCGCACAAGTCGAATTTCCGCTGATCAAATCCTACGCCGACGCTGGAGGGGGCTATGATCGACCAATCTCAAAACCAGTCGCAGGATTGGTGCGGGTGGCGCTCAACGGCGCGGAGCTGGCCGCCGAAGCGTTTTCGGTGAACCTCGTGACCGGCGTGGTGAGCCTGCAGACCCCGCCCACACCCAATCAAACGGTGACCGCCGGTTTTGCGTTCGACACGCCGGTGCGATTTGACGTCGACCATTTGGAGGTTCGCCTTGACGCAATCGGCGCCGGCGCGGCTCCGCACATCCCGATCATTGAGGTTCAAAGCTAAGCCATGCGCGTGTTGAACCCTGATTTCGCCGCCGCCGCTTCGGCGGAGGCTAGTCGTCTTTGTTGGTGCTACCGGCTAACCCGTGCGGATGGCGTCGTGTTTGGTTTCACCAACCATGATGGTGTGCTCGTCTTCGATGGGACCCGATTTGACCCCAGCCTAGGCATGGATAGCGCCCCGATCGAGACTGTGTTCGAGTTCACACCCGGCTTGAGCGCGGCCAGCGGCGCTCTCGGGCTAGACGGATTGAACGCGGAGGACCTTTCCGCGGGGCGGTTTGACGGCGCGGTGCTTGAGGCGTTCCTCGTTGACTGGCGGAACCCTGACGCTCGTCTAGGCGTCTGGCGGGCGCGGTTGGGCGCTGTGCGCCTGGCGGACGGCGAGTTCGAGGCGGAGTTGCGTGGCCCCGCCGCCGCTCTCGATGGTGCTTTGGGACGGGTCGTCAGCCGCTATTGCGACGCCGAATTGGGTGACGCGCGGTGCGGCGTTAACCTAACGGGCGCCCTGTCGCGCGGGGGCGCCGTCACCCAAATCGAAACCGCCGAACGCTTTGTCGTCAGTGGCTTGGAGGCCGATCCGACCGGCTGGTTCGACCATGGGGTGTTGGCGTGGACTGCAGGGGCCAATCTCGATCGGTCTAGTATCGTTGCTGTTCATCAAGTCGGAATAGGCGGATCGAGGCTGGAACTGCGCGAAGCGCCCGGCCGCCCAATTGCGGTCGGCGATCGGTTCTTGCTCGCTGCGGGATGCGACAAGCGCTTTGAGACTTGTAAGGCGAAATTCGCCAACGCCATTAACTTTCGGGGCTTTCCGCACGTTCCACCGCCCGATGACGTGGTCAAACCGCAATTGAGCACGCGATTATGAGCGCAGATTTCGCGCCGATCCCCCGGGTCGCAATCCTGCTCGAAGCGCGGTCTTGGATTGGAACGCCTTACCGCCATCAGGCCAGCGCGAAAGGCGCCGGTTGTGATTGCTTGGGCCTGATCCGGGGTGTTTGGCGGGCCTTAATCGGCCCGGAGCCCCTGCCAACGCCGGCCTATCGTGCCGATTGGTTTGGTCCCGGCGATACGCGCCTGATCGAAGCCGCCCACGCATTCCTAGTGCCGACACCCACGGAAACAGCGTCCACGGGCGACGTCCTTATCCTAGCGCCGCGTCGGGACGAGCCTGCGCGCCATTGCGCGATTGTCTCGCAGCCGGGGTGGATCATTCACGCCTATTGGGGGCGGACGGTGGCGGAAACGCCGCTCGGAGCCTTTGGGGCTCGCGTCGCCGGCGCATTCGGGTTTCCCGGGGTCGAGCCGCCGCCTTCGAAGGAGGACAAGGACTAATGGCGCGTTTGGCGTTGACCGCAATAACGGGCGCGGCGGGGGGCGCATCTGAACTCGCCGGCGCGGCCGCGGGTTTCGTCGGGTTGGTCGGCGGGGCGGTGATTGATCGCTTCCTCGCTCCCAAACGCCGGATCGACGGGCCGCGGCTGGAGGCGCTCCCCATCAGCGGCGCCGCCGAAGGCGCGGCTTTACCGATAGTCTATGGCCGCGCCCGGGTCCCGGGGCGGCTCATCTGGTTCGGCGGGGTCGTCCGCAAACAGCAAAGCCGCGGGGGGAAGGGCGCGCGTGATCTCAGCAACGCCGATTACCTCGCCACCTTCGCGGTCGCGCTCTGCGAGGGGCCGATCGACGCGGTGGGTCGGATTTGGCTCAACGGTGAACTGGTCAGCCAAGCGCGGCTCAACTTTCGAGCCCATCTTGGCGCTCCCGACCAAGCGCCGGACCCCGCCATCACGGCCAGCCAAGGCGCGGAGGACGCGCCGGCCTATCGCGATCTCGCTTACCTGGTCTTCGAAGATTTCCCCATTGAGTCCACGGGGCTGCGTTTGCCCCAAGTCTCCGTTGAAGTGATGCGCAAAGCGCCGCCGACGCCGGGGGTCAAGCCGCTCGAAACCTTGATCGAAGGGGTCAATATGATCCCAGCAAGCGGCGAGTTCGCCTACGCGCCCAAACCGGTCTATCGCGATGCGGATTCGGGCCAGAGCGTCGCCGTGAATGTCAATAATGGGCGCGGAATTTCGGATTTCGCCGCAGCGGTGGCGGACCTCAAGGCGCAAGCGCCGAATTGTAGAAGTGTTTCTCTGGTTTGTGGCTGGTTGGGTGATGATTTGCGCGCCGGCGAAACCCGGCTGCGGCCTGGGGTCGAGGCGGCCACCGGATCGTTTCAACCTAAAGGATGGCGGGTTGGCGGCGTTCATCGCAACGCCGCTCATTTGGTCAGCCAAGTCGATGGCCGCCCCGCCTATGGCGGCACGCCCGATGACGCCTCATTGCGCGACGCCATCGCCTTTTTGAAGGCCGAAGGCTTCGAGGTCAGTTTTTACCCGTTCATCTTTATGGATATCCCGGAAAACTCGGGCCTAGACGATCCTTATGGCCGCAGCCAACAACCGCGTCATCCTTGGCGTGGTCGCATCACCTGCCACCCTGCGGCTGGATTTCCGGGGTCGACCGACGGAACGGTCTCGGCGAGGACGCAAATCGAGTCCTTTTTCGGTGACGCTGAGCCGAATGACTTTTCGTTAGACGACGACAGCGTGCGGTTTCACGGGCGCGCTTCGGATTGGGGCCTCCGCCGGATGGTGCTTCATTACGCCCATTGGCTCAAAGACGCCGGCTTGGAGGCGTTCATCATTGGGTCGGAGTTGCGCGGTCTCACCCAAGTGCGCGACGAGAGGGGCGAATATCCGACTGTGCAAGGCTTGGCGGCGCTGGCTCGCGACGTTCGCTCCGTGCTCGGACCCGATGTGAAGCTCTCCTACGCCGCTGACTGGTCTGAGTATTTCGGTCATCACCCCAATGACGGCTCTGGGGACGTTCGGTTCCACCTCGATCCGCTATGGGGCGACCCAGCCATCGATTTCGTCGGCGTGGACTGGTATGGCCCGCTGTCAGATTGGCGCGACGGCGGCGGGCATTTGGACGCCGCTCAATCGAGCTCGCTTTACGATCCAGGCTATCTCGACAGTCAAGTCGAAGGCGGGGAGGGGTTTGACTACTGGTACCCCGACCTTGACGCGCGCGCCGTCCAGGAGCGCGCGCCAATCACCGACGGCGCTTATGACGAAGCTTGGGTCTATCGATACAAAGATCTGCGCCAATGGTGGTCGAACCCGCATTTTGAACGGTTCAACGGGGTGAGGTCGGAAGCGCCGACCGCATGGGTTCCGCGGTCTAAACCGATCCGGTTCACCGAAGTCGGGTGTCCCGCCGTCGACAAGGGGGCAAACCAGCCGAATGTGTTTGTCGATCCGAAGAGCTCGGAGAGCTTCCTGCCGTATTTCTCCAACGGGGAACGCGACGACTTAATCCAGCGGCGGTATTTAGAGGTCTTCCTCCAGCATTGGTCTGCCGATGGCCCGCAAATGGAGCAGACCCCCGACGGGGCGCCAATGATCGATTGGGCGCATACCCATGTCTGGACCTGGGACGCCCGTCCATTCCCCGATTTCCCCGCGCAGACCCAGATTTGGAGCGATGGTCCGAATTGGCGGCTGGGCCATTGGCTGACCGGTCGATTGGCGTCGAGCCCACTGGACGCGGTGGTTCGTGACATTGCGGTGAGAGCCGGCGCCGAAGCTGTCGACGTGTCCGACCTCACAGGCTTGGTCAGCGGCTATGTCCTTGAAGGCCCCGCCACGGGGCGGACGGCGATGACCGCACTCGCGCAAGCTTATGGCTTTGCGCCGGTTGAAGGGTTCGACGGGTTGGGTTTTCGACATTTTCGCGCAGAACCGAACGCGGTCCTCAGCGAAGACGATTTGGTTTGGCCCGAGAACGCCCCGCGTGTTGAGCAAACTCGCGGAGACCCCCACGAAACGCCGGAACTCGCTCGCGTCCGGTTCATTTTGGACGCCGGCGATTACCGCATCGCTGCGGCGCGGACGCGGTGGAACGTCGAAGCGCCTGGGCGGACGCTGGATTTCGACTGGCCGCTCGTGTTTGACGCCGAACAAGCTCGGCGGTTGGCCCAAGACGGGCTCGCCCGAGGCCGCGCACAAGCCCACGCTGCGCAAATTCGTGCGCCATTGTCGTGGATGGCGTTGGAGCCTGGTGACGTCGTCACCATAAAGGGCGACGACGGTGACGCGGTGTTCCGGATTGCCCGTCGAGATATCGGCGTCGATCTGGCTTTGGGGTTGGAGGGTGCGGTCAGCCGGTCCTCCGCCGCTTTGGCGAGCTCTGAGCCCATCGCCGCGCCTTTGCCTGCGCCTCGTCCGGCGCGTCCGGCCGCCGCCGTGATGGATCTGCCGCGGTTACCGGAGGAGCGCGCTGACCGGTCCGGTCCTCTTTTGGCGGCGTTCGGCGATCCCTGGGCTCAGGTCGACGTGCACGCTGGTCCCAGTGATGCGGACGCGCGATTTCGCGCGCGGTTGGAGCGCCCGGTCGCTGGGATCGGTCGCTTGCGCGAGCCTTTACCACCTGGACCGGTTGGGCGATGGGACCATGCCCACGCGCTTCTGGTTCACGCGCCCAACGCCGATTTCGCCGCCGCGACGGATTTCGCCACGCTCGCGGATGCTAATCGGGTCGCCGTGCGGTCGGCGAATGGCGGTTGGGAAATCCTACAGGCGCGAGACGCTGAGCTCGTAGGGCCACAGGAATGGCGGCTTTCGGGCCTCTTACGCGGGCTGTTTGGTACGGAGGTCGCCGCGAACGCGGGCGCGCCGGTTGACGCGGTATTGGTCGCGCTCGATCCGG
Organism: Maricaulaceae bacterium; assembly: GCA_050331475.1. GTDB lineage: Bacteria > Pseudomonadota > Alphaproteobacteria > Caulobacterales > Maricaulaceae > JBHJGU01. Next base: position 25,525 of record JBHJGU010000027.1, on the reverse strand, counting down.
TCTTCGGCGTTGACTTGGCCGACTGGGAGCGCGATGCGCCACTGCGTTGGCGGTTTGCTCCGGTGGGGGAAGACCCGTTAGGCGCGTTCAGCACGCTGGTTGATGAGCGCGTTGGCGGAGCCGCGCTCAAACCCCTCAGCCCGGTCAGATTGACGGCGACGGGTTTGGCCGATGGGCTCCGGTTCTCCTGGATCAGGCGCTCGCGCGTGGGCGGCGATGACTGGGTGAGCCCGGAGATCCCCTTAGGCGAGGCCTATGAACGCTATGGTCTCGAGGTCGGCCCTCTTGACGGTCCATTACGCAGTTTCGAGACTGACAGTCCCGGCTTCGACCTCGTTGGCTCAGAATTCTCGGCGGTTTTTCCGCATGGCTTAAGTGCTGGCGTGCGCTTGCGCGTCGCCCAGCTTTCCGATCGTGTCGGACCGGGGATTTGGGCCGACACAACGTTCAGCCTTTAATCCCACGGACGCTTTGGGGCTTGCTTATGGTCGCAAAACCCGCCACCTCAAAGGCGTGTGCGAGCGCGAGATGAGGCGGTGGCCGGCGTGGCGGAAGATCCCTATTCGGTGCTGGGCGTATTAAAGGGTGCGGATGTCGACGCGGTACGCAGCGCCTACCGAAAGCTTGCCAAGACGCTGCACCCCGATGCGCGTCCCGGTGACAAAGCCGCCGAGGAGCGGTTCAAAAAGGTGTCGGCGGCATTCAATTTCCTTTCCGACGCCGATCGTAAAGCGGCCTATGATCGGGGGGTGATTGACGCCGAGGGCAATCGCCGCATGGGCGCGGAGCCGTTTGGCGGTTTTGGTGCGCGCCCTCGCGCCCGCGCGGGCGCCGGCGGCGGACCTGGAGCGACCCAGGGCGGCGGTTTTGACGATCTTAGTGAGTTTTTCTCCGAAGTCTTCGGTGCACGAGACAAGCCGGGGTTTACGCCAGGTTTTGGTGGCTCCGGCGCGCGGTCTGGCGCAATTGCGGGCGATGACGTCCGCTACGCCCTGAAAGTCAGTTTCGAGGAGGCGGCGCTAGGGCAAACCAAACGCGTTAAGATCGCGGATGGCCGGACGCTAGAGGTGGCGCTGCCTGCGGGTGTGCAAACCGGTCAAGTCTTGCGTTTGAAAGGCCAGGGCCGTCCGGGCGCCGGGGGTGCGCCCGCGGGAGATGCGTTCGTCGAAATTACAATTAATCCGCATCGGTTTTTCACCCGTGACGGGGACGATGTGGTGCTTGATCTGCCAATTTCATTGAATGAAGCGGTTCTAGGGGCGAAAATTCGCGCGCCGACGGTGGACGGGGCGGTCATGCTCAGCGTACCCAAGGGCGCGAATACGGGCGCAGTTCTGCGGTTGCGGGGCAAAGGGGCGCAACGCTCCGGTGGCGGGCGCGGGGATCAAAGGGTCCGCCTCGTCGTTCATTTGCCCGAAGACGTGGATGACAAGCTTGAAGCGTTTGTAAAATCTTGGCGAAATGGGGCGAAGCATGATCCGCGCGCAGATTGGGATTTATAGCGAATAACGGGGCGTTCAGCGCGGGTTCAATGGTTGGGGGATAGCGTCGATCCATGAATATGCGAAGGATCATGCTCATGGCCGCTGTGCTGGCCGTCGCGCCGTGCGCGCCGTTTTGGGGCGGCCAGGCCATGGCGCGCGACGCATGGCGGGCGGAGACGATCGTGCTCGCCCAAGCGCGACGGGGTCTAACGCTCAGCCAGGCGTTGCAAATCGCGCGTCGGCGGTATCCGGGCGCTCAGCTTCTTGACTCGGTTTTACAAAACCGCCCCAGTGGTGCTGTGGTCTATCGCATGAAACTTCGGCTTAATGACGGACGCCGGATTGACTTCGATGTGAACGCGCGGACCGGTGCGGTGATGTACGACTCCGGGCGGCGGCGCTAATGCGGGTTCTCGTCGTCGAAGACGATCCGGACCTTAACCGCCAGTTGCGCTCAATTCTGGAGGATGCGGGCTACGCCGTGTATACGGCGGACGACGGGGAGGACGGTTGGCATTTGGGCGACACTGAACCGTACGACGCCATTGTTTTGGACTTGGGCCTGCCGACGATTGACGGGGTCAGCGTCTTGGAGCGGTGGCGGCAAGCTGGACGTCAAGCGCCCGTGCTCATCCTGACTGCACGCGACCGGTGGAGCGAAAAAGTCGCCGGGTTCGACGCCGGCGCTGACGACTATCTGACCAAGCCGTTCCATTCTGAAGAATTGCTCGCCCGACTTCGTGCGCTGGTTCGTCGGGCGGCCGGGCACGCCAGCGCGACGATTGAGTGCGGTGCGTTACGGGTGGACACCCGCGCGGCCCGGGCGTTTGTGGACGGTGAGCCGATCAAACTGACCTCCCATGAGTTCCGGTTGCTCAGCTATATGGCCCATCACCAGGACCGCGTGATCTCGCGTTCGGAACTTATTGAGCATATCTACGATCAGGATTTTGATCGCGATTCCAACACGATTGAGGTGTTCATCGGCCGGCTGCGCAAAAAAATCGGCTCGGCGCGGATCGAGACCGCCCGCGGGGTCGGTTACCGGCTCATTGATCCGGACGTGTCTTGAGCGGCGCTGCGGATCCCGCCGCCGCGCGCCGCATCTCCTCACGCCCGCAGGTGCGTACCCAAGGTTCATTAGCGCGCCGATTGGTGCTCGGCGCGGCGGTTTGGGCGGTCGGTTTGCTGGCTTTGGGGGTTTTCGGGCTTTCAACGCTTTATCGCCAGGCGGTTTTCCAGGAAATCGACGATAGTCTCCGGGGCGTCAGCGAAACGCTGATCGCGTTCGTGGAAAACGACGGTCGCGGCGGGGTGATCTTGCCAAGACAGCCGGGCGATCCCCGTTTTGAACGGCCGTTTTCGGGCCGCTATTGGCAAGTGTTTCAACAAGAGCCAGGCGGAGGGTTCCGTACAATCCTTAAATCTCGCTCACTGTTTGATGAAACCTTGGAGCCCGCGCCCGCGGTGCTGGACGATGCGCTGGCGGTTCCCGGTGGCTGGGTAACAACAGCCGTTGACGGCCCAGACGGCCAGTCTTTGCGCTTACTGCTTGAAGCTTCCCAATTGCCGGGTCGACCGGTGTGGATTATTGCAGGCGCCGCAGCGGATCTAGGGCCCGCGGAGCGATCGGTCGCGCGCTTCGCCACGGTGACCGGTTGGGCCGTCGCGCTCGCTGCGGCGTGTCTCGTCATTGCGATTGCTTTGCAGGTCCGCATCGGCTTAGGCCCGGTTTTTCGCATGTCAAATGATGTAGCCCAGGTACGCGAGGGGCGCGCAGAGCGACTTGCCGGGGGATACCCCTCTGAACTGGCGCCGTTGGCCGCTGAATTGAACTCCTTACTCGATCATAGCCGCGAAGTGGTCGAGCGCGCTCGCACCCATGTCGGCAATCTCGCGCACGCCCTAAAGACGCCGATCAGCGTGCTAAGCACTGAAGTCGAACGCCAGGACAGCGCGCTCGCCGATGTCGTGCGACGTCAGACTGAGACGATGACGCGCCAGGTTGACCACCATCTGCGGCGCGCCCGAGCTGCGGCGCGCGCTCAGGCGCTTGGCGCACGGACGCCGGTGGCGCCGGTCGTAGCCGATCTTACTCGGACCCTTTCTCGAATATTTTCTAGAAAAGGTGTGAAAATCCATTGTGTTGTTGGTGATGATCTGTCGTTCCGCGGCGAGCGGCAAGACCTTGAGGAAATGATCGGTAATCTCCTCGAAAACGCTTGCAAATGGGGTGAGGCGTCGGTCGGACTTAAAGCGCTCGCAACCCCCGACGCTCTTGTTTTACATATTGACGATGACGGTCCTGGCGTTGCGCTGGACAAACGCGACGCTGTTTTGGCCCGCGGCGCGCGCCTGGACGAAACCGCGCCGGGAAGCGGTTTGGGTTTGGCGATCGTGCATGATCTCGCGCGAGCTTACGGCGGGCGGTTGAGCTTTGACGACGCGCCCGCTGGCGGATTGCGCGCCACGCTAGAACTCCCGATCGTACGTTCATAAATCTAACGTTAACAACGCCTGTGACACACTGTTATTGTTATTAACCGTGCCTAGGCGAACCGCATGAGTAAACTGAATAGCGCTCAGCGCGACCGGGTCATGGCGTTGATCCAATCGCTGCCAGCGAAGCATCGCCAAGCACTGCTGGCGGCATTGAGCTCGGGCGCAAAGGACAGCGATGCGCTCATGGCGCTGGTTGAAAACGCTATGGCGAGCCTTGCGTCGGAAGAGAAAGCCGCAAGCGAACAGCGCAAGGCCAAGGCGTTGGCTCCGGTACGCCCGCTTGCGTCGCCGTCGAACGCGTCTTGGGGCGCGGGCCGATTGACCGAGGCGGGTCTGGAGGCGTTTTGGGCTTGGGCTGTGCGCGATCTCGCCGGTGAGCCGGAGGACGATCCCTCGGAGTGGCAGCGCCGCGCCGCCGCCGGCGCACAGCATGCCATTGCGGACAAAGCTCGGCGCAAAGCTTTGTTGAAAAAGCTGGGCAGCGAGGCGCGGGTCGCCGAAGCCGAACACATCGCCGCAATCCTCACGGTTGGACCGGAAATCAACGCGTTTTTCGCCGATTGGGGCGATTTGGTGCAAGAATTGAACGACGGCTTGGTCGACCAAGTTCGTGTTCTACACGATCGATTAGTTGAAATCGCCCCGGACGTTGCGCCATTGCTGCTGATTTTAGTTGCACGTCGGCTGCGCCAACCGCACCAGGTCTTGCGTGCATTGAAACGATGCACCAAGCAGAGCTCGGACCGGGTCATCACCAAAACAGATATGAAACTGGTCGGCGACACTTTGATCGACGATCTGGATGAGTGGTTGACGCAACTAGAATTGCCGCGTCGGGGCTTAATTGATGTGGACGGTACGCTGGCCGCTCTCAAGTCAATCATGGTTCGCACGATCGGCATGACGAGAGAGTTCGAGATTCAAAAGGACGGCGCGTGGGGCGTGCGCATCTCCCGAGCGCGCGCCGAGGCCGCCCGACGGATGGAGAAAATTTGCGGTCAGTTGAACACCGAACTCGAGCAGGGCTTACCGATCGTTCGCCGTCGGGGCGCGCGCAACGCGCCGCGTATTGTACAGCCGGACTTAGACGTCGAACCCAATCCTGAAACGATCGCGCGCACAACGTCATTCGCCCAGTTGGTGCGAGCATCGTCCGCGCTTGGCGCACAGGGCGGTTATTCGAACGCCGTTAATCAAGCATTAGCGGATGCGGAAACTTACATCACCGATTATGTCGACGAATTGGTCCGCGTTGCGCGGGGCACCGATCAGGACGGATTTGAGGCTGCTCAGATCTGGTTTGAACCGGTGGTGCAAGTCGCGCTCGCGGCCGGCGGTGAACAGTTTGGCGACTTGGCGCGCCGCCGCTTCCGGGCCGCCAGTCCGGAGGATCTCAGCGAACGGGTCAATCTCGCAGTGAACGGCTGATCTTCGCCTGGTCTTACTGATATGCTCTAAGGCCCTTGGTCTCGGAGCATGTCTTTATGCCTTCCTCCAATCGCGTGGAATTCACTGGCGGTCTTGGCGTTCGGTTGGCGGCGCGCCTAGAGCGCCCTGCGGGCCGACCGCGTGCTTACGCATTGTTTGCACACTGCTTTTCATGTTCTAAAGACGTGTTCGCCGCAGCGCGGATCACCGGTCGGCTCGCGGAGGTCGGCATTGCGACGCTGCGGTTTGATTTCACCGGTTTAGGCCATTCCGACGGTGATTTCGCGAATACGAATTTTTCGTCCAATGTCGATGATTTGGTGGCCGCGGCCCAGTTTCTTGAGGCCGACTACGAAGCGCCGCACATTTTGATCGGCCACAGCCTGGGCGGCGCGGCGGTGCTGGCCGCTGCGGGGCGTTTGCCCAGCGTCCGCGCCGTCGCCACTTTGGCCGCGCCCTCCGATGTCGAACACGTCAAGCACCATTTCCAAGACAATCTCGAAGAAATCGAGAAAAGCGGCGAGGCTCATGTCAAATTGGCCGGCCGTCCGTTCACGATCAAAAAGCAATTCATTGACGATATCTCAAGCCAAAACATTGAAAACGCAGTCGGCTCTCTTAAACGTGCGCTGCTTGTCTGCCATTCGCCGATCGATGCGACCGTCTCGATTGATCACGCGACGCGGATTTTTAAAGCCGCCAAACATCCCAAAAGCTTCCTCAGCCTGGATAACGCCGATCACCTGTTGACCAATCGTGACCACGCGATCTACGCCGCTGACGTTATAGCGGCGTGGGCGTCGCGCTATGCGATGACCGACGCTGAACAGGCCGCACGGCCGAAACCAAGCCCGGGCGCGGCCGTCGTCGCCGAGACGGGGGCGGGCAAGTTTCAGAACCACGTGGTCGTTGGCGACCATCACTTTCTGTCGGACGAGCCGGTCTCAGTCGGAGGTGATGATGTTGGCCCGTCGCCTTATGATCTGCTGAACGCGGCGCTGGGCGCGTGCACAAGCATGACCTTGCGCATGTACGCCGATCGCAAGGGCTTACCGCTGGAGCGCGTGCGCGTGGACGTGTCCCATGAACGCGGCCACGCGGAGGATTGCGAAACCTGCGAGGAGAATGAGAAGGCGCGCGTGGACATCTTCACCCGCAAACTGACGCTCGACGGCCCGCTTGACGCGGAGGCGCGCAAGCGCATGGTGGAGATCGCGGATAAATGCCCGGTGCACCGAACGCTTCACGGACCCGTGGTTGTGCGAACCGAAGAAAATGATTGAACCGCCGGGGCTGACTTACAAATCTGTAAGGCCTCAGAAAGTGCATAGATAAGCGCGCCGGCCCAGGTGATTAGGGAACAGGGACGCCTTATCTCCTTTGGTCTGGTATGAAAGGACTGAAATTCGATGACCTTTAAGTCGACCCTTTTGCGACAGGCGAGCTTGTCCTTAGGCCTTTGCGCCGTGTTTACGGCGGGAGCTTTGTTCGCGCCTGTGGATTTCGCCACCGCGCAATCGCGCTCCGGTGGCGCTGTTGTGGCTGGCGGTCCGAACGGCGCGCCATCAAGCTTCGCCGACCTGATCGAGCACGTGAGCCCCGCGGTGGTGCAAATCAACGTGGTGACCGAGATCCCACAGCGTAACTTGCGCTTTTCCGGCCCCGACGGCTTGCCGGACTTAGATCAATTGCCCCCGCAATTCCGGGAGTTTTTCCGCCGGTTCAACCCTGAGGACTTGGAGCCCGAACCCCGCGAGGGACGCGGGCAAGGCTCGGGTTTCTTCATCTCTGAAGACGGTTTTCTCGTCACCAACAACCATGTCGTGGAAAATGCGACCGAGATCCGGGTCATTCTGGATAACGGTGATGACTACGAAGCTGAACTCGTCGGTCGTGACCCTGAGACCGACATGGCGGTTCTAAAGGTGGACGCCGACGAGGCGTTTGCGTTTGTGGAATTCGCCGAGACCACAGAGGATTTGCGGGTCGGTGACTGGGTCGTCGCGGTAGGTAATCCCTTCGGCTTAGGCGGCACGGCCACCGCCGGGATTATCTCAGCGATCGGCCGCGGCGTCGGCAATAGCTTGTACAATGAGTTCATTCAGATCGACGCTCCGATCAATCGCGGCAATTCCGGCGGGCCGACCTTCGACCTTTCCGGTCACGTCATCGGCGTGAATAGCCAAATTTTTTCGCCCTCCGGCGGATCGGTCGGTATCGGTTTTGCGATCCCAAGCGACGTCGCCGCACGGATCACGAAGGTCTTGATCGAAAACGGTACGGTTGAGCGGGGCTGGCTCGGCGTTGAAATCGGCGCGGTCAATGAGAACCAAGCGCTGAGCCTGGGCCTCGAGGGCACTTCAGGGGCGTTGGTCAACACCGTCGTGCCCGACAGCCCGGCCGATCAAGCGGGCTTTGAACCTGGCGACGTGATTTTGGCGATGAACGGGGTCGACGTCGAAGACAACCGGCAACTCACCCGATTGGTCGGCGAATTGCGGGTGAGCGAGCGGGCGGAGTTCACTATTTGGCGCAACGATTCCGAAGCCGAACTCACCGCTGTGATCGGTTCGCGGATCGAAGGGCTTGGCCGAACGGACACGCAATCGCGCCCCTCTAGTGACGGCCCGCGCCAAGCCTCCGAGCTTGGATTGTCCGTGCGCAATCTCGATGACCGGGCGCGCTCCGAGCTTGAGTTAGGCGAGGAGGTGTCCGGGGTCGTGGTGACGTCTGTGACCCGGCGCAGCGATGCGGAGCAGGAGGGCTTCCGCCCTGGCGACGTGATCACCGAGGTCCAGCGCCAAGCGGTCGATGATGTGGACGCTTTCGAGGCTGCGGTGGAGGACGTTCGCGCGTCCGGTCGGCCGGCGGTGCTCCTAACCGTGGTCAACCGGCTGGGTAGCCGGCTCATCGGTTTGCCCTTCGACACTGACGAAAACGGTTAAATGTAGCTGCGGGGTGGGCGGTGTCGGTCCACCCCGTCGGCTTTAGGAAATGACAGGCTTATGCGGGTTTTGGTGGTTGAAGACGATGCGGTGGCTGCGCGCTACATGCAAAAAGGCCTTAGCGAAAGCGGCCACGTCGTCGACCTTGCCCACGACGGAGATGCCGGCCTCGAAATGGCCCGCGCCTCGGAATATGATGTTTTGGTCGTCGATCGCATGATGCCCAAGCGCGACGGGCTGGACATGATCCGGCTGTTGCGCGCCGAAGATGTCCGCACGCCGGTTTTGGTGCTCTCCGCCTTGGGCGAGGTCGATCACCGCGTTGACGGTCTTAAGGCTGGAGGTGACGATTACCTGACCAAGCCTTACGCCTTCGCCGAGCTTCTAGCGCGCGTCGAAGCGCTCGCCCGTCGTCGGGATCCGGAGGCGGTAAAAACCAAACTCGTGGTTGGCGATTTGGAGATGGACCTATTGGCGCGCACGGTGACGCGCGGCGGAGAGGCGGTTTTGCTCCAACCCCGAGAGTTTAGGCTCTTGGAGTTTCTCATGAAGCATGAGGGGCAGGTTGTGACGCGGACTATGTTGTTGGAAAAGGTCTGGGACTATCATTTCGACCCGCAGACTAATGTCATCGATGTGCATATTTCGCGTTTGCGATCGAAAATAGACAAGGATTTTGATAAGGCGTTGCTTCACACAGTTCGTGGTGCTGGTTACCGCCTTCAAGGATAATCACCCGAAATGGGGTTGAATTTTCTACGGACGACAACGTTTCGCCTAACGTTATTAGCGTCCATTCTATTCAGTCTCTCCGCACTCGCGCTGCTCGCCTATATTTACATCTCGACCGTCGGCGCGCTCACCCGCCAGACGGATCGTGTTCTGAGCGTTGAAATGGACACGCTCGTGCGGATTTATCGGTCCGGCGGGGTGGGAGCCCTGAATAAAGCGATCGTCCAGCGCCAGGTCGGGGCCGCGCCTTATCTCTATTATTTCGCTTTGTCCGACGGATCGCCGATTTCGGGCAACGTCAACGCGCTCCCTGAAAACGCTAATCTTAATGAAGATCGGTTGCGGTTTGAATACCGGTCCCCGGATCCGGAAACCGGCGACTTCGAGTTGCGTGAAGCCATGGGCTTGGTCGAAACCTTGCCGTCGGGCCATGTAATCATGGTCGGGCGGGATATCACCGAGCAAGCCCATTTCGCCCGGGGCGCGACAGACTCGGTGCTGATCGCGGCGAGCTTAGTGCTCGGGTTGGGCTTAATCAGCGGCGCGGTCGTCAGCCAGCGCTTCGCAAGCCGGCTGGAAATGCTCAACACGGTGGCGCGCGATGTTCAAGCCGGGGATTTCAGCCGGCGGGCGCCGCGCAATGGTTCGGGCGACGAACTCGACGCCTTGGCGGGTAATCTGAACGCTATGCTCGAGCGCATTGAACTCTTGATGAGTTCGATGCGGCACGCAGGCGACGCGCTCGCCCACGATCTGCGCTCCCCCTTGACCCGCATGCGCAATCGGCTCGAAGCCGCCGCTCGGGACACCTCCGGCTCAATCGACAAAGAAGAAGCCCTCGGCTCGGCCATTCAAGACGCCGACGATCTTCTGAATACGTTCAACGCCGTGTTGCGCATTGCGCGTCTGGAGGCGGGGGAGCGTCGCGATCAGCTTCGACCCATGGACCCTTGCGAGGTGTTGAGCGATCTTTGCGAGATGTATGACCCGGTGTGTGAGGAAGCGGGCTTGGAGTTTTCCTACGACTGCGCGGAGGGCTTGAGCGTGCTTGCCGATCGCGGCTTCCTGGCCCAGGCCGTCGCGAACGTGCTCGACAATGCTGTGAAATACACCCCTGAAGGCGGGGCGGTCGCGTTGCGGCTCAGACGCTGCGCCTCGGGGGAGGTGGAGATCTCGGTCACCGACACCGGGCCGGGGATCCCTGCGGATCAGCGCGAACGGGTAAAAAAACGCTTCGTTCGGCTTGATGGCAGCCTGTCTAAACCCGGCGCCGGATTGGGGCTGAGCTTGGTCCAAGCGGTCGCGGAGATCCATGGCGGTCGCTTCGAACTGAGCGACGGTCCTGGGGCGCTTGAGGGTTATGGACCAGGGCTGCGCGCCGCTTTGATCTTGCCAAGCGTGAAATGACGGGGCTCGCGGCGCACTTGGCGTCAGCGCCGTCGCCTTTGCGCATCGTTGATGCGGCCGCAGCGGCTCGGGCGCGAGAGGGGCTGGCGGGCGCGCTCGGGCGCACGCCGCAATCGGACCCAGTGGGTGCCTTCCTGGACGCGGTGTTTTCCGCGGCGCCTTATTTGGCGCGAAGCGCGCGACGGTTTCCCGCCACAGTGGAGGCCGCGCTTGCCCAGCCGCCGGAGACTGTCGTCGCGGAGCTGTGCGAGGATCTGGAAACAGCGTTAAGCGATTGCGCGGTGACCGAGGCGGCTCAATCCGCCATTCGCCGCGCGAAGGGTCAGGCGCATTTGGTGATCGCGCTTGCGGACTTGGCGGGCTATTGGGATTGGGCGAGCACCGCGCGCGCCTTGTCTCAAATCGCAGACGCCTGCTTGCAAGGCGCCTTGCGGGTGACCGCGCGGCAGGCGTCCGATCGGGGGCGGTGCCCGTCGCCGGACACGGACAATAGTCCGATTAAGGGTGTCTTCGTCGCCGCATTAGGCAAGCACGGGGCATTCGAACTCAACTATTCCAGTGACATCGATATCGTCGTCTTCTTTGACCCTTCGGCGTTGGATTTGGCTGCGGCGGTCGAGCCCCAGGCGTTCTTGAACCGGACCGTTCAACGGCTCTGTGCGCTTTTGAGCGAACGGACTGCGCTGGGTTACGGGTTCCGTGTGGATTTGCGCCTGCGCCCAGACCCTGGCGCCACCCCAGTGGCGGTCAATGTCGACATGGCGGAGCGGTATTATGAGGCGCTCGGCCAGAATTGGGAACGCGCGGCCTTGATCAAGGCGCGGATTGCGGCGGGCGACGCAGAAGCCGGGGCCGCCTTTCTGGCGCGACTGGACCCTTTCATCTGGCGCAAATACCTCGACCACGCCGCGATCGACGATATCCACGCCATAAAGCGGCAAATCCAATCGGTGGGCGACCGCGCGCGCATCCATCCCCCAGGCAGCGACGTCAAACTCGGCAAAGGCGGCATCCGCGAGATCGAGTTTTATGTCCAAACGCAGCAATTATTGTTTGGCGGCCGGTTTGACCGCTTGCGCGCGCCTCGCACGCTGGAAGCGCTTAGCGCGTTGACCACGGCCGGGTTCGTGGCCGACGGCGATCGCCAAACGCTCGCAGCGGCCTATGGGCGCCTGCGCGATATCGAACACCGTATTCAGATGCTGGAGGATCAACAGACCCACATCCTCCCGGTTGCCGACACAGACCGGGACCGGGTCGCCGCATTGACGGGGTATCCCGATTTGGGCGCGTTCGACGCGGATGTGATCGCCACGAAACGCGCGGTCCATGCGCGGTATTCGACGCTGTTTGCGGACGGCGCGGAGGATGACGCCGCTGCTGCGCCGCCCGGTGATTGGGTGTTCACCGGGGTGGAGCCCGAACCCGCCACCCTGGCGACCCTCGCCGGATTAGGGTTCTCAAATCCTGCGCAAGTCTGGGAGCAAGTCCGCGCCTGGCGCGCCGGGCGGGTCCGCGCCACCCGGACCCCGCGCGCCCGCTCCGCGTTGACCCGGTTTACGCCGGCTTTGCTGGTGGCGCTTAGCGAAACCGGGCAGCCGGACACCGCGTTTGTGCGGTTTGCGGATTTTTTCGCGGGCCTGCCCGCCGGTGTCCAAGTTTTAAGCCTGATGGCGCACGCACCGGCGTTAAGGGCGCGATTGATCAGGATGCTCGCCCTAGCGCCGCGGTTGGGGCAGACCCTAGCGCGGCGGCCGGTGATCCTCGATGCGCTTTTAAATCCCCAATTCGACGCGCCGCTGGACGCGGAGACCGAGGATGATATCCGCGCCGCCGTGGGCCGCGCGCTCGCGCCAGCGCAAACCCTAGAGTCGGCTTTGGACGCCGCTCGGGTGTTCGGACGCGAGGCGTTATTCCGGATCGGCGCCCATGTTTTGGACGGCCGCGCCAGCGCGCACGTCGCCGGCGGCGCTTACGCCCGGCTGGCCGACGCTCTGTGCTGCGCCTTGTCCCAGGCCGCCCATGCGGAGATCCAACGCCGCCATGGCGCCATCACAGGGGAATTCGCCGTCATCGCTTTAGGCACCTTTGGCGGGCGGGAAATGGCGGCGGGCTCCGACCTCGACTTGATGCTGGTCTATGACGTCGCTGCCGGGGTGGCGACCTCCGAAGGGCCCCGATCTTTGGCCCCGGAAGTGTACTTCGCGCGCCTGACCCAAAGGCTGATCGCCGCGTTGTCCGCGCCGACGGCCGAAGGCGAGCTGTATGCCGTGGACATGCAATTGCGTCCTTCGGGTAAAGCCGGGCCCATTGCGGTGCGCCTCAGCGCGTTCGAACGGTATTATGCGGGTGACGCTTGGACGTGGGAGCTTATGGCGCTCACCCGCGCGCGGGTCATCGCCTGCGGCTGCGCCGCGCTCCAGGCGCGCGCTGAGGCGGCGATCCGGTCGATTTTGACCCAGCCTCGGGACAAAGATGTCGTGGCCGCCGCGGTATGTGACATGCGTCGGCGCTTGGAGCGAGAACGACCGGCGGCGAGCCCATGGGATCTTAAGCGCGCGCCCGCCGGTTTAATCGACCTCGAATTCATCGCCCACTATCTCCAACTCGTCCATGGCGCGGATCATCCAGACTGCTTACAGACGTCAACCAAAGCCGCGCTGGCCGCTTGCGTCAAAGCGGGCTTACTCGGGCCGCCTTGGGCGCGACCGCTCTCAGCGGCTTGCGCGCTTTACGCCGATCTCAATCAATGGCTGCAAATTGTGAGTGAAGGGCCATTCGATCCCGCTCAAGCGCCGAATGCACTGAAGGGGTTGTTGGCCGAAGCCGTCGGTGCGGAGGATTTCACCGCCTTAGAAGCGGCGTTGGGTAAGGCCCAGACGTCTGTGCGCGCGGCGTTTGATGCGCTGGTCGGACCGCTCGCCGGCGACGGAAACTCCGAACCGAGCCGTTAAAGGGGTATGGACGGCGGGCTCGTCTGAATGGAGCGAATTAGAATGATGACTGATATACGGATTTTGAGCATGGCTGTGGTCGCCGTCGCAGCCGCCACTCCGGCCTTCGCGTTTCAAGCCGGTCCAGGCGGTCCGGGACGCGGCGCAGGCGCAGTGTTCCAGCGGGCGGACTTGAATGGCGACGGCGCGGTGTCCCGCGCGGAGATGACGGAGGTTCGGGTACGCACGTTCGACGCCATCGATGCGGATGGCGATGGTATGGCGAGCTTGGCGGAAATGGACACTTATAAATCTGAGCGTGCGCGCAACCGCGGTTTTGAGCGTCGTAGCTTGGACGCAGATGGCGACGGGGTCGTCACCCGGGACGAATACCTCAGCCAGGACGCGCGTCTGTTTGAGCGTTTCGACGCGAATTCGGACGATCAAGTAACCCGCCAAGAGATACGGACGGCTATGCGCGAACGCTTTGGCGGCCGGCGCGGCGTCCCCGGCCCCGAGGCGGTGGAGTAAGGCGCGCGGATCGGTTTGTCGGGGTCAGGGGCGGCGAGGCGAAAGCGACGACGTGCGGGCTAAAACCGCCAATGACCCCGACGTGGGCCTACTGCGCAAAGTTGCGCGCGGCGATCAACGAGCGGCGGCTGAGCTGATGGACCGCCGCTTGCCGGCCGTTCTGAGTTTGGCTCGGCGGATGATGATGGATGAGACCGAGGCGGAGGATGTGGCCCAAGACGCGTTTTTACGGGTATGGCGCGCGGCGCCGAACTGGCGTGAAGGCGAGGCCAAACTGTCCACCTGGTTGCATCGGGTGACGCTTAACCTGTGTTACGATCGGTTGCGGCGGCGGCGCGAGGTTCTCGTGGAGCACCCGCCTGAACAGCCCGATTCGGGACCGGGCCCGGCCGACGGGCTGGCTGCAGCGGACGTGTCGCGCCGGGTCGAGGCTGCTGTCGCCACCTTGCCGCCACGCCAGCGCGCCGCTTTAAGTCTTTGTTACTACAAAGAGCTATCGAATATTGACGCCGCAGCCGCGATGGAGATCAGCGTGGAGGCGTTGGAGAGCCTATTGTCTCGGGCGCGACGGACGCTTCGGCGCGAACTTGCCGGCGAAGCGTCCGAGCTCTTAGACGGCTCCGCGCTATGAAAGACGCTTGTCAGAGGAGAGAGGCCCTATGAGCCGGAGCCGGCCCAGCCTGAGCGCCGAACGCGCGTTGGCGATCATTGAGGCCTATGGCGGCGACCCAAAGCGTTGGCCCGCGGCCGAGCGGTCCCAGCTCAATGCGCTGCTCGCACACAATGCCCAGCTCGCCGCTGCGGTTGACGCCGCGCGCCAACTCGACGGCTGGTTGGACCGCGCCTCCGTGACCGCGCCCTCGGATGCGTTGCGCGAGCGGGTTGCGGCGCAGGCGCCGCGCGCCCCTCGACCAAGCGTCCCGGGTTGGGTTGAGCTGCCGGACTGGCTGCGACAGCCGGCGGGCGCGATTGCGGCCTGCCTCACCTTAGGACTGGCGATCGGGTTAGGCGGCGGCGTGGTGGCCTTTGACGAAAACGCCTTTGCGGGAGAAGCCTTGCTCGCCGCGAGTTTAGATCCGCCCTTCGATTGGGTGGGGTTTGAGGGCTTGGAGGGTGACGCATGAGCGCGGTTCAGCGGCGACCCTTGGGATTGATCATCGCGCTGTCGGCGTCGGTCTTGATCAATGGCGTGGTGATCGGCGCGGGTATTGTGGGGTGGGTCCACGGCGCGCGGATTACGGGCCCCTACCAGGCTGTCTCCGAGCCGCGGTTTCCCGGTATCGCAGATCTGTCTATGCGGCGTTTGGCGGAGGCTTTAACCCCGGCCGAACGTCGCCGTGCGCTGAGCAAACTTCGCCAGGCTGGAGAACGCGCGGGTCCGATCTTACGCGACGCGGCTGCTTCGCGCCGGGCGGCGGAACGGGCCTTGCGCAGCGAGCCGTTCGACGCCGCGGCGGTTTCTGCGGCGCTTGAGCGCGCGCGGTCGGCGCGGCTTTTAATGGCCCAGCGTGGTGATGCGGCCTTGGTCAGTATTTTGGCGGACCTGACGCCTGAGCGGCGCGCGGAGATTTTGTCGACCGAGCGGTTACGCCGGGGACCGGGCTTTCGCCGCCGGCCCGGTGGTCCGCCACGCGACGGCGCGCACGCGGAACCCGCGACGCCGGAACGCTAATCGCTGCCCCGAGCACCGGTTCGCGCTATTGCGCGGCCACGGTTTGTCTATGCGGGGTGGGGTCGAGCGCCGGTGCGTCGCTCGTTTTGCACGGCAAGGTGAAGGTCACTGTCGTGCCTTGGCTGAGCGTGCTATCGATCGTGAGCGTGCCGCCGTGCATCTCCACCAGAGATTTCGAGAGCGCTAAGCCGAGCCCAGAGCCTTGGTGAACCTTGGAATGCTGGCTTTCAATCTGTTCGAACGGCCGGCCGAGCCGGGCCAGATCATCCTCAGCAATGCCGATGCCGGTGTCGACGACGCGAACATTCAAATACTCCGCATCGGTGAATGCGCGGATATTGACTGTCCCGCCTTCAGGCGTGAACTTCACCGCATTAGATAAAAGGTTCAGCAGCACCTGCTTGAACGCCCGCGGATCGACTTCGATTTCCGCCAGGTCGTCCATCTCCACCAGCAGTTCGAGGCCGGCCTCCTCGGCGCGCCCGCGCATCAGGCGCAGGCATTGTTCGATCAACTCATCCGGATAGGCGTCCTCCAGAGCCAGTTGCATTTTGCCAGCTTCGATTTTCGACATGTCGAGAATATCATTGATCAAGGCGAGCAAATGTTGCCCTGACGCAAGAATATCGCGCGCATATTCGCTGTACCGCTTGTCCCCAAGCTCGCCGAACAGCTCCTTCACCATGATCTCTGAGAACCCGTTGACGGCGTTCAGCGGCGTGCGCAATTCGTGAGACATATTGGCGAGGAATTCGGACTTTGACCGGTTAGCTTCCTCGGCGCGGATCTTTTCTTCTTCGTATTTACGCGCGAGTTCGGCAATGCGCTCTTGAGACGCCTGGAGGTCGGACACGGTCCGACGCAGCATTTTGTCGTTTTCAAGCAATTGAGTTTCTTGGCGTTTTAGGGCGGTGATGTCGGTGCCGATGGACACCAAGCCGCCCTCCTGGGTCGGACGTTCGGAGAGATGGATCCAACGCCCGTCGGTGAGCTCAAGCTCCATCGCCTCGTCATCGTCCCGGCCCTGGCCGACATCGTGGATCGCCGCGTCCGCCGCCGCCTCCAAGGCTTCGTAAGACGCGCCCGGCTTGAGAAGCCCAGGCTCAAGATTAAAGAAGTCGCTGAATTTCCGGTTACACAGAACAAGCCGGCGCCGCGCGTCCCAAAGCACGAACGACTCCGACATCGAGTCGAGCGCGGCGCGCAGACGGGTCTCCGCGGCCAAGACGCGCGCCTGGGCGCCTTTTTGCTCCGTAACATCAATAGCCACCCCGATGACCCGGCCGGTGGGGCGTCCGTTGGGGCCCGACCAGGGCCGACCGCGCGCTTGCAAGGTAACCGGCAAGCGGGCTGCCCGAAACTCCACGTCGATTTCGCCCGCGCCGACGGCGCTGCGCACGCCCGATCGCACATCGCCGCGATGCTCTGGGCCCACCAATTGCAGAAACTCGTTCGCCGTCATCAGGCCGCCCTGCGGCGCGCCGAGCATGCGCGCCAGGCTGTCGCTCAGATAGACACTGTTATTGGCGATATCCCAATCCCAGACCCCGCATCGGGCGGCCTCCACGGCCACGCGAAATCGGCGTTCGCTGTCGGACAACATTTGACGGGCTTCGCGCAGATTGCGCACCTGGATCAGCAAAACCTTGCATAGCCCGGCGGCGACCAGAAGCGGTGCGCAAGCTAAAAACGCGTAAAACCAGACCGTTCGACCCCAGTCTCCGTGAAGCCGGGAGGGGCCGGTCACAACCACAGCCAAAGCGTCCCCCCTCGCCAGAGCCACCCGAGCCGCCCCAACGGCCATATGCGCGTCACTCGCCGTGCGCACATAGGTCGCCGCCCCACCGCGGGCCAACAAATCTTCAAAGACGGTTTGCTCCGGACCTAAGCCGTCGCTCGCCAAACTGCCGATCGGCGCTTTTTCGCTGTCCGCGCTGGCGATCACGCGGCCGTCGCGGTCAACCAAAGCAGCGAGACGGCCATCCCGGCTCGGCGGGACCAACCGGCGCGCGTCCAACCCTGCGATCAGCCACCCGCCCGTCGGCGTCGGCGCGGCGATCGCAAGCGACCATGGCGACGTCGCGGGATCGGCGACGACGATAAGCGCGCGTTCCGGTGGGGTGTCCAGGTTAGGCGCGCGCAGGGCGGTCGCCTCGGCGCCTAGGGCCGTACGCTCGACGCCGGACGCGTCGAGCGCGCGAACCGCGCCGATCAATCCCAACCCAAGTAACACATCGGCGGCCGCCTCCGGCGCGTTAGGATCAAAGCCTCGCGCGGCAGCTTCAGTCGCACCAATCGGATGGGCTAATGCAGACGTGATCGCCTCAGACAAAAACGCCGCGCGCCGGTTCTCCACATCCAAAGCGGCGCGCCGCTGAGCCTCGTGCTCGTGCCAAATGCGCAATCCGATGACGCCGGCGAAAAGCGCGACGAACACGCAAACGATACCCAGCACCCATACCACGGTGCCAGCGCTTTCCTGGTCCGCGCCCAAGGGGTCGACGGCCGAACGGTCCAACGGGCCGCGGCTCGGATTTCCAACGGTCTTCGTCATAACGCGGGTCCGTGCGTGAATACGCAAAGCGATATGTTAACCGATATGGGCGGATTTAGCAGCACCGCTCAGCCCGCCATGATTTTGTCGATGTCGTCTTGGCTGTTGTCCGCGCCGGTGTCGGGGGTCGGCTCGGTGGTCGGCGCTGCGGCGTCGTCGATATCGTCCCAATCGTTTTGCGCGTCGTTGAGCGCTTTTTCTGAGGCTGAGGGCCCGCTTTGGCGGTCTTTGCGCCGCTCGGGGCCATTGTATCGACCGTCAGAGCGCCGGCGGCGATCGGGTCCGAAATAATTCGGCGTTCTGACAAAATCGCGTGGATAATCAATGATGGATTGAACCTTGCGCCACAGTTCTTTCGCCGTGACCGGCTTGCAGCAGAACTCCGTGACGCCTGCGTCCCGCGCCGCCTCGACCCGCGATCGCTCAGAGTAAGCGGTAAGCATGATGATCGGGACGAATTTATTGGGGCTGTCGTCGGCGGTTCGAACCAAGCGAGTAAAATCGGTACCGTCTAAAAGGTCCATCAAGAAATCGACAACAATAATATCGATGGACTCATCTCTTACGATATCAAAGGCTTCAGCGGCGTCTTTGGCTTCGTAATAGTGCTTCATACCGAAGCCGCGCAGCAACGTTTTGACGATGTTGACCATGTGGTGGTTATCGTCAACGATCAGGATCCGAATGCGCTCTAGACTAGCGGGCATGAGGGGTCCTTTGCACGCAAAAGCGGCGACTGCAGCAGACGCTGAGCAGCGTTTAATTAACCATGATGTGCAACGAAAAGCGTTAACGACGTCTTATTGATTTACGATCTGAGCCGAGTTTGCGATTCCCGAAAGGATGATTCTCATCTGTAACCGCGTCAGACGCGATGCGATGAAGGCCCAAATTCAGATAGCCGCAAAGTTCAGGGTGCGGCTTTTCCCTTCTCTGAGGCGCGCGGACTGGTTTTCGTCGCGTGAGCGTTCGCCTCGGCCTCGCGGAGCGCAGATGCGGCCTCGCGACCAAGCGCCGTCAGCGCGTCCGGCGCATCGGTGTTGAGGTCGTCAGCCAATTTCACCAATTCTTTGAGCAAGGCTTTCATTCTTGGCGCTGTCGCGATCAGCCGGGCTTGAGCTTCGATCCGTAAAGGGTCTCGATCGTACTCCGCGCCTGGTACCCGCCATCCGCCCCAATTCTGCTTATCGGTGACCACAACGGGGTGCGTTCCCGGACTGGGGTGGTGCGTGCAGTCTTGTCCGTCTTGCCATTTGTTGCGGGCGCGAAGGACGCGCCAGGGCGCGGCGTCGTCAGGTTCGCGCCAAGATGTTTCCTCGACGGCGAGGTCTTCGGCGGCGAAATCGCGACCCAAGCCCGCATCGTAAAAAATCCGCACCGGCTCCTCGACGCCCTTCACCCAAACCGGCTTGACGGTTTCGATGACCGCCCAAGTGCCTACTGGTTTGACGTATATCCGCTGATTTTTATGAAAAATCGCCTTGGCCATGACGCGCGCCCTTCCCAATCAATCCCCGCAGCGACCGTAGCGCGTTTGGCTTTATTGTTTTCTTAATGCTGAAACAAATACGCGACTGCATCGTGGGGGTTGCTCACACCGGTGTGACAGCGGTATCTCTTTATCAAGTGATCCGGGCCGGGGGGCTGCGGAGCGCCTTGGGAAACGACGTCGCGCTTAGGCCGGCGTCGTTTTCGTTTTCGCAGCCTTGTCAACAGATGTATTTGAAGATTTCGTGACAGTCTTGCGAAATTAATCCTGTCAAGAGCTTCATTGATCACTTTCACCGACGTCATGTCGCACTGCAAAACGATCGCGTTTTGCGCCATAACACAGCTGATTGATTACACAGGGGGCGGTCATGCGGCGTTTATCAACTTTGTTCGCAGCAATCGTGTTGGTAACGGGCGTCAGCGCGGCGCAGGACGTAGACGACACCACCGCGCCGGTTGACGGCGCGGAAGCGGTGGCGACGGAGGGTGAGGCCGCTGAGTTCGAGCCCGCGCTCGGTCCTGACGGCGAGCCGCTCCTGGGCGCGGACGGCGAGCCATTGCCGGCGCAATACCTTCAAGGCTTGGACGGTCAACCGGTTCTGGATGCGGAGGGCGCGCTGGTTCCTCAGCCCTATGCGTTCGACGCCGAGGGCGAACTTCTGTTGGGGCCCGAGGGCGCGCCGCTACTGGTGCGCTATCAAACCGACGACGCGGGCGCGTTGGCGCGTGACGAGCAAGGCGCTTTGATCCCCGACCCCTATGCGTTTGACGAGGACGGCGCGCTGCGCTTGGACGAGGACGGCGCACCGATCACCGAAAGCCAAGCCGCTATTCTTGACCAAACTCCGCTGGAGGCCGTTCAAGCGCGGATTTTTGAGCTCATTGCGGCCGGCGGGCCGGTCATGGCGCTGTTGGCCGCGCTCTCGGTGCTCAGCCTCGCGGTGATCTTGGTCAAGGTTCTCCAATTCACCGCGCTGCGCATTGGCTGGCGCGGCTATCTTCCGAAAATCGTCGCGCTGGTGCGTGAGGGGAAACTCGAAGAGGCTCAAGCCGCGGCGCACAAACGCCATGGCCCCATCGCCCGGGTGGTCGAGGCGGCGGTGCGCGGTCGCAACGCCCCTAACGCCACCCCGGAGCTCGTGCGCGAGGAGGTGACCCGGCTCGCTCAAGCCAAGCTCGACGGGCTTGAGCGCGGCCTGCCGCTTCTGGGCTTGGTGGCGACGATCAGCCCGCTTTTGGGCCTGCTGGGCACTGTGCTGGGCATGATCGAAGCGTTCCAACAATTGGAAGGCGCGGGCGACCAAGTGGATCCCGCCATCCTGTCCGGCGGTATTTGGGAGGCGCTTTTGACCACGGCGGCGGGTCTTTCGGTGGCGATCCCAGCGGCGGCGTTCTTCACCTGGCTGCAGCGCGCGGTCGATGTGTGCGGCGAGCGGATGGAGGATGCGGCGACGCAGATCTTCACCGCCGATCTATTCGCGCAAATGCCGGCGAAGGGGTCCGAGACCCCGCCTGAGCCCTATGAGGACGATCTCGCCCCCGCCAACGCGGCCGAATAGGCGCAAACGGCCCCGCGAGGAGGACGGTTTATGCTCCGGCGACGCTCTAAAGCGCTTTCCGCGGCGATGAACATCACGCCTTTGATCGATGTGGTGTTCATCCTGCTGGTGTTCTTCATGATCGCGACGAACTTCCAACGCATCAAGCTGATCGGCGTGGACACACCCAAGGAAACCGAGGTGGTGCGCGACAGTGAGGGCGCCATCGTGGTGTTACTGAAGTCAGACGGTGGCTTGGCGTTTGACGGCGAGGACATTGCGCCCGACGCGTTGGGCGGCGCGGTAACGGACGTGGTCGCCATTGACCCCGCGCGCGGCTTTCTGGTGCGCCCTGAGGAGGGGGTCAGCCTGCAGTCCGCCATCACCGTGTTTGATTTTGTGCGGGCCTCGGGCGCACGGTCGGTGAGTTTTTCCGGCCCGAAACCGGAGAATGGCTGATGAAATTCGTCAAAGCCCGCCCGCGGGAGACGCTGGTCAACATCACGCCCTTAATCGATGTGGTGTTCATTCTTTTGGTGTTTTTCATGCTCGCGGGCGCGATCAAACCCAAAGAGGTGATCCCTATCGAGTTGCCGCGCTCGGCCAGCCAAGTGGACGGCGAGGAGCAAGAGGTGGTCATCCAGATCGCGGCGGACGGCTCGCTTGCGGTGGAAGATCAAGCGGTGGGCGATCAAGAATTGCGCCGGGTGATCGGCACCCTGCTGATCAATCGACCCGATGTGTTCATTCAACTCAAGGCGGACGCTAACGCGGAAGCGGTGCGCGTCATCGAAGTGCTCGAGTTGTTGCGCGAAAGCGGGGCGGCTTATGTGGCGCTGTTGACCATTGGCGGTCCGCCGATCGGAGGTCCGTGATGAGTGTGGTCGCCAATTCCGCGCTCGGTGACGCCAAGCCTGGCGCGCCCAATCTGGCGCATTGGTCGGGGGCGATTATGGCCGCGGTCGTGGTCCATGGCGCGGCCGCTTATACGATCCTGAAGCCCTTGCCCGAAGACCCGCCCCCGCCGGTGGAGGAAATCGGCCAAGAGATCGGCATTTCGCTCGCTCCGCCCGCCCCGGTTGGCGGGGTGCTGCCTGATCCGGTTCCCCCGCCGCCCGAGCCTGAGCCGGAACCCGAGGTGGAGCCGGAGCCCGAGCCCGA
The DNA here is from genome assembly GCA_050331475.1 of Maricaulaceae bacterium. Classification (GTDB taxonomy): domain Bacteria; phylum Pseudomonadota; class Alphaproteobacteria; order Caulobacterales; family Maricaulaceae; genus JBHJGU01. The sequence continues at coordinate 3,147 of JBHJGU010000027.1, read as the reverse complement.
ACCGGACATCATCAAGGAGCGCGCCGAAGACGCGCCCCCGCCCAAACCGCTGGAAACCCGCGCGCCGAAGGTTCAACCGAAACCGACCGCGCGACCCTCCAGCGTGCGGCCCCCCGATGGCGGGGGCGGGCAAACCGGCTATGGCGCAGATGGCAGCCTGTCGCTGGCGGAGTTTCGGCTGATCCAAGACTACCTGCGCGAGGCGCGCCGCGTTTACATGAGCGAGGTGCGCTACCCCTTTGAAGCCCGCCGGCAATCCCTGCAAGGGCGCGGGGTGCTCCACGTCACCGTCAATCGCCGCGGACGGGTGCAGGCCTGGCAAGTGCGCGAAGCGATCGGCAGCGCCATGCTGGACCGGGAGATCGAGCGGGTCGCCAAGCGGGTGCGTCGGCTGCCGCGCCTGCCCGAAGCGTTCAGCCGGGATCTGCTGGTCATCAACGTGCCCATCCACTTCCTCATGGTGGAGAAGCTCGAAGGCCCGAACGTGCGATAGAGCGATTTCAGCAAAAGTATAAGCGGTATTGCGGTTCGAAAACGCGAGAAACCAAAAACTTAGAGCCGCTGCTCGATGCGGATGAAATTTCAGCGGCTCTAGCGCTCACAATTCCCGCAAATGGTGAGCAAAGTGCTCGCCGATAAAGGTGGCGATGAAATAATAGGAATGGTCATAGCCGGGGTGTCGGCGCACCGATAGGGATTGACCGGCCGCGCGACAGGCGGCCTCGAACCGTTCGGGGACAAGTTGCTCGGTGAGGAATTCGTCCGCCTCGCCCTGGTCGATCAGAATGTGGGCGTCGGTCATCCGGGTCTTGACCAAAGCGCAGGCGTCATACCCCGCCCAGGTCGTCTCGTCGGTCCCCAAATAGCGGGTGAACGCCTTGCGCCCCCAAGGAACCGCCATGGGGTTCACGATCGGCGCGAAGGCGGAACAGGTCTTGAACACCTCCGGATGCTTGAGGTGCAGGGTCAGCGCGCCGTGCCCGCCCATGGAATGGCCGAACAGGCCCATGCGGTTCGTGTCGGCGGGCAAATGGGCCGCTATGAGGTCAGGCAGCTCCTCAGCGACATAAGACGCCATGCGGTAGTGCTCCACATAGCGCGGCTGAGTGGCGTTGAGATAGAAGCCCGCGCCTTGGCCGAAATCATACTCGTTGGGGGCGTCGGGCACGTCAGGGCCGCGCGGGCTGGTGTCCGGCGCGACAACGATCACGCCATATTCGGAGGCGTAACGCTGGGCACCGGCCTTTTCGGCGAAATTCGCCTCCGTGCAGGTCAGCCCGGAGAGCCAAACCAACACCGGCAGACGCCCGCCGCCCGCGGCCTGGGGCGGCAGAAATACGGACAGCCGCATCGGGCAAGAACACGCCAGGCTCTCATGGCTGAGAAACACTTGCCGACCGCCAAACGCGTTATGGCTTTTAAGCGTCTCGAATTCCGGCAAGATCGACATGGGCGGGCTCCGCGTGCGCCATCAGAAAACCAAGCGCGATCTCATCCCATATCCGCGCGCCCTCGCCAAAGCTTTCCGGATGTGACGTGACGTGACGCCCCGCCCCAACGGCGGCGCGCGGCGCCGGGTCTCTGCGGGTTCCGCAACGGTGTGTTGTCGCTGGAACCAGCTTTTGCTGCGACAACTATCGGTGTTTTACTTGGGGTGGGGCTAACCCGCTCTACGCAGTCTGTCCAGATAATCCGCGAGCCTTTCTATTTCCTGATCGGTCAGTTCACGTTCAATAAGCGCATTGATTTTGCCAAAGGGTTTTCGCGTGTCGATGAGCGCACTGCGTCCTTCTTCCGTAATGCTCAGCTCCCAAATGCGGGCATCCTTGCTGCTTCTGGTTCGCGACAAGTATCCGAGGCGCTGCAGCCGATTAACCATCGCCGTAACCGCGGACTCGTTTTGGCCGAGTGCGGCGGCGATTGCGCGTTGAGTGGTGGCTTCTTGGGTGTCGAGCAGGGACAGAATAGCCGCTTGCGCCGTCGTTAAATCTGTTACCGCCATGATCTCTCGGTCCGCAGCTTTCTGCAAAGCATGGGCAGCCAGCTGAAGTTTGTGGAAGACTCTGGTTTTACGAGCGGACACAGGCGGGCTTTCCGTTTTCTCGTTGACAACAGTCCGCACTTACTTCACCTGTGAAGCAAATGCAATTGGTACCGGAGTACCCCATGTCCGCCTATGTGCTTGCCCAATTGGAGTTCGTGGATATCGATCGCTATCGCACCTACCAGGCCGCCTTTGCCTCGGTGTTTGAGGCGTCGGGGGCCAAACTCCTGATCGCAGACGAACACCCGACGTTACTTGAGGGTGAGTGGCTTGGGGACAAAGTCGTCCTTATGGAGTTCCCTGACGAGCGCCAAGCGATGTCCTGGCTTCAGAGCCCCGAGTATCAAGTAATCTCCGAGGATCGGAAAGCTGGTGCTCGAACGACAGCGCTCTTGCTGCGAGGTTTTGGTGTATAGAAATAGCCAGCATGGCGCATCAGAAACAAGCTTCTAGTCAAGGTGAAGACGCATGAAACAGGACGGACTTGTCACTTTCATTGAAATGGGCACGGGAGATACGGAGCGTACGTCGCAGTTCTTCAGCAAACTGTTTGGCTGGCGTTTTCAAGCGATGGGCGACACGGGCAATGGCTGGTTTGAGACGCCGGCCGGCAAGATCGGCCTTCACGGTGATGATCCGGGCTGGGAAATGGTCCCGTACTTCAAAGTCTCGGATCTAGAGGCCGCCATTGAGAACGTTCGCGCGCTCGGCGGCGACGCGGAGGCCATCGCCACCGCCGAGGGCTTTGGCCGCTTTTCAAATTGCAAGGACCCCCAAGGCATGCGGTTTGGCCTGCATGAGCCTGATTGAGGCGGGTCCTATGCGAGTTATTTGCGCCTTATTGGAGACCGAATACCAAATCCGTATCTCCGGTTCTTTCATGGTTTAGCCGACAGGGTTTAGCCGAAAGAATGAGCGTCGGTCTTAAGGCGTTTTAGGTCGCTCAGACCAACCATAGCCTATGGCAGCTTCGGCCCAATCACGATCGTACCGCGACTGCAAAGGAAGAGCTCGGGTTTTCGTTGCGCGTCGTCCGGCGATTGGGATGCGGATCAGAAGTGCTGTGACCCCCGACTATCGACCAGCGTGATCCAGAGTCGGCG
>JBHJGU010000026.1:0-61486 GCA_050331475.1 Maricaulaceae bacterium | reverse complement strand
CCCCACCCCACTCCCCCCCCACCCACTACTACGACACCGCCCACTTGCCCCGACCCAACAGAAAAAACACGCGATCCGGTTGCTCGGGGCGGAGTTGGTGGAGGTCGACGCCGACCCCTACGCCAACCCGAACCATTACGTTCACTTCTCCGAGCGTTTGGCCAAGGAGCGCGCGCAAACCGATCCGAACGGCGCGATCTGGGCCCAGCAATTCGACAATGTGGCCAACCGCTACGCCCACTATCAAACCACCGGGCCTGAGATTTGGCGCCAGACTGAGGGCAAGGTGGATGGGTTCATGTGCGCGGGGGGCTCGGGCGGAACGCTGGGCGGGGTGTCTCTCTATCTCAAAGAGCAAAACCCAAACATCCGCATCGGCATCGCCGATCCCGGCGGGGCGAAGCTTTACCATTGGTACAAGAATGGCGAGCTGAAAGCCGAAGGCTCGTCGATCACCGAAGGCATCGGCCAGGGTCGGGTGACGGCCAATCTAGACGGGGTCAAGGTCGACGAGGCCTACCAAATCCCCGACGAGGAAATGCTGCCGCTGCTTTTTGATTTGGTCGTCCAGGAAGGGCTTTGCTTGGGCGGTTCGGCGGGGATCAACATCGCCGGTGCAATCCGGCTGGCCGAGACCTTGGGCCCTGGTCACACCATCGTGACTATACTGTGCGATTACGGGAATCGGTATCAGTCGAAATTGTTTAATCCGGCGTTCCTGAAGGAAAAGGGCCTGCCCACACCGCCTTGGATGGCCTAAGCCATGGCCGACCATCCGGCGGACCGCGCCACGCGGCTTGTGCATTCCGGCCGCGCGCCGGGCTCGCGCGTGGTCAATCCGCCCGTGGAGCGGGGCTCCACTGTGCTCTTGCCCGACGCCGAGGCGCTTTACGGCCCCGGTCGCACCTATGGCCGGCGCGGTTTGGCGGTCCAGGACGCCTTGCGCGCGGCCCTAGCGGAGCTGGAAGGCGGGATTGGGTGCGAACTCGCCCCCTCGGGCCTCGGCGCCATGACGCTGGCGGTGTTGGCGCTGACCCGGGCGGGCGGCCATGTGCTGGCCTCAGACAGTCTCTACGGACCCGTCCGCGCCTTCTGCGCCAAGTTCATGAACCGGTTTGGGGTGGAGACCGAATTTTTCCCCCCGCGCGCCGGCGCGGACTTGGCGGAGCGGTTCCGTGAGACCACCCAATTGGTGATCCTCGAAAGCCCCGGCTCGCTCAGCTTCGAAGTGCAAGACCTGCCGCTGCTGACGGAACTGGCCCGCGCACGCGGAGCTCTGAGTTTGGTGGACAACACCTGGGGCGCGGGCGTGGGGCTCAAACCGCTCGATCTCGGCGCGGACGTCTCCATGCAGGCGCTGACCAAATATGTGGGCGGGCATTCGGATTTGCTCATGGGATCGCTGGTGGCCCGCGATAAAGCCGTGGCCGACAAGCTTGAGCGGGCCAGCCGGCTGATGGGGCTCAGCGTCTCCCCGGACGACGCGTCTTTAGCGCTTCGCGGCTTACGGACGCTGGACGTCCGTTGGCGCCAGCACGAAGCCGCGGGCCTTGAACTCGCCGCTTGGCTGGAGGCGCGTACGGAGGTAGCGCGGGTGCTGCATCCGGGCCTGCCCAGCCATCCTGACCATGGCCTGTGGCGGCGAGATTTCACCGGCGCGGCGGGGCTGTTTGGGGTGATCCTGCATCCGGCGTCCCCCGCGGCGCTGGATCGGTTTTTCGCAGCCTTAAGCTTGTTTTCCTTAGGCTTTTCCTGGGGTGGGTTTGAGAGCCTGGTGATCCCGTGCGATCCGCAAATCCACCGCACCCCAGAGCCTTGGGCGGCCGAAGGCCCCCTTTTGCGGTTTTGGATCGGGCTGGAGGCGGTTGAGGACTTGAAAGCGGATCTGGCGCGCGGATTTGGCGCGCTTCACGCCGCCTGATCGAATTGCAACGCGGCCAGCCGGGCGTAGAGGCCATTTTGACCGATCAACGTCATATGGGCGCCCTGCTCCACCAATCGGCCGTCCTCGAGCACCAGGATCCGATCCGCGTTCTGCACGGTGGCGAGCCGGTGGGCGATCACCAGCGTGGTGCGGTCCTGGGCGATGGCGTCAAAGGCCGCCTGCACGGCGCGTTCGCTTTCCGCGTCCAAGGCGCTCGTAGCCTCGTCAAGCAAGACCAGGGGCGCGTCGCGCAGAATGGCGCGCGCAATGGCGATGCGCTGGCGTTGACCGCCCGACAGTGTGTTCGCGCCCGAGCCCAGATCGGTGTCAAACCCTTGAGGCAGCTTAGCGATAAACTCAGCCGCATAAGCGGCCTCGGCGGCTGCGCGCACCTCAGCCGCGCTCGCCTCGGGCCGGCCGAAGCGGATATTCTCCAGCGCGGAGCCGGAGAAGAGCGGCGCGTTCTGGCTGACCACGGCGAGCTGGCGGCGCAGGTCGAGCGGATCGAGCGCTGTCAGATCGACGCCAACGAAGGACACGGTCCCCGCGGACGGGTCGTAAAACCGCATGATCAGTTGGAAAATTGTGGACTTGCCGGCGCCCGACGGGCCGACCAGCGCCACCCGCTCGCCAGGCTCGACCGCAAAGCTCAGCGCGTGGAGCACGTCCGTCTCCAGGCGTTGCGGATAACGGAAATCCACCGCCTCGAAGGCCACCCGTCCGCGCGCGGGTCGCCTCAACACGACCGGGTTTTGCGGCGCCGCGATATCGGGCTGGGCCGCGAGCAACTCCATGAGCCGTTCGGTGGCCCCAGCCGCGCGCATGATCTCCGCATAGGTTTCTGAGAGAAACCCCGCACCGCTGACGGCCACAAACGCGTACATCACGAATTGGGTCATGGCGCCGGGGCTTAACGCGCCCGATTGAACCTGGGTGGCGCCGAACCACAACACCGCAATCAGTCCGCACAGGGTGAGCGAGAATAACACCGCCGTCAGCCCGGCTTGCGCAATGATCCGCCGGCGCGCAGCGTTAAAGGCTTGCTCCACCGCGTCCGCGAACCGGGCGCGCTCTTCGGGTTCGCGGGTGAAGGCTTGGACGGTCTCCACCGCGTTGAGCGCTTCGCTCGCCCGCGCGCTCGCCTCCGCCAGCCCGTCTTGGGACGCGCGGGAGCGCCGTTGCACCCGCCGACCGAACACTAAGATCGGACCCAAAATCACCGGGCCCACGGCGAGCACCATCAGGGTGAGCTTCCAGCTCACCAGCGCCATCAGCAGGATCGCGCCACCGGTCGTGGCGGCGGTGCGGATGGCTACGGAGGCCGAAGAGCCCACCACGGTCTGGATGAGGGCGGCGTCGGTGGTCAGCCGGGAGACCACTTCACCGGTGCGCGCGGAGGCGAAAAACGCCGGGTTCAGGCGCAGGATATGATCGAACACCGACCGGCGCAGGTCCGCCACCACACGCTCGCCCAAGACGGAAATGAAGAAATACCGCAACGCCGCGGAGAGGCCGAGCGCCAGCGCCACCGCCAAACCGATCGCGAAATAGCCTGATAGCCCCTCGCCCAGGGCGAAATTCTGGCACGCGCCGCTTTGCGCCTGCCCGCCAAAGCCGCAATCCACCAACACCCGGAACGCGGCCGGCAGCGCCAGCGTCAGCCCCGAGGCGAGCGCCAAGAACACCAAAAACGCCGCAAGCGTTACGGGATAGCGCGCGATAAACGGCCAAAGCCGAGCGAGCGGCTGCAGGCTTTTGCCCTTGGCGCGGTGGGCGCGGTCGCGCTCCAGCTCGGCGGTGAAGCTTGAGCCGCGATCCTGGTTGGCCTGCGCGTCCGCGCTTGGCGTACTTTGCGTGTCCGTCATCGGAGCCCCCAAGCGGTGGGTTTTGGACGCCAAGCATAGGGCGTCCGCGCCCTGCGCCTAGGCGACATCGTGATCCGAACCCTCGAGCCATGGGCAATGACCGCGAATGGGCGAACCAACCGCCGGTTCAAGACTGCGCCGATCCCGGATCCCGTCGACCGCGCCAGGGGTTCGAGCAAACCTTTCGAACCGCCATGGCGTTCCTGTCTAACCCGTTGAATTTATGGAATTCTGACCGTCTGGAGGACAAGCGCGCCGTGCTCAAACTCACCTTCGCCGACCAACTCGCATACAGTCGGAATAGCGGCTTTCGAGTCGTAAATTTCTCTATGCCTTTCATGATTTTAGGTGATTTTCTGATCCAAGAAAGCAAGATGGTGCGGGCGGCCGGACTCGAACCGGCACGATGTTTCCATCGAGGGATTTTAAGTCCCTTGCGTCTACCAATTCCGCCACGCCCGCAGCGGTGAGACGCGCTCTATACCCCGCCCTTTGGCGCGCCTGCAATCCGGGCCCGCGCTAGTCGATCACTGGGTTCCAATCAAACACCGCCTGGACTAACCCATGATCGCTCGCTGGGCCATGGCGCTGATGCGGGCACAAATGGTCGGTCAAAATATGGAAGGAGTGGAGCGACCAAAACCGCCGGACCGATGCGTCGACGAACGCGTCCGACACCAAGATATGGTCAAAGAGCACCGGGACGTCGGAGAAGCAATGGATAAACAGCGGATAACCACCGCACCCTGCGGCCTGAAGGTGCGCCGCGTTGTAAATCCCGTCTGCGCAGAACCGTCCAGCCCGATCCTTCGCCGCCAAACGGTAGGATGGGCGCCCCTGGACAATGCCCAGCGTGTCGCTAGAGGCGTGATCGTTGAACCCGCCCAAGACCACGACGGGGTTTGCGCGCGCCCCTCGATCCGCGGGAAACATCGCCCGGACCGCGGCGGCTTCTGCAGCGCGCCGGGCCGCCGCCCGCGCCCGGGCGAAGGCTTCGGCGCACACCCCGTCGTCGGCGCTTAACGCGTCGCCGCCAATCTCCCCATGGACGGGCCGATGGGCGAGATCGAGGCATAACACGCTAAGCGGCGGCACAGCCGTGTCGTCGACAAAGTCGAGGGTGAGCTCTAAGACCGGATGACTGAACGCCGTGACGGCCCAACCGGGGTCTGGCCCCGCCGTCTTCAGCGGCGCCGCGGCTAAGGCCCCCGGAGCGCTCCCAAATGACACAGCTTCGGGCAGCGCGGTATGCACCCGATGGTCGCGCACGCGCCAGGTCCGGCGAACCGCAGCCGCGACGGCCGGACCGCGCCAAAGCCTATCTGGTATGAAGACGAGTTGATAATCGTCCGCGAGATTGCCCGCCTCGAAGGCGGCCCGCAGCGCGTTGGGCGACCATAAGTCTTGAAACGCCACAATGTCCGCGTCCAGCCGGTTGATGGCGTCGCCAACCCAGACGGCCTTCTCCCGGAACGCGCTCGCGGACACGGGCGTTCCCCCCAGACCAGGCAGACCGGCGTCTTGAAAACCGTGAAGGTTAAAGTTGGCGAAAACCAAATCCCGCGCATTCATCGTTTCACGCCCCCGCAGCTGTAGCCTTTATAGGCGTACTATCTAACAACACGCGCGTACGGCGCCACGCGTTATCTGCAGTTGCTAAAAACAACGGGCTAGCAAAGCGTGAATTGCGCTTTGACCGAACGCCGCTACCCCTCGACGCTAAACGCAGCCGTGCAGAGGCGCATAGCCCATGGCTTTGGCAAAGGCGCCTGCGGCTTTATTGGAGGATTGAGGTCATTGGATGATTGGCGTCCCGCCTTGGGCGCGGACCAACTCCGACAAGCGGGCGGTCATCGCGTCGATTTGGTTGGGGTCGTGAGACCGTGCGACCAAGGCGACGCCATAATCGTCAACGCCATGAAACCATGGGTAGCTGCCCAGGCTCACATCGGTGGCGCGCTCTGCGATGCGGCCCAGTTCGCCGGCGAGATCGCCCTCGCGCAGGCCCTGAGCGCGGACCGTGACGGTGTGAACCGGCGCTCCGCTGCGAATGCGGCCCGAAAGCCCTTCAAGCATGGCGCGCATGATGCCCGGCACGCCGGCTAACACGAACACATTGTCGATTTGAAAGCCAGGCGCTCCCGTGGCGGGGTTGTCGATCAGCGTTGCGCCTTGGGGCATACGCGCCATGCGCCGGCGTGCTGGCGTGAACGGGGTTCCGGCGGCGGCATAGCGTGCTTCGAGTATGGCGAGCGCGTCGGGATGTTCATAAAGCGCCAGGCCAAAGGCTTGGGCGACGGCGTCAGCGGTAATGTCGTCATGGGTTGGTCCGATGCCGCCGGTCGTGAAGACATAATCATGGCGCAGCCGCAGTGCGTTTAGCGCCTCCCCAATGGCGCCGTGATCATCAGACACCACTCGCGCTTCGCGAATTTGCACCCCAGAGAGCGCTAAAAATTGGGCGATCGCTTGAAGATTGGCGTCGCGCGTCCGCCCGGATAACAACTCATCACCGATCAAGAGCACGGCGGCGGTGACGGTCAAACGGTTCGGCTCAGACATCGCGAGCAGTTTATCGAAGCCAACCGCGTGTCGGCAAGCGTCCGTCTTGGCGCCAATCGCGAATGGAATTCCCCCCGGTAGCATGGAATTAACCGCTCCCCTAGACCGCGGTCGATTGGTTAAGCGTTACAAACGCTTTTTGGCCGATGTCGATTTGGCCTCTGGTGAACGGGTCACCGCGCATTGCGCTAATCCCGGCGCTATGTTGGGGGTCGCCCCAGAGGGCGCGACCGTCTGGCTGGAGCCGTCATCAAACCCTAAGCGCAAACTGTTATGGTCTTGGCGACTGGTGGAGATCGACGGCGCGCTGGTGGGCATTGACACGAGCCACCCCAACGTGCTCGCCGAAGAGGCGGTGAAGGCCGCACGCATCCCGGAACTGAGCGGGTACGCCACGCTTCGACGCGAGGTTAAATACGGTCAGAACTCGCGCATCGACCTGTTGATCGAAAGCCCAGACCGTCCGCCCGCCTATGTGGAGGTGAAAAACGTCCACCTGATGCGCGAACCCGGGCTGGCGGAGTTTCCCGACTGCGTCACAGCGCGCGGGGCGAAGCATTTGCGTGAACTCGCCGATATGGTCGCGCAAGGGGCGCGCGCGGTGATGTTGTTTATTGTCCAACGGACCGATTGTGATCGCTTCGCGCTAGCCGCCGATCTGGATCCCGCTTATGCGCAGGCCTTCGCAACCGCGCGGGACGCAGGCGTCGAAGCGCTGGTCTGGGCGTGCGATGTGCGCACCACTGGCATAGACGCGGTGCGGCCCCTGCCCTTCGCGCCCATCTCAGACCCCGCATGAGCGCGGCCCTTGACCCCGCGGGCTGGCGCGCGCCGGAGCCGTTTATCTGGACCGTCACGGCGCGCGATGAGGATGTGGACGCGTTTGGTCATGTGAACAACGCCGTCTACTCTCGCTGGCAGGACCGCTGTGCGTGGGCGCATTCCGCGGCGGACGGGCTGACAGCGGCGGTCTGCGCGGAGACCCGCCGAGGCGTCGCGTTGATTGAGGCGCGATTGAGTTTTCGCAAGCCGGTCTTAAGCGGAGACGCTTTGGCGGTCGGGGTCTGGATCGCCGCGGTCGAGCGCGGGCTTAAGGCCGAACGCTGGTTCCAGATACGGCGGCGCCATGACGGCGCGACGGTTTTTGAAAGTCGGTGTTTTTACGTTTGCATCGAGTTAGACACGGGCAAACCCGCACGCATGCCCAAAGCTTTTCTTGCTCATTACCGGGCGAACCCGCACATTACCGAAGCCGAAGCCGCGCTCCCGGTCCCCGCGCCCGGCTCAGAAGGATACTAAGCGATGAACCTCGCCGAAATCGATTTCGACGCCCCTAGCAACGTTATCAAACAGCATGGCCCGGAAGGTTTTGAGGGCATGCGCAAGGCCGGGCGGCTGGCTGCGGAATGCCTGGATATGTTGGTGGAGCACGCCCAACCCGGGGTGACCACGGCGGCCTTGGACGATTTGGCGCGGGACTTCTTAACCGATCATGGCGGGGTTCCCGCCTGCTTGTTCTATCGCGGCTATCCGCGCACCCTTTGCACCTCCATCAACCATGTGGTCTGCCACGGTATTCCGGCCGCTAAGCCTCTGCGCGACGGCGACATCGTCAATATCGACGTCACGGTCATTGTGGATGGCTGGCACGGAGACACCTCGCGAATGTATCCCATTGGCGAATTGCGGCCGCGCGCGGTGCGTCTCATTGAAGTCACCTATGAGGCGATGATGCGCGGGATCGCGGCGGTGAAGCCAGGCGCGACGCTCGGCGACATCGGTCATATCATCCAAAGTTATGCGGAAGGGCATCGCTGCGCGGTCGTCCGGGACTTTTGCGGCCATGGCCTGGGCCGGGTGTTCCATGACGCCCCCAATGTGTTGCACGTGGGCGAACCGGGCCAAGGCGCGACCCTGAAGCCGGGTATGTTCTTCACCATCGAACCCATGATCAATCTCGGCAAGCCGGGGGTGAAAATCTTGGCGGATGGCTGGACTGCGGTGACCCGGGACAAGTCGCTCTCCGCTCAGTTCGAGCATTCGGTGGGCGTGACCGAAACCGGGGTTGAGGTTTTCACCGCCTCCCCGGCCGGGCTGCATACCCCAGGGCTGCCCGGACCCCAGTAAGCGTGGCCGACTCGGATCTCAGCCGACCCCACCATGTGGGCCATCGCGACCGGTTGCGCCTGCGGTTTCGGGACGGCGGACAGAACGCGTTGGCGGATTATGAGCTTTTGGAGCTCTATCTCTTTCGCTCCATTCCGCGCCGAGACGTCAAACCACTGGCGAAAGCGTTGATCGACCGTTTCGGCGGGTTTGCGGAGACCTTGGGCGCCAGGTTGGAGCAGCTCTGCGAGGTCGAGGGCGTGAATGAGCGGATCGCGCTGGACCTGAAAATCCTGCACGCCGGAGCCGAGCGGTTGGCGCGCGACCGCGTGCTGGGTCGGCCGGTCTTGTCGTCCTGGTCCGCGCTGGTTGATTATTGTCGCGTGGCCTTGGCCGATCAGTCGAACGAGCAATTCCGCGTTTTGTTTCTGGACCGGAAAAACCGGCTTTTAGCGGACGAAATCCTCGGCGAGGGCACGATCGACCATGCGCCCGTCTATCCGCGCGAAGTGGCCAAACGCGCACTGGCGCGGGAGGCGTCAGCGTTAATCCTGGTGCACAATCATCCCTCAGGCGACCCCACCCCCTCCGCCGCGGATCGATCCATGACCCAAGAGATTATTCAAGCGGTGGGACCGTTGGGGGTGGTCGTACATGATCACTTGGTGATCGGTAAAGAACGAACAGCAAGTTTCAAATCACTAGGTTTGCTATGATCTTGAGCGAGTCAATTTGAATTCACCGTAAGGGCAAGGCGCTTTGATAATAAGACGAGTCAGCGCATTTTTTGTCGATTATATTGTTATTGCTATTTATATTGGCGCTTTAACAGCTGTGTCCGTATTTCTTGGCGCCCATCAAGCCGAATTTAAGTCCGGATCTGAAGCGAAAATACTTTGGCATGTCGTCAGCTTCGTTTCGCTGACGGTTCCAGTTTGGGGATATTTCACCCTCTTGGAGGGCGGCCCCGGGCAAACCCTCGGCAAACGGCTTTTGAGGGTTCGCGTGGTAAGCCTCGAAGGCGGCGCTTTGGGGCGCGGTCGTGCAGGATTGCGCAACCTGATGCGCTTTTTGCCATGGGAGCTCGCCCATACCGCAATCTGGCATCAGCCCGGACGGCCGTTTCTGGATCCGTTCCCCGGGATCAATCTGCTCCTGTGCGGTTTAAGCCTCTTGGCCGCTATGATCTTAGCCGGTTCACTGGTCTTGAAGGACAATCGAAGTCTCTACGACAGGGCTTCAAGATCCCGTGTTGTCAGGGTTTAGTCGCTAATAGAGCGGTGTTTGAACGCCAAAGCGGAGCTGTTCAAACCGCACGCTGTCTGTTTGTGCAAAGCGCAAAAATTGATCGAAGACCTCGCCCATATCTCCGGTAAGCCGAGGCGGCGCGCGCACGACGCCGAACGGCTGGGTCAACACGTCATCATATTGGATCGGGAAGACTCGGGTCGCGCCAGTTCGCCCAACCGCTTCGTCCCAATACGCCGCGCGTTCCGCCGTGCCCGCTTTTGGCAAATCCCGCAACCCGATAAAGACGGCGTCACTATCAATCCCGTCGAACATCCCCAGATCAACACCGGAACCGGCGTGAATGAGCGCGGCGCCGCGATAATGCCCGATGCGCACCGCGTAGACGTCGCCGCGCACCCAGGCCGAGGGCGGCGCAGGCGGCGTCAACGGATTGAGGAGGCCGGGTTTGTCCTCGCCGCCCCCTAAGAACACAGCCGGCGCACGAATGAATTCGACGCTGAAGGCGCCGAACCGATAGACCCGCGCTGGATCGGCAATGGCGACGCGTTCAGCCGACACCCCGGCCCCTAACGCCAATTGCACAGCCGTGGACGATCCCAGAACCCGCGCCCCGGCGTCGCGCGCGATGGTCCCCGCGTCAAAACCATGTGTGATATCGCCCTGGGTTAGCAGAACCGCCGAAAGCCGGTGTAACCCAAATCGCGCGCGCACACGCTCGATAGCGGCGCGATCGGGCGCTATGGGGCGGTCGATGACCTGAGCAAGCAGGCTGGGCCGGGAGACGAAACCATCAACCAGCAACACCGTTTCACCGTCCTCGAACATCAACGTGCTCGCGCCGAGCCAGGTGACGGTCACCCCATCGTCGGCCGCCTCGGTGACCGGCGCGGCGAAGGGCGTCAGCCGGCTGAGATTCGGGCGATCATTGAGCACAAATAACAAGCCCACGCCGAGTAAGCTCACAAGCCCGAGCGCGATCAGTCCGGCGATCTTCAGGATTTGCGCCACCCAGGCTCCTTCGGGCTAAGCTCACGGGCGCTCAACGCTTCTGCGCCTTGACGCCGCCGCTTAACCACGCTCTGTGCTCGGCATTGAGACGGAGTTAAACGCGATGATCCCGCGATATACGCGCCCAGACATGGCCGAAATTTGGTCGCCCGAGCGGAAATTTCGCATCTGGTTTGAAATAGAGGCGGCGGCTTGCGACGCCATGGCGGAGATCGGCGCAATTCCAATCGAGGCCGCGCGCACGATCCGCCAACGCGGTGAGGCCGCGGTCTTCGACGTTGCGCGCATCGACGCGATCGAGCGCGAGGTCAAACACGACGTCATCGCGTTTTTGACGCATTTGGCCGAGCATGTGGGGGAACCCGCGCGCTTTGTGCACCAAGGCTTAACCTCGTCAGACATCCTGGACACGTGTCTCTCGGTGCAGCTCGCCCAAGCCTGCGATCTGCTGGGCCAGGGCCTCGATCGGGTCCTTAAAGCGCTGGAGGCCCGTGCGCGGGAGCACAAAACCACTCCGACCATTGGTCGAAGCCATGGCGTGCACGCTGAACCGACCACTTTGGGCCTAAAGCTTGCGGGTTTTCACGCTGAGTTTCAGCGCGCCGCAAAACGCCTCGCGGTGGCGCGCGAGGAAGTGGCGGTTTGCGCGTTGTCCGGTGCGGTGGGAACGTTCGCTAACATTGATCCACGGGTTGAGACCTCTGTGGCCAAGGCGCTCGGCCTCAGCGTCGAGCCCGTTTCAACGCAAGTTATTCCGCGCGACCGCCACGCCGCGTTTTTTTGCGCGCTCGGCGTGATTGCGAGTTCCGTGGAACGATTGGCGACGGAAGTTCGGCACTTACAACGCACCGAAGTGCTTGAAGCGGAGGAGTATTTCTCTGCGGGCCAAAAAGGCTCCTCCGCCATGCCGCACAAGCGCAATCCCGTGCTGACCGAGAATCTCACCGGCTTGGCGCGGCTGGTGCGCTCGGCCGTGACGCCGGCGCTTGAAAATGTCGCGCTCTGGCACGAACGCGATATCTCGCACTCCAGCGTGGAACGCGGCATTGCGCCGGACGCCACCATCCACTTGGATTTCGCTTTGCATCGGCTTGCGGGCGTGGTGGAGGCGCTGGTTATTTACCCCGAACGCAAGCGAGCGAATTTGGAGCGGCTAGGCGGTTTGCACAATTCCCAACGCGTGCTGCTCGCCCTGACCCAGGCCGGCGAAAGCCGCGAGAACGCCTACGCCATGGTTCAGCGCAACGCCATGAAGACCTGGAACGGCGAAGGCGCGTTTTTGGAGCACTTGTTAAACGATCCGGCCGTACGCGCCCGATTGGACGAGGCCGCGCTGTGCGCGCTGTTTGATTTGGATCACCATTTCCTGCATGTGGACTCGATCTTTGAGCGGGTCTTTGGCGCGGCTTAGCCTTGCGCGAACACTCGTCCTGGGCTGGGCGTTGGGGTGGTTGAGCAGCTGCGCGAGCCCCCCGCTCGTGGATCCGCCGACCGTCCAACTTTTAGTGTTGCGCGGGGATTGGAGCCCCTCCAGCCTCGCCCTCGACGAGAAACTGGCTGCAGCCTTTCCCGATCCGGCGGCCGTGGGCTTGGCCCCGATCGTGTTAGACGCCACAACTTTGAAACAATGGCGCAAGACGCGAGCGGAGGTCGACGCCGCCGGGTTGAGCGTGTTGGCGGACCGTTATAAGGGCGCTTTTGGCTTGGCGATTTTCGTCGCTCCCGACACGGGAGAACCCTTGGGGTGCCTGACGGCTTTAAGGCCTGAGGACAGCTTCAGACGCGATTTCCGGCGCGCCCAACGCGCCCTTCGGCGCCCGCCGGGGGCGCGCCCGAGCGGACGTCCTTGCCCGGCCGCCGCCGAAGCCGACAATGCAGGGCCGTTTTAGCGCGTCCTCTAGCCGGTTTCGGCGATTTGCCGGCGCGCCTCGACCAAAAGTTCATCCATATGCCGCCGGATCTGATGGTCGGATTGCGCCACACCTTTGGCGTCAAAATCGCCCCGAATCTTGCGAAATACGTCCTCATGGCCCGCTTCTTCGAAGTCGGACTTCACCACGTCTGCGGCGTACCGCTCCAAGTCCTGACCGGAAAGCCCCATCAGCTCCCCCGCCCACAACCCAAGCAATTTGTTGCGCCGAGCGTTGGCCTTGAACTCAAGTTCTTGATCGTGAACGAATTTGCCCTCAAAGCCCTTTTCGCGATCATTGATGGTGCTCATCCTGGTCTCCCCACGCGCATGGAACCGATCAACTTGGATATCTCGGCTTCGGCGCGCGTTCAATCGGCGAACGGCCGCGGGTCCGGCGCGGCGTCTTGAAACCCATCGAGGGTTTGAATTGCCGACCCGGTCAACTTACTCTAACCACGGCTAATGTGTCGGAGCGGTCCTCGGCCCTCCGCGCTCGACCGTTAAGCCGCGCCGTGGACGCGGCGATGAACAGCGCGGATCGGCCGGGGAAAAGGACGGATCACCCACATGCCTCGTCGTAAAATGGTTTATGAGGGCAAGGCCAAAATCCTCTATGAGGGGCCGGAGCCCGGAACACTCATTCAATATTTCAAAGACGACGCGACGGCGTTCAATAATGAGAAGCACGCGACTTTGGACGGAAAAGGCGTTCTTAATAATCGGATTTCCGAATTTATTATGAATCATTTAAATGCGCTGGGAATACCGACGCATTTTATTCGCCGCTTAAATATGCGTGAGCAATTGATCAAAGAAGTCGAGATCATTCCGCTGGAAGTGGTTTGCCGTAATGTCGCGGCTGGGTCGTTGTCCAAGCGTTTGGGTTTGGACGAGGGTGCACCCCTACCCCGCTCGATCATGGAGTTTTATTATAAAAGTGATGCGCTCGGCGATCCCATGATCGCGGAAGAGCAT
Organism: Maricaulaceae bacterium; assembly: GCA_050331475.1. Lineage (GTDB taxonomy): Bacteria > Pseudomonadota > Alphaproteobacteria > Caulobacterales > Maricaulaceae > JBHJGU01. The sequence goes on along the minus strand of JBHJGU010000026.1, from coordinate 47,883 downwards.
ATCACCGCGTTCAACTGGGCGAGTACGCAAGAGATCGACGACATCATGGCGTTGACGCTTCGGGTCAACGACTTCTTATCGGGTATGTTCGCCGCGGTCGGTATTCGGCTGGTGGATTTTAAACTAGAATACGGTCGGTATTACGAGGGGGATATGGTTCGGGTAATTTTGGCGGATGAAATCAGCCCAGATTCTTGTCGCCTTTGGGATATGACCACGAATGAAAAGCTCGACAAGGATCGGTTTCGCCGGGATTTGGGCAATGTCACCGAAGCTTACGCCGAAGTGGCTCGTCGCTTGGGCATTATGAAAGCGCCCGCCTTGCAAGTGGTCGCGGGCGAAGGGGGGCCTGCCGAATGAAGGCGCGGGTGCAGGTAGGGCTTAAACCCGGCGTGTTGGACCCCGAAGGCCAAGCCATCGCCCACGCTTTGACCGATTTGGGCTTTGCCGAGGTGACCGAGGCGCGAAAATCGAAAGTCATCGAATTGGCGCTCACCGAAACCGATCCCGCCCGCGCGAAAGACCGGGTGGAGGCCATGTGCGAGCGCTTGCTCGCTAATCCGGTGATCGAAAGTTATCGCATCGAGATCGAGGACTAAGCGATGGCGGATGCAGACGGCGAGCTTATCCTTGAAATTCTGAAAAACATCCAGGAGCGCATGGGGCGGTTTGAAGATCACATGGTGGACGTTAAAGCCGAACTGGCGGCATTGCGCAGTCATCAATCGGCGGCCCAACAGGACGTGAACGCGATTTATAGCCGACTGGGCTCAATGGAAAATCGGCTGGATCGCTTAGAGCGTCGGCTTGAACTGGCGCCGGCCGAATAGACCGTGACATCCGCCGTCATCGTCTTTCCCGGCTCGAATTGCGATCGCGACGCGGCGGTGGCCCTGGAACGGCTCACCGGCCAAACCCCACTCATGGTTTGGCATGAAGAGACCGCCCTGCCCGCGAACCTGGATCTGGTGGTGCTGCCCGGCGGATTTTCCTATGGCGATTATTTGCGCTGCGGCGCCATGGCCGGACGCGCCGGGATCATGGCTGAGGTGAAAAGCCACGCCGAGCGCGGCGGCGCGGTGATCGGCATTTGCAACGGTTTTCAAATGCTCACCGAAATTGGCCTCTTGCCCGGCGCGCTGTTGCGCAATGCGGGGCTCAATTTCATTTGCAAACCTCAGGCTCTTGAGATAGCCAACCCCGCTACCCGCTTCACCGCAGCCTATCGCGATCGGCGCACAGTGACCCTGCCCATCGCCCATCATGACGGCAATTATTTCGCCGATGCGACGACGCTCGATCGGCTCGAAGGCGAAGGCCAAGTCGCGTTCCGCTATGCGGGCAATCCCAACGGCTCGGCGCGCGACATCGCCGGGATCACCAACGCGCGCGGCAATGTGCTCGGTTTGATGCCACACCCAGAACGCGCTTGCGACTCGGCGCTCGGCTCGGTGGACGGCCGTGGCGTGTTCGAGAGCGTCCTGGCGGCTTAAGCAACGCCCAAGCCCAGACACGCCGCGCGTTCGTTCGCATCGACGCCCCGTCCCAAACCCGCTAAAACCCGCGCTCGGTCGTCCCCGGAGCGTTTATCCATGTCCGAAACCGCCCCCATCTCGCCCACCGAAGACCTGCTCGCCCAGCACAAGCTGAACGCGGAGGAGTACGCCGTGATCGAAGATCGGTTGGGCCGGACGCCGAATTTGGTGGAGCTGGGGGTTTTCTGGGTCATCTGGTAAGAGCATTGATCGTACAAATCCTCGAGCCGGCATTTGCGGAAATTCCCCACCACCGGGGTTCGGGTGATCCAGGGCCCCGGCGAAAACGCGGGCGTCGTGGACTTAGGTGATGGCTGGGCGGCGATCTTTAAAATGGAGAGCCATAACCACCCCAGCTTTATCGAGCCCTATCAGGGCGCCGCCACGGGTGTGGGCGGCATCTTGCGCGATGTGTTCACCATGGGCGCCCGACCGATGGCGCTTTTGAACGCCTTGCGGTTCGGCGATCCCGCTCATCCCAAAACCAAGAGCCTGGTGGCGGGCGTGGTGGCGGGTATTGCGGGGTATGGCAATTGCGTGGGCGTGCCCACGGTGGGCGGGGAGACAAATTTCCACCCCGGCTACAACGCCAACATTCTCGTCAACGCCATGGCGGTGGGCGTCGCGCGCACGGACAAGATTTTCTACGCTCGGGGAGCGAAGCCCGGCTCGCCCATCGTCTATGTGGGCGCCAAGACGGGCCGGGACGGCATTCACGGCGCAACCATGGCCTCGGCCGAGTTCGACGACGCCGCCCAAGAGCAACGCCCCACCGTGCAAGTGGGCGACCCGTTCACCGAAAAACTGCTCATTGAGGCGTGCTTGGAACTTATGGCGACAGACGCCATCGAGGCGATCCAAGACATGGGCGCGGCCGGGCTCACCTCATCGTCCGTGGAAATGGCGGACAAGGGCGGGGTCGGCGTCGCGCTAGACCTCGATCTTGTCCCCCAGCGCGAAACCGCCATGACGGCCTATGAAATGATGCTCTCGGAATCCCAAGAACGCATGCTCATGATCCTGAAGCCGGGGCGCGAGGCGCAAGCCCAGGCGATCTTTGAGAAATGGAAGCTCGACGCGGCGGTCATCGTCGCAACCACCGACACCGGTCGGCTGGTGCTGACCCACCATGGCGAGACTGTGTGCGACATCCCCGTGGCGCCCTTAGCCGAAGACGCGCCGAATTACGATCGGCCCTATGCGGATCTCGAACCGCCAGGGGTCATCCATTATGACGACGTGGCCGAGCCTGCGGATTATGGCGAGGCGCTGCTGACGCTGATGGCGTGCCCGGACATGGCCTCCAAGCGTTGGATTTGGGAACAGTACGACCGTCACGTCATGGCGGACACCATGGCGGACTCCGCCACCGGGGCCGACGCCGCGGTGGTCCGCGTGCACGGAACCGACAAGGCGCTGGCGCTGAGTTCGGACTGCACCCCGCGCTATGTCCAAGCGTGGCCGTTTGAGGGCGGCAAGCAGGCGGTGGCGGAAGCCTACCGCAACCTCTCCGCGGTGGGCGCCGAGCCGATCGCCATCACGGACAATCTGAATTTTGGCAATCCCGAACGACCGGAAATCATGGCCCAATTCGTCGGCGCGGTGGAGGGCATGGCCGCGGCCTGTCGCGCGCTCGGCTTCCCTGTCGTGTCCGGCAATGTGAGCCTTTATAACGAGACCTCAGGCCAGGCGATCCCGCCCACTCCGGTGGTCGGCTCGGTGGGTCTGCTCGATCGTGGGGCGCAGCCGGTGGGCTATGCCGGCGCGCGGGCGGGCGACACGCTTCTGCTGATCGGGGAAACCGAAGGCTGGCTCGGCGCGTCCTTGTATCTGCGCGAGATCGAAGGCCGCGAGGACGGCACCCCCCCGCCCGTCGATCTCGGTGCGGAAAAAGCCGCAGCCGACTGCGTTCGCCAATGGATCTTAGGCGGACGGCTTCACGCCGCCCACGACCTCTCCGACGGCGGTCTGGCGTGCGCCGCCGCCGAAATGGCGCTTGCGTCCAACGTCGGGCTCAGCGTCACCACGCCGGTGGGTCCGTCGGCCCACGCCGCGCTGTTCGGCGAGGATCAGGCGCGGTTTCTCATGGCGGCTCCGGCTGCGCAGGTCGAGACCATCGTCGCTAAAGCCGCGGAGCATCGGGTCCCGATCACCGTGGTCGGCGATGTGGGCGGAGAAACCGTGCGTTTGGTCGGCCAGGCGGGGGTGTTGGGTGACGTCCCCCTTGCTCAATTGCGATCGGCCTATGAAAACGGCTTAGCCGATCATATGCACCTCTAGAGCCGCTTCTATTTAATACGAGTCGCGCAGTCGATCTAAGTCTTTGGTTTATTGCGCTTTCGAACCGCGAAACCGCTTACACTTTTGCTGAAAACGCTCTAGACGCGTTGCAGACTTAAGGGTCGTGGAGGTCATCCTCGCAATGCTTGTGATGAGCTTCGACGTCAATCGTAGCAGAAAAATGAATAACGTCGCCCGCCTCGCCCTCAGCACCATGCTCGATAGCGCCGGATAATTGGATAACTTCAAAAGCGACAAATTTTAGACCGTCGTGATGATTATGACCGGGCTTTGGATTAGTGAGTTGTTTGATCGCCGAAGACACGGCGTCATCGAAGCTGTTATGTGAATGCCCAACGACGCGAATGACATCGCTATGTTCCAAGTGTCCGGCCTTATTCTTAATCGCGTGCGTCCGCATATTACTCCCTCTCCGCTAAACTCCGAACATTTACCCTCTTAACACGAAAGTTGGTTTCGGCCCATGCAAAGACACATTTCAAGCGAGATGGTTTGGCGTCCTGTCTTCCTCGGCGAATGCGTTCGCAACCAACAGAGCGCTTGCGCCTTCAAAGCACGCGGTGCGCCGAGGCGCGCCTCCCCAAGCCGTCATTGGACGTGAGGGTAAAACCCTGAAAAGTGTAAGCCCTCGTCAACGGCACGGAGCCGCGTCCATGGTCGGACCTCGCACGTTACTTGCGGGCCTTGTCTTACTGATCGCGCCTTTTAGCGCCGCGCAAACGGCGCCCCCCGCCGTACCACCGGGCCCCTATGGCGCGTTCGCGATCGACACGGTCTCCGGCTAATTTGGCTATAGCAATAACCGTGAAACCCAAGACGCCGCCCAACGCGTTGCGCTGTGGAATTGCGGTGGGCCCGAGCATCCGAATTGCATCATCGTTGAGGAGTTCAAGGGCCCGGGCTTGTGCGGCGTGGCCGTGCGGCCGTTCGGCGAGGCCGCCAGCCGACGGCCCTATTTCGGCGTCGCCACTCGGTGCGCGGGCGGGGTTGCCCCTGAAGCGGAAACCCAAGCGCTCGGCCGTTGCCAGGACCGCGAAGAAACGAGCGTCCGGTGTGAGGTCGTGGTGTCGTTCTGCAATCCCGGCCTGGGACCGATCTGCCAAGTCGCCGATTTAGACGCGCCCGCCACCCGGTTCGCCGCGCGCCGCTAACCGCGCGCGAACGGCGTGAAGGCCTGATCAAAGCGCAACAAAGCCAATGGTTTCGCCCGGGGTTGCTGCGACAACCGCGCCGCGGCGCCAGGCCACCTCCCCCTTCCCTCCCCGCAAACCGGCGTGTTAGCACACCCCGTCTTTAAGGGAGATCGCCATGCCCATGCCTGCTCAAGAGATCGAAACCCTGCTGCGCGACGCTTTCCCGGATGCGGATATCGAGCTTACCGACCTGGCCGGCGACGGCGATCATTATAAAGCGCGTATCATTGCGCCCGAGTTTGCGGGCAAAACCCGGGTGGCCCAACACCAGATGGTCTATGCGGCGCTGAAAGGCCGAATGGGCGGTGAGCTGCACGCCTTGGCCTTGGAAACCAGCGCCCCGGCTTAGCCCGCGTGCACGCCTTCGCGGGGCCGACGCGGCTAGGGTTTGGGGTGTCCGGTCCGCACGCCACCCGGCTGGTGGCGCCGGATAAAACCGTGGACTTGATCAGCCGGGCGGCGACGGCTGGTGTGCGGCTGTTCGACATCGCGCCATTTTACGGCGACGGCGAGGCGGAGCGCCGGCTGGGCCTCGCCCTTTCAAAGCTCGACCGGGACACCGTGTTTGTGTGCTCCAAAGTGGGCACGATTTGGCGCGGCTGGGGTCGGGCGGCGAAAAACTTCGAACCGGAATTCGTTAGGCGATCGTTTTTCCAAAGCCTCAAACGGTTAGGGCTTGAACGGCTCGACGCGTTTTTGCTCCACGGTCCTGCGCCTGAGGCGCTCACGCCCGCGCTTTTGGAAACGCTGACCGGTCTGAAGGCCGCCGGTTGGGTCGATTATCTCGGCGTTTGCGTGCGCGGCCGAGAATTAGAGCCCGCGCTCGACGCGCAAGCTTTTGACATGGTCATGGCGCCCGTGCGTGCGGACATAACCGCTCAAGGCTCGAAACTCGTTGACCTCTTAATCCGCGCGCGCGCAGACGGCGTGGCTGTGATCGGCATTGAAGCCTTGGCGCCCGCAGGACGCCGCCCGTTACACATGGACGGGCCGGGCCTGTGGCGGATGGCTAAGACCATGAAATCCCGCGGCGCGAGCGCGCCAAGCGCGATGACCCCCACCCAGGCGCTGCAAGGCGCGTTTGAAACCGGCCTGGCCGACGCCATTATGATGACCACCACGCGTTCCGCGCATCTGGACGCCAATATCGCGCTTGCGAAAGCGCTCAACGCCGCTGATACGACCGCGTCAGAAGCCGCCCTCGCGGACCCTAAGCCAGGACGCGAGACGGCGGCGATCGGGCGCGGTCGAACCGCTTGACGCTGCGGTTTGTCAGGGCTTACCTGCGTTTGACGAATTTAGGAAAGGTCCGCTCCATGACTGACGCTCCCGTGCAAACCGCGCAAGACGCGATCCAAAACGCCGTCTCCGCTAATGACGTGATGTTGTTCATGAAAGGCACGCCGAGTTTTCCCCAGTGCGGGTTCTCCTCGACGGTCGTGCAAATCCTCACCTATCTGGGCGTGGATTTTCAGTCGATGAACGTGCTCGCGGATACGGACATCCGCCAAGGCGTGAAAGACTTCTCAAACTGGCCCACCATCCCGCAGCTCTACGTCAAAGGCGAGTTCGTCGGCGGCTGCGACATTGTCCGCGAGATGTTTGAAACGGGCGAACTCAAGACGTTTCTGGCCGACAAAGGCGTGCTTGAAGCGGCCTGATGGCGCGGATCACGCTCAGGGCTGAACCGCGTCGGGTAATCGTCGCCTTTGAGGCCGACGTGATTGCGGACACCACCGACGCGGTTTGCCTGGACGAAGCCGGCTATCCGCCGGCCTTCTACCTACCTTCAGATGCGATCACGCCCGACCGGCTGGTCGCGTCGGACCGGACGAGTCGGTGCCCGTTTAAGGGCGAGGCGGACTATTTCCATTGGCGAACCGCCGAAGGCGCCCTGATAGAAAACGCGTTCTGGCGCTATGCGGCCCCGCTCGACGCGGTCGCCGCGATCGCGGGTCGCCTCGCGCCCGATCGCAGCAAACTGACCGTCCGCGTGGCGGAGGCCTAACACGCCAAAAACGGTTGTTTGCAGAAGAGAGCGCAATGCGCCCCTAGGGCGCGATCGCCACCTCGTCGCCGGACCTGGCACAGGCGGCCCTGACGCTCTTTGAATCGACGAGCCCTTTCACTCCAAAAGCGGTAGAATATCGACCAGGTCGACGTCGCGCATCTCATCGAGATAGGCCTCGTAATAGCCCTTGTGGGAGGCGCCCACGATCGAGAGCATACGCGTGCCGGGGGCGCGGCCCAGAACCTCCCGCATATTGGCGACCATCCTTAGGTTCCGCGTCTCCCAATAGGCGACATAGCGGCGCCCGTATTGCGGCTCAGAGGGCTCGACCAGCGCAGCGCCCCAGTCAGAGCGGTAGGCTAAATCGGGATAGTCTGGAGCATTTAAGGCGCGGTAGAGGTCCATAAATCCGCCGTCTTCGCCAAGCCTCGATCGAAGCGCCTTGTCCTTGGCTCGACGCCGCGCTGTGGTTGGGTTGTCCCAGGCCTCGGACAAGGCCTGACCGTAGGCGTCCCTGTCGACGGTGCCCGCATAGTAGGCCTGGTCGTCGACGCTCCACAGGCGCTCAAGTCCCACCCTCGCAGCCACCGGTGCGGCGATGAGCGACACCTCGCTCCACCTCGTGCGCCGGGCCTCGATGTCTGCGGTCAGCGTCTTGTCGAGACCATTGGCCGCAACCCGTTCTTCAGGCGGAAGACGCAGCCACTGGACGAGGGCGGAGCCTGGCTCGCCAGCCGCCAGGAAGAGAAGGGCCAGCCGCCGTCGGTCCTTCGGCGCTGGGCTCTCTGGCCAAGCGGCCAGCATCTCCTCGGCGGCGGCGTTCGCGGCGGAAACGTCCAGGCCGCTGACTTCTCCGGCATGGCTCGGATCGAAGCAGTAGAGCTCGACCCGCCCGTCGCCATAGCGGACCGGCGCCCGCCTCATCGCGTCGCAGACCAGACCGGGGATGGTTTCGACCGCGATCGCCGACGGCCTCCACGCGGCCAGGCGGTCGACGAGGGGGCCGACCATCTCCGGCCGAAACTCATCGGACATGTTGGAGAGGTGCGGGGTGGCAAGGACTGCGACCTCATTTTTAGGGCCCGGCGGCTCGTCCGTCATCTGGCTCGGCTGAAAGCTCGGCGCGTAGGTCTGGGCGAACGCCGGAACCGTTAGCGCCAGCGCCAGCGCCGCCAGCACCACCGCCTGCGCTCGAGATTTCCGCGTCGTGATCATCGTCCTTCTCCTCTGCCCGCCGCGAGCCCGCTCCCGCCCTAGCGAACCGGCGCCCTTAAAGCCGCATTATTTTTGCACTTTACGCCCAACAGGGGCGCATTATGGATCGCGCGCTCAACCCGTCTCCTCGCGCTCGCAATTGTGCTCCGCGTCATTGGGGATAATCACGCGCGCCAGTCTTTGACTGGTGTCCACCTCCGCCACGTCAACGCATTGGTCACGCGCCGCCTCGCGCGCGATCCAATGGGGAAAGGCGCGCACTTCGGTGGCCTGGGGCCCTTCCTTCACATGGATCACACAACCGCCGAGACCCATCCCCGCCGCACTGGCCAGAGCCAGGCCTACGCGCCGCGCAACCCCGCCCATCAGCTTGCGCCGCGAGCGAGCGGGTTGCGCACGAAGAGGTCCGCGCCCGCAGGCACGCCAAGCTCGGAATAGCTGAAATAAAGCTCATCGCGGCCCTGGGGGTCCGACGCACAGCGATCTGCTTGAATGCGCCGGAATGCGGCGGAGTAAACCCGATCGCGCTCTTCGTCCACATCCACGTCGAATTGGCTTTTATTGGTGCAACCATTCGACCGGACGGTGACATAAACGCCTTCCGCTTCGACCCGGGCGGCGTAAATCGGTTCTTCCGCGAATTCCGCAAAACCAGGCGCATTCGTGACCACGCGTTCTTCGTTCACAATGACACAGCCTGAAACCGTCAAAGCGGCGAAACCGACCAGGCCGAAATATTTTTTGTTCATCGATATGCTCCCATCGAAAGGCAATAGACATGTATTGTTTTTCGATAATATATGGCAAGCCCCCAGCGCAGTTCTCATTGCGAAACACGCCAAAAGCCGCTACCCGAGCGGGCTTGCGCCGCCGGAGCCCGTTCGCCCATGACCGCCGCCTCGCCCACCGTCGGATTCGTCTCCTTGGGGTGCCCCAAGGCGCTGGTGGATTCCGAACGCATCATCACCGCCTTGCGCGCGGAGGGCTATCGGCTCAGCCGTGGTTACGACGGCGCGGATGTGGTGGTGGTGAACACCTGCGGCTTCCTCGACAGCGCGCGGACTGAAAGCCTGGACACCATCGGCGAGGCGATTGCGGAAAACGGTCGGGTCATTGTGACCGGCTGCTTAGGCGCAGAGCCTGAGGTGATCCGCCAAGCCCATCCCAAAGTGCTCGCCGTCACCGGGCCGCAGCAATACGAACAGGTGGTCCAAGCGGTCCACGCCGCGGCGCCCTCCGCCCAAGGGCCGTTTGCCGACCTGGTGCCCGAGGCGGGCGTCAAGCTCACCCCGCGCCATTACGCCTACCTAAAAATCTCCGAGGGCTGCTCGAACCGGTGCAGCTTCTGCATCATCCCCAAACTGCGCGGCGATCTGGTCTCCCGCCCCGCCCGTGACGTGCTCCTCGAAGCTGAGCGGCTGGTGGCGGCCGGGGTGAAGGAGCTGCTGGTGGTGAGCCAAGACACCTCCGCCTATGGCCAAGACGTGCGTTATGCGGAAAGCGTCTGGCGGGAGGAAACGGTCAAAGCGAAATTCTTTGATCTGGCCAAGGCGTTGGGGTCGTTAGGGGTTTGGGTGCGGCTGCATTATGTCTATCCCTACCCGCATGTGGATCAGGTCATCGAGCTGATGGCGGACGGCCATGTGTTGCCCTATCTCGACATCCCCTTCCAACACGCCAGCCCCAGCGTGCTCAAGGCGATGAAGCGACCGGCGAACCAAGAGAAGACGCTCGATCGCATCGCCGCCTGGCGCGCGATGTGTCCTGACCTCGCGATCCGGTCGACCTTTATCGTCGGCTTTCCCGGGGAGACCGAGGCGGATTTTGAATACCTGCTGGAGTGGCTCGACGCGGCGCGCATCGATCGGGCGGGCTGTTTCCAATACGAAAACGTGGTCCACGCCGCCTCGCGCGACCTAGACGGCCATGTGCCCGCCGAGGTTAAGGCCGAGCGCTATGACCGCTTCATGCGCAAACAGGCGGAGATTTCCGCCAAGCGCGGTCGCGGCTTGATCGGCCAACGGGTTGAGGTCATGGTGGACACGGTCGCGCCCGACGGATCGGTCGTAGGGCGCACCAAGGCCGACGCGCCGGAAATCGACGGCAAGGCTTATGTCTCCGGCGTGCGCCGCGCCAAGCCCCGCCACATCCACAAAGCGCCGGTCACGGCGGCGGACCATTACGATGTCCACGCCGTCGTGGGGCGGTAAGAAAAACCGCAAGCGGTCAGAAAAAAGGCCGCGCCCGAAGACGCGGCCTTGACCTTTGAACGAAGCCCTAGGGGTTAGGACGAGTAGTATTCCACCACCAGGTTCGGCTCCATACGCACCGCATAAGGCACGTCGTTCATTTCTGGCATGCGCAGGTAAGTCGCGGTCATCGCCTTGGGATCGATCTCGATATAATCGGGCCAATCGCGCTCCGCGCTGTCCATCGCTTCGAGCACCAGCGCCATGGTGCGCGAGCGCTCTTTGACCTGGACCACATCACCCGGACGCAAGCGCATGGACGGCACATTCGCCTTCTTGCCGTTCACCGTAACATGGCCGTGATTGACGAATTGGCGCGCGGCGAACACCGTGGGCACAAACTTCGCGCGATAGACCAAAGCGTCGAGCCGGCTTTCCAACAAACCGATCAGGTTTTCAGCCGTATTGCCTTTGCGCCGCGCCGCCTCGTCAAAGGTGCGACGGAACTGTTTCTCGGTGATATTGCCGTAATAGCCTTTGAGCTTTTGCTTGGCTTTAAGCTGCAGCCCGAAGTCTGAGAGTTTGCCTTTGCGCCGCTGGCCGTGCTGACCGGGGCCGTAGGAGCGCTTATTGACTGGGCTTTTGGGGCGACCCCACAAATTCTCGCCCATACGCCGGTCGATTTTGTACTTCTGCGAAAAACGCTTCGACATGCTTGCCTCATATTCGATCCGGCCCGGCTCAGCCTCAAATGGCTGAGCGATTGCAACGGCGGGGGGCGGATCACCCGTCATAATCCGCAATAAGTGCGGAAGATCGCGGGTTATACAAAGCCTGCTCGCGGCGTCAACGGCTTAGGCTTCGTCTTTGCGCACCTTATAGGGGCCGCGCCCTTCGGCGAGCACGCGCACCACCCCGCGCCAGGTCTGGACTTCTTGATGGGTGAGCGAGGCGCGCGCCAAGCTCGCGCGGAGATTATCCACCATCATGGGCTTTTTCTCCGGGGGGTGGAAAAACCCCGCCCGCTCCAGCTCATCCTCCAAATGACCGTAAAGGCCGAACAAATCCGCCTTCGCCGCCGGCGGGCTTTGCGCTTGAGCGAAGACGGTGGGCGGCGCGTCGCCCTGGCTGGTGCGCCATTCATAACAAAACACCGCCACCGCCTGGGCCAGGTTCAGCGAGGCGAAGCTCACATCCACCGGATAGGTCAGGATGGCGTCGGACACGGCGACCGCGTCATTGGGCAGGCCCGACTTCTCCGAGCCGAACATCACCCCAACCCGGGCGCCGGCCCTCACCGCTTCCCACAACCGCAACACGCCCTCGCGCGGCCCATAGACCGGCTTTTCTAAGCCGCGCGGCCGGGCGGTGGCGGCGTAGACCACGTCGAGCGTGTCGATGGCGGCGGCAAAACCGTCGGTGACCTGGGCGGTCTCCAAAATCGCATCCGCGCCAGCGGCCATGGCCTGCGCCTTGGGATTGGGCCAACCGTCGCGCGGGGCCGCGATGCGCAAATCCCCTAACCCGAAATTCGCCATGATACGGGCCGCTGCGCCAATATTCTCGCCCAATTGTGGGCCGATCAACGCAATGGCGGGCTCGGCGTGATGGGGGGTGTTCATGGATGCGCCTCGCGCCCTTCCGCCCGGTTCGTGGCGATGGTAGGAAGCCTTATCCGCGGATTGGACACGGCGCGCCGCTGTTTTTGCGACCGCCAGGCGAGGACACACACGATGGCGAAGATCAAAGTCGCAAACCCCATTGTCGAGCTTGATGGCGATGTAATGACCCGGATCATCTGGGCGCTCATCAAAGAGAAGCTCATCCTGCCTTATGTGGACGTGGACTTAAAATATTTCGATCTCGGTGTGGAAGCCCGCGACGCCACCGATGACCAAATCACCGTCGACGCCGCCAACGCCATCAAGCAATACGGCGTGGGCGTGAAATGCGCCACCATCACCCCGGACGAAGCGCGGGTGGCGGAGTTCGGCCTGAAAAAAATGTGGCGCTCGCCTAACGGCACCATCCGCAACATTCTCGGCGGGGTGGTGTTTCGCGAGCCCATCGTGTGTCGCAATGTGCCGCGCCTGGTGCCCGGCTGGACCCAACCTTTCGTCATCGGCCGGCACGCCTTTGGCGACCAATACCGAGCCACCGATTTCCTCGCCCCCGGGCCGGGTAAGCTGTCGCTAAAATGGGAGGCCGCGGACGGTTCGCAGACCATTGAGCGGGACGTATACGACTTCCCCTCCGCCGGCATCGCTATGGGCATGTATAATCTTGACGAGTCGATTAAAGACTTCGCCCGCGCCTGCATGAATTATGGCTTGCAGCGGAAGTGGCCGGTCTATTTATCCACCAAGAACACAATCCTGAAAGCCTATGACGGACGCTTCAAAGACCTGTTTATGGAGGTCTTTGAAGCGGAATTTAGAGACCTGTTTAAAGAGGCCGGGGTGGTGTACGATCACCGGCTGATCGTCGACATGGTCGCGTCCGCGCTCAAATGGTCGGGCTGGTTCTTCTGGGCGTGCATGAATTATGACGGTGATGTGCAGTCGGACATGGCCGCCCAAGGCTTCGGCTCGCTCGGGCTAATGACCTCGGTGCTGATGACGCCGGACGGGAAAACCGTGGAGGCCGAGGCCGCCCACGGCACGGTGACCCGGCATTACCGCGCCCACCAGCGCGGCGAGGCCACCTCGACCAACTCGATCGCCTCGATTTTCGCCTGGACCAATGCGCTCGATCACCGCGGCCGCATGGATGGCACGCCCGAGGTGCGCGACTTCGCCCAAAAGCTCGAGCGCACCATCATCCGCACCGTCGAAAGCGGTCACATGACCAAAGACCTAGCCCTGCTTGTCGGCGATCAGCAAAGCTGGCTCTCCACCACCGGCTTCCTGGATAAGGTCGCTGATAATTTCGAAACCGCTATGGCGGGCTAGAGCGTTTTCGGCAAAAGTGTAAGCGGTTTTGCGGTTCGAAAACGCGATAAACTAACGATTTAGCGCCGCGTCTCGCTTGGGATCAAATTAAAGTAGCTATAGCAGCGCCGAACGCCCGCTGTAACGTCCGCCAACGCCACCGCGGTGGTGTTCGGGCGGGCTTCCGGCGGGGTGGTCGCTCCACGCTTCCGCACCGTCGCCCAGGGCTGGAGCTCACGCCGGCGCGGCGGCCGACTTGTCGGGGCCCGCGTGGATCGGGTCAGGCCGCATCCGATGCGGTCGCCGTACTGCGAAGCGCCTCGCGCACCGCATCCAGCGCGGCTTGAGCCTTATCTCCTTCAGGGCCGCCGGCTTGGGCCAAATCCACTCGTCCGCCACCGCCTTTGCCGCCCATGGCCGCCGCGGCGACACGCACCAAATCCACCGCGCTGATCCGGGCGGTTAAATCCTCAGTGACGCCCACGCAGGCTGCGCCCTTGCCGACGTTCGTCGCGACGAAAACGGCGACCCCAGAGCCCAGTTGCGCGCGCCCATCATCGACCAAGCCGCGCAAATCTTTTGGATTAACGTTGTCCACCACACGCCCGAGAAACTTCACCCCGTCAATGTCTTCGGGTCCCGCGGGCGCCGCGCCGCCGCCCATACCCAAAGCCAGTTGCCGACGCGCCTCACTGAGCTCTTTCTGCAGCGATTTGCGATCTTCGAGCAGGGCGGTCACACGGGCCGGGGCCTCGGCCACGGGTGACTTCAACGCATCCGCGATGTCGCGCAACGCCTCCGCCTGATCCTCCAAAGCGCGCCGGGCCGCCTCCCCAGTCAGGGCCTCGATCCGACGCACCCCCGCGGCTACCGCGCTCTCACTCACGATCTTGAAGAGCGCGATCTCGCCGGTTTGCGCCACATGAACTCCCCCGCACAGCTCCATGGAATAGACCCGCGCGAGATCCTCGGGCGTGGCGCCCATGCTCAAAACCCGCACCGCATCACCGTATTTCTCGCCGAACAGCGCCATGGCCCCGGCCTCCGCTGCAGCCTCCGGGCTCATGGTCTGGGTTTGTGCAGGCGCATTTTGCCGAATAACCGCGTTCACTTCGGTTTCGATGGCGGCGATCTCCGCGCGCGTTAGGCTTTGGCCGTGGGCGAAGTCGAATCGCAACCGGTCGGGGCCGACATAGGAGCCCTTCTGCGCCACATGGGGGCCGAGCGTGCGCCGCAACGCCGCGTGCAACAAATGCGTGGCGGAATGGTTCGCCCGGACGGCCGCGCGTCGTTCGACGTCTATGGCGCCCCGAACCCGGTCGCCGACCCGCAAAACGCCCGAACGGATCTCCGCCTCCAGCGCATGCAAATCGCCCGCGCGCTTTTGCGTGTCAGTCACGCGCGCCGCGCCGTCCGCGCCAAAGCGCAATGCGCCGGTATCTCCGATCTGTCCGCCGGACTCCGCATAAAACGGCGTTTGATCAAGCACCACCGCCACTGTGTCCCCGGGTCCTGCCGACTCGCGTAGGCCCTCCGGGCTGACAAGCCCCACGACCACGCCCTCGCCCTCGTGCTGGTCGTACCCAGTGAACAACGTGGCGCCGAGCGTCCGCCGCAACTCCGCCCAAACTTCGCCCAGAGATTGGTCCCCCGAACCCGCCCAATGGGCGCGCGCATCGGCCTTCTGGCGCGCCATGGCGGCGTCAAACCCCGCCACGTCGACGCGTTGGCCGCGACCGCGCAAGGCATCCTCTGTCAGGTCTAAGGGAAAGCCATATGTGTCATAGAGCTTAAACGCGGTCTCCCCAGGCAACGCGTCCCCGGGTCCTAAATCGACGGTCGCTGCGTCAAGCAACGCCAACCCGCGTCCGAGCGTCCGCAGAAACCGCTCCTCTTCTTGCTCCAACGTGGCTTCGATGACGGCTTGAGCGCGTCCTAACTCCGGATAAGCGGCGCCCATTTGTTCGACGAGCGCGGGAACCAGGGCCGCCATTACCGGCTTGTCCGCCCCTAACTGATGAGCATGACGCATCGCCCGGCGCATAATCCGGCGCAGCACATAACCGCGGCCTTCGTTCGACGGCCCAACGCCATCCGCGATCAGAAAGCCGCTGGTGCGTAAATGGTCCGCAATCACCCGATGGCTCGCCAGTCCCGCGCCCTCCGCCCGTGCGCCAATGACCGCTTCGGATTGCGCGATCAGCCCGCGAAACAAATCCACGTCGTAGTTATTATGCACGCCTTGGAGCACGGCGGCGATGCGCTCCAGCCCCATGCCTGTATCAATAGAGGGTTTGGGCAAGGGCGTGCGCTCGCCCCCCGCCTTCTGCTCGAACTGCATGAAAACGAGATTCCAAATCTCGATGAACCGATCCCCGTCTTCGTCGGGGGATCCCGGGGGGCCGCCGGGCACGACCTCCCCATGGTCGTAAAAGATCTCCGAGCACGGCCCGCAGGGTCCCGTGTCGCCCATGGACCAAAAATTGTCCGACGTCGCGATCGGGATGATCCGGTCATCCTGAAGCCCCGCGATTTTGCGCCACAATTGCGCCGCGTCCGTGTCCTCCGCAAAGACCGTCACTAATAACCGATCTTTTGGCAAGCCGAACTCGCGGGTGATCAAGCTCCACGCGAGTTCGATTGCTTCGGCTTTGAAATAATCGCCAAAGGAAAAATTCCCCAGCATTTCAAAAAACGTATGGTGCCGGGCCGTATAGCCAACATTGTCGAGGTCATTATGCTTGCCGCCCGCACGCACGCATTTCTGGCTCGACGTCGCACGCGGGCTAACCGGGCGCTCCAACCCGGTGAACACGTTCTTAAACGGCGCCATGCCGGCGTTCACGAAGAGCAAGCTCGGGTCGTCTTGGGGCACTAAGGGCGCAGACGGGACGACCGCATGGCTATGGCTGCGGAAGAACTCTAAAAACGTCGAGCGAATATCCGCTAAGCTTGTGCTGCTCATGGCGTTCCTCTCAGGATCGGCGCGCGCGAAGCCGCCGCTTCACGCCGACCGGCGTGAGTATAAGAACCTCACAGCGCCAGGCCAAGCAGAGCCGCTGAACCGGTCGCTATCCGGCCTCCAAGTCCGCGCCTTTTTCGCCGACTAAAAGCTCTTCATCGACCAGGCCCGCATTGGCGCGAACCTTTTGCTCAATCTCGGCGGCGATGTCGGGGTTCTCCAGCAAGAACGCACGCGCATTTTCACGGCCCTGGCCGACCCGCTCGCTGTCATAGGAATACCACGACCCCGATTTCTCAACGATGCCGGCTTTCACGCCCATATCGATGACTTCGCCGGTCTTTGAAATGCCTTCGCCATAGAGAATATCGAACTCAACCTCGCGGAAGGGCGGCGCCACCTTGTTCTTCACCACTTTGACGCGGGTCTGATTGCCCACCACCTCATCGCGCCGCTTCACCGCGCCAATGCGCCGAATATCAAGCCGGACGGAGGCGTAGAACTTCAGCGCATTGCCGCCCGTGGTCGTTTCCGGACTGCCGAACATCACCCCGATCTTCATCCGGATTTGGTTGATGAAAATCACCAAAGTCTTGGATTTCGAAATTGAGGCCGTCAACTTGCGCAAAGCTTGGCTCATTAACCGCGCTTGCAAGCCCGGTAAGCTGTCACCCATATCGCCCTCAAGCTCCGCGCGCGGGGTGAGCGCGGCCACGGAGTCGATCACCACCACGTCAAGTGCGCCGGAGCGGACCAGCGTGTCGGCGATCTCCAAAGCCTGCTCGCCCGCATCGGGTTGGGAGACTAGCAATTCGCCAACATCCACCCCCAGCTTGGAGGCGTAAACCGGATCCAGCGCGTGCTCAGCGTCGATAAACGCCGCAACCCCGCCCATGCGCTGAGCCTCAGCGATGCAGTGCAGCGCCAAGGTCGTCTTGCCCGATGACTCCGGGCCGTAAATTTCGACGATCCGTCCGCGTGGCAAACCGCCAACGCCTAGCGCCAAATCGAGCCCCAGCGACCCGGTGGGGATCACTTCTATGTCGAGCGTCTGGTTCTGGCCCAGCTTCATCACCGAGCCTTTGCCGAACGCCCGGTCAATCTGACCGAGCGCCGCCTCTAGCGCTTTCTGTTTATCCATGTCGCCCTGACCTACCAATCGCAGCGTGGGTTGCGCCATTATCCGCTCCTTATTTCACGATTCCAATCTTGAGGCACCGAGTCGGCGACGCTTAGTCGTACCGGATTTGTTCCAGAACACAAGGCGAACATTTCGCGCGACCAGCCTTTGGTCACGATCACCGCCGCGACAACGGCGCCGGGCTGGGTTGCGGTGGCGCGGTGGAGCGCCTTTGTTGGACGTGTCCGCCCTTGGACCGTTCAACCCGGGAGCCCGCCCCATGGCGCACCGTTGGTTCTGTCTGATCGCTAGTTTTTTTGCGACGAGCTGCGTTTACGCCCCGATTCCACATAACGCTTTGCTGCAGCCCGGCGTCGCCGGGGTATTGCGGATCGGCGATTTGCCGTTAACCGGCGTGCGCGTGTTTTTGAGCGAACGCACCGATGTCACCGCCTGCCATGCGCCGATTGCGGAGACGAGCACCGATCTGGGCGGCCGGTTCGCTTTTGACCCGGTGCGCGAGCGCCGCAAAGGGCTGAACGCGAACTTAGTGGTCAACCAATTCAGCATGGTGTCGGTGTGCGCAGAACGCTTAGGCGAGGTGCGTGAGCTGTTTACGATCCGGTCGCGCTCGTTGAGCGGCGGCGGATACGCCCGCGAATTCGCGTCCAGCCGGTTAGAGTGCGAATGGACCCGATCGCGCAGTCTCAACCGGACCCTGCGTGAATTGGTGCAGCCTTGCGTTTATGTGGGCCCGTTTGTCATCAACCCGAGCCGAGAAAATTACTTTCTCGGCCATCGATGGTTTGAGGCGCGGGTACAACAGCCCCTCGCCCGGCCAGCGCCGAGCCCGCCCCCCACGTCGACGCTTTAAAGTTAAAGTCCTTAAGAGACGAAGGCTTTTTCAACAACGAAATGACCCGGCGCGGCGTTGGCGCCTTCCTCTAGCCCCGCGGCCTCAACCAAAGCTTTGGTGTCGTTGATCATATCCATCGAACCACAAATCATTACCCGATCGCAGTCTTTGTCGAAGGGCGCGCAGCCCAAATCCTCAAACAAAGCGCCGCTTTCGATCAAATGTGTGATGCGACCCTGCTTGGGAAACGGCTCGCGCGTGGTGGTCGGATAGTACACGACCTTTCCTGGCGCATCCTCACCCACCAGCGGGTCATCCTTCAACCCCGCGATGAGCGCTTGGCCGTAATCCAAATCGCGCACGCCGCGGCAGGTGTGGGTTAGCACCACCTTGTCGAATTTCTCATACGTCTCAGGCTCGCGCAGAACGCTGGCGAAAGGGGCGATCCCCGTTCCCGTTGACAATAAATATAAGGTTTTGCCGGGCAGAAGCGCGTCCAACAGCAAAGTGCCGGTGGGCTTGCGGCCCAACAGAACCTGGTCACCGGGCTTGATATGTTGCAAGTGCGAGGTCAGCGGGCCGTCTTGAACTTTGATCGAGTAAAAATCCAACCCGTCATCCCAGGCCGGGCTCGCGATGGAATAGGCGCGCAAAAGCGGTTTGCCCTCAACCATCAGCCCGATCATGACAAATTCGCCGGAGCGGAAGCGGAACGCCGCCGGCCGCGTGAGCCGGAAGGAAAACACCGTGTCCGTCCAATGCTTAATGTCGAGGACCGTCTCCGCGGTCACTGACTTCGGAATGTCCGTCGCGTCAAAGGCCAAAACCAGCCGCCTTTCCCAATAAGAGCGCGCGCAGCCGAACCGCGCGAAAGATTGCGCCCTATTTAAGAGAAATCGCGAAAACCGCTAGGGGGCGAATTGTCGAGAATGCGAAACGGCGAGCGTTAGTTTTGCTAAAGCCCCATTAACGGACGTAACCCGCGGGCCGCGGCCAGGGCGACCGGAGTGCTGGGAATTGGGCGGGCCTCACCGGCCCAACTGCTCTTTCACGCAAGCGGCGAGTTGGGGCAACGTGAATGGCTTGGGCAAGAAGCTGACGTCCTGCTCCTCCGCGAGGAGGTCGGAAAACTGCTCCTCCGCATAGCCGGAGATGAACACCACCCGCGCGTCGCCCAAATACGCCCGCGCCTCCTTGAGCAAGGTCGGCCCGTTCATGCCGGGCATCACCACATCGGAGATCATCAAATCGATCTCGCCGGCGCGTGCGCGCGCGATCTCCAAAGCCGCCTCGCCGTCTTCGGCCTCCAACACCTCATAGCCTTTCATGGCGAGAGTTTTCGCGGCGATTTTGCGTACCGCGTCTTCGTCTTCGACCAACAGAATGCGCCCCCGCCCCGCATGATCGGCTAGGATCTTGCGCGCGGGTTTAGCAGGCTTGGGCCGCGGCTTGACCGGTTCGGCGCCGGGTTGGCCCACATGCTCGGGCAGGAGAATATCGAACGTCGTGCCCTCGCCAACAACGCTGGAGGGTCTAACAAAGCCGCCCGACTGACTAATAATGCCGTGGACCATGGCCAGACCAAGCCCTGTGCCTTTGCCAACATCCTTCGTGGTGAAAAACGGCTCGAACACCTTCTCCATGGTCGCCGCGTCCATGCCGCACCCGGTGTCTGCGACCTGGATGCGCAGATAATCACCCGCCTTTGCTTCAGGCGGGGCGAGTTCCTCCACCGCGTCCCACCGCGCGCGGCTGGTGTGGATCCGCAAGGCGCCACCGCCTTTCTCCCGCATCGCGTCGCGCGCATTGGTCGCCAAATTGAGGATAGCGGTCTCTAGCTGGCCTTTGTCCGCGCGGATCAAAGGCAGATCGCGCCCGTGGGTGATCTCCAGCGCAATGGTCTCCTCCAGAATTTGGCGCAGAAAGTGGGAGAACTCCGAAAACAGCGCCGCCACGTCTAACACGTCGGGCCGGAAGGTTTGCTGGCGCGAGAACGCGAGCATCTGGCGCACCAGCCCCGCGGCGCGCGAACTGGTTTGGTTGATCTCTTGGAGCTCGGCATAGGACGGATCGCCAATGGGGTGGCGGCGTAGAAGCTCGCCCATATTCAATTGGACAACCGTCAGCATATTGTTCATTTCGTGGGCGAGACCGCCGGCAAGCAAACCGACCGCTTGCATCTTTTGGGCTTGAACCAACTGGCTTTCCAGCTCGCGTTGGGCTGTCAGATCAATGACATAGGCCACCCGGCGCCCGCCCCGCGCCTCAGCGAAATAGACATAGACGGGCCGCCCCCGGGGCTCGCCAGACGCTTCCTCGCGACCTTCCGTTCGTCCAAGCCGCGCCTCGATGGGTTCCGAACCGCCCCCCCGTTCAGCCACGGCCGAAAAGGCGGCCTGCGGCGGATCGGCGAACATTTCCGCAAACGCGCGCCCCGGCGCGCCCGCCCCTTCAGTCATTTCAATGAACGCCGGGTTGGCGTCTTCAATCAGCGCGAGATTGGGATTGTCCCCATCTAACCGCGCAATGCCAAAGGGTGCTGCCGCGAACAGATCGTCCAAACCGCGACCATAGCCAGCGCTACGGCTCGCCGGCGCGGCCACAGCCAATCCCGGCGGAGCGCCGGATCGATGCGAGCCGAACACCACTACGCGCGCGAGGGACTTGTCTTCGCCGTCCGGCCAGGACGCAACCATAACGCCTTGGGTTTCAACCCCATTGCGCGCTTTGAGCACCGCCTCGATGCGCACCGCCTCTCCTTTTTCCCGCGGTGGCCGCAGGATCGCGCGCGCCGCTTCGCCCTGTACGAAATCTTTAACCCGCAGATACCAACCGGTTTCAGCCAGGCCGAGCCAATTGCGCAGGGTTGCGTTCGCATAGATCACACGGCCGTTAGGTCCCGCAGCGAAGAAGCCCACCGGCGCGCGATCGACCAGCGCTTCGGCGTCTAGGGCGGCCACGGCGTCGCCAGTCTCAGCGCCCGGATCAGGCTGCGTTTGAGGGGCCGATTGAGGCGCAATGCGCCAAACGCTCCACCCCTCTTGAAGCGGGGAGACTCCAACCGCAAAGCTCCGCGCGCCCTCGCCGAAATCGACATTGGCGAAGGTTTCCTCTTGATCAAAGCCTTGCTTAGCCGCACGGGCTAAACGAAACAGCGCCGGCGCGGAGCCGCTTTTCGCTCCGAACAAGCGGTCGACTCCGGGGGGGCGGCTGCTTTGGCCCATCCGCCCCGCCTGGATCGCCAGGCGTCGGTAGGCCGCGTTCGCCATGCGCGGCGCGCCTTGGGCGTCACACACAAGCATCGGCAAGGACGAGACCTCGAAGGCAGCCGCCATGCGACGCAGCGAGGAGGCCCCACGCTCAGCGCTGGGATCGAGTTGATCGGACCACCGTCCGCTCATGGCGTGGGCGCCCAGGACGAACACGCCAGTCAACGCCACCCCGCCTAACAGCGCCCGGCCGTGCGCGCCCGCCGCCGCCGGTGCAATCACCGCGATTACCGCACCGAAAACGCCCAGCACCGCGCTCGCCGCCCCCAGCCAAACCCAAGACTGGCGACGGCTGCGGCTGGTCTTGGCGGCGAGGATAGGCGCAGACTTCGCGGGCGCGCCCCGACCGGGCTCAGCTTCGGCGCGGGTGGCGGCGGCTTTCATCCAAGCGCGCAAGCCGCTGGGCCGGTCAAGCGCGGGTTCCGCCTCATTCTGCGCTGGCGGCGCCTCCGCTACGGGGTCGAAGACGTCGTCCAGCGCCGAGCGCGTCTCCGCGATCTCAGAGGGCGGGTCGGAGGTGGTCTGAACCTGAGCCGGGTCGATTAACGGCCCATCGGAGACGTCTTCGCCGCCAAGATCAGCCAAAAGCGCGCTGGCGGTCAGAGCCGTCTCGGCTTCGGCGTCGGGGTCAGCCGCATCACCGGCGTCGACCCAGGCTGTCTCCAACTCGGTTTCGGCGAACCGATCATCGGGCCGATCCTCGGACGCCGAGGGCTCGACGCCGCGCCCGTCCGAGGCGGTCGCGGCGTTTTGCGACGCCTCACGCGCGTCGCGGTTCAGCTCGTCCGTCGCATCGCCGGTTTCGGCCATGGCGCGCTCCTTAGTTCATCCGCACGCGAGGGCGCGCGCGCCGGCCCGCCAAGCCCATGACGTAACCGATCACCTTCGCCACCGCCTTGTAATGTTCCTCAGGCACAGGTTGGTCCAATTCGACCGTAGCGTACAGCGCCCGCGCAAGGGGGGGATCCTCCACGATGGGCACGGTGTTTTCCTGGGCGACCTGGCGAATGCGCAGGGCGAGCACATCCACCCCTTTGGCCACGCAAATTGGCGCCGGGGTTTCGCCGCGGACATATTTCAGCGCCACGGCATAGTGGGTCGGGTTGGTGACCACCACCGTGGCGTCGGGCACCGCGGCCATCATGCGCCGGCGTGAGCGTTCTTGGCGGATGGCGCGCAGACGGGCCTTGATGTGGGGGTCGCCTTCGGCGTTCTTGTGCTCCTCTTTAATCTCTTGGAGCGACATCTTCTTGTTATCAAACCAGGTTTTGCGTTGGTAGAGGTAATCGCCCGCCGCAATCAGCGCATAAACCGCCAACATGGCCAGCATCATCGTGGTGGTCGTCTCAGCAATCACGGTGAGCACGGCTGCGGTTTCCAGCGCGGGCATCTGCACGAGCATATCGCGCCGCGGCCAGACCGCGATCGTCATGGCCCCGCCCATGGCGAACAGCTTAAACACGCCCTTGATGAAATTCGCTAAGCCCTGACCGCCAAACATCCGCTTGAGCCCGCTAGCGGGGTTCAGCTTTTTAAAGTCCGGGCTGATCCGGTTCGGGGCGAATATCAGCCCCGCTTGACCCACATGGCCCGCAATCGCCGCGACCGCCAGAAAAAGGAAAGCGAGCCCGGTTACCCCCAAAAACCGCCAGGCGCCCGAACGCGCGGTGGCCATCGCGCCTTCCGGGTCGAGCGCCAGTTGATGGGCTTCGGAGAGGTAAGCTTGGACCCATTGGGTCACGTCGCGACCCATGCCGGGGGCCATCATGGCGATGACGGCGGTACCCGCGGCCAGCAAGACAAAGCCTGACAATTCCTGGCTTTTGGCGACATCGCCTTTTTTGCGCGCCTCCTGAAGGCGTCGCTCTGTCGGGTCTTCTGTCTTCTCGGCGTCGTCCGCCATGGCGACCTCCTAAGGCAGGATACGGGCGACTTCGCCCGCGGCGTCGAGCCACACCATCATCGCCAAGGGAAACGATGCGGCGAACACCACGAGACCCAACATGACGGTGACCGGCTGGGCGACGAAGAACATCTGCGCTTGGGGCATTAAGCGGGCCAGCACGCCAACGCCCACATTTAAGATCACGCCAAAGGCTAAGAGCGGGGCTGAAATCTGTACGCCCACACTGAAGGCTTTAACGAACATCTCCAGACCCAATTGGGATAAATCCGCCGCCGCCTGCCGGCTCAAATCGACGAGCGTGTAGGAGCCGAGAATGCCTCGGATGAACACATGATGCAGGTCGGTCGCGAAAATCAGCGCTATACCGGTGGCGTTCATCACGGCGGCGAAAATCGCGCCTTGCTGACCTTGGGTCGGATTGACGGTCTGCGCCAGCGCCAACCCGGTCTGAAAGCCGGCGATTTGGCCTGCGACCTCCAACGCGCTCAGGATCAGCCGGGCGGCCGCGCCCAAACCAACGCCAATCGCGACCTCCGTCAGGATCAAGGGCGCCATGGCGACCGGGTCCTGGGGCTGAGGTGGCAAAAACTGCGACGCCGCCGGCGCCAGCGCCAGGGTCATCACCAAGGCCAAAGCCAACCGGACTTGGGCGGGCACGGTGGCCTCGCCCAAAGCCGGCAAGGTCATGACCATGGCGGCCAAGCGCGCAAACACCATAGCGAAAGCATAAACGCTCGATTGGAGGAGCGCTTCAAGCGGCATCGGGCTAAAGCGCCGCGATCCGCGCGAAAGTCTCGCGAGCGTACTCGTCCATTTTCGCACCCATAAAGGGTAAGAAAATTAACAACGATAGAAAGATAACGATAATCTTTGGCACGAAGGTTAACGTGATCTCCTGCACCTGGGTCAGCGCCTGAAACAAAGCGATGATCAGACCGACCACAAGGCCGATAACCATGATTGGGCCCGACACCAACAGCATCAGCCAAATGGCGTCGCGCGCCCAATCAAGTACTTCCGCCCCGGTCATGACACAGCGATCCTTTGCGGCTAATGTTCGTCAAGCGCTGCCGGCGACGATTAACAAGCCCTTAATAGCGCTTTACGGTTAATGAAAGGTAACGCGGTTATCGCCGCGCGCAGGGGAGACAGACATGGGGACTTGGCGGACATTAATGGCTACGGCGGCGGCGAGCGCGTTGGCGGCGGCCTGTGGGGAGCCTGTGCAGACGCCGGAGGCTACGGCTACGCCGCCTACCGCAACGCCAGCTGAATCAACGGCGGAGGCCGCGACTGACGTTGAACAAACCGAGTCCGAGCGGCTTTACGCCTGGTTCGAAGTCAAGTTCCAAGAGACCTTGTTGCGCAATCCGCAATTCCTGACCTTTCTGGGCCGCAAAGAGCGTTATGACGAATGGGGCGACCCTTCAGACGCGTTTGCGGTGGAAAGCTATGAGCTCCAGCAGGCGGCCGTCGACGAAATGCGCGCGCAATTCGACTTCGACCAGTTAAACGAGGCGGCGAAGCTATCTTATCGGCTGTTCGAATATGGCGGGGATCAGGCGAAATCCACGTTCCCGTTCCGAAATCACATCTATGTCTTCCACCAGTTCCGTAGCCCCATTGACGGGGTGCCGTCCTTCTTGATCAACCAACACCGGGTGGGTTCGCTGTCGGACGCGGAAGCCTATGTCACTCGGCTCGAAACGGTGGATGACTACCTCGCGGGCGAAGTCAAACGGTCTGCGGACAATTTCGACGCGCTGGGCGTGTCCGCGCCTGATTGGTCGTTCCCGCAAATGATCGCCACCGCGCGTAATGTGATCTCCGGGGCTCCGTTCGACGACGGCGACCCCAGCCCGATTTGGGCGGACGCTCAGAATAAAATCAAGAGCCTGGACATTGAGGCGGCGGAGAAAACCGCTTTGTTGGCGCGCGCGGAGACCGCCCTGCTCAACGATCTGAAGCCGGCTTACGAGGCGATCATCGTGGAGCTGGAGCGTCAGGCTGAGGGCGCGATCGAAGGCGACGGCGTGTGGAGGCTGCCCGACGGGGCTGCGTATTACCAGTCCCGTCTGAACAGCTTCACCACGACCAAGTTAACCGCCGACGAGATCCACGACTTAGGGCTCTCGGAAGTCGAACGCATCCACGCTGAGATGCGCGCCATCATGCAAACCGTGGGCTTTGAGGGCGATCTGCAGGCCTTCTTCGCATTCATGCGCGAGGACGAGCAGTTCTATTACCCGAATACCGACGAAGGCCGAGACCGCTATCTCCGCGAGGCCACCGCGCTTATTGACACCATGCGCGACGAACTGGATGCGGCGTTCGGCATCAAGCCCCAAGCGGATATGATTGTGAAACGGGTCGAACCGTTTCGGGAGCGTTCCGCGGGTAAGGCGTTTTACCAGCGCCCCGCGCCGGACGGCTCCCGACCGGGCACCTATTACGCCAACCTCTATGACATGAAGGCCATGCCGACCTATCAGATGGAGGCCTTGGCCTATCATGAGGGCATTCCGGGCCATCACATGCAAATCGCCGTCGCCCAGGAATTGCCCGCGGTCCCGAGCTTCCGCCGCTTTGGCGGCTACACCGCTTATTCCGAAGGCTGGGGGCTCTACACCGAATTCCTACCCAAGGAGATGGGCTTCTACGAAGATCCCTATTCAGACTTCGGCCGGCTGGCCATGGAGCTTTGGCGCGCGGCGCGGCTGGTGGTCGACACTGGGCTGCACCACAAACAATGGACCCGCGAAACCGCGATTGATTACCTGGTGGAGAACACGCCAAACCCCGCCTATGACGCGGAAAAAGCCATCGAGCGCTACATCGTCATGCCGGGCCAAGCCACCGCTTATAAGATCGGCATGCTCGAGATCTTGCGCCTCCGCGAGGCCGCCAAATCTGAACTGGGCGACGCGTTCGACATTCGCGGCTTCCACGACGCGGTGTTGGGCTCCGGTGCGGTGCCGCTGGCGATCTTGGGCGAAAACATCGACGCCTGGGTGGCCAGCGTTAAAGCGACCGGGGGATAAACCCGATCGATATGACCGCGGGGGGTTAGGCTGATCCCGCTAAGCGGATCGATCAGTAATCGCGCCGCCAACGCACCGCCACGTTGGCGTCGCCTTCCCCGTCGAGCCGAGACACCAAGGCAATATTCGGCCGCAGCGTCCACTCGACACTGAGCCGTTCAGATCCGCTCGCGGCCCCGCCGGCGATTTCAAGGTACACGTCGTCGGTGATGTAGCGGCCTCCTGTCACCACCAACTCGCCGTCGCCTTCTTGGGTCACGCTGAGCCGATCCAGCCCCGCCACACCGCGTAAGGCGCCCAGCGCGTCAACCCCCCCGCCCCCGCCGCTTAAGCTCGCCAAGGCGGCGGCCAATTGGGCGGCTTCGAGCGCAGAGAGCCCCGCGGCGGATCGACCAAACAGGGCGCGGGCCAGGATCTCGTCTTGGGGATACTCGGGCGTCGAGGACAAAGCGATCACAGGGGCCTCTGGCGTTCCGCGCACGGTGATCCGCGCGGTGAGTGCACGCAGGCGGCGCTCCGCGACGATGAACAGGTTCGGCGCGGCCGGGTCGCCCGCAAACGACACCACGCCCTCGTCGAACACGAACCGCTCGCCGCCTAAGGTGAGATCGCCGCGAATTAAGGCGAGTTCACCGTTCACCTCCGGGGCGTCCGCCAAACCGCCGACGGCCAAATCCAGGGACCATTCGCTATCCAAGCCCGCACCGCGCACAAAAACGCGCCGGTCGGCGCTGACGTTTAAATCCAGATCGATGGGCGGCGGTCGCGCGGCCGGGCCACGGCTGGAGCCGTCGGGCAGATTGATCTCCGTCACCGGAATGGTGACCGCGGGCGCGGGGCCCACGCTTTCCGGCGGACGGATTTCCGCTCGATTGACGACGAGGTCGCCGGTTACGGCTTTGGGCGCGCGCTCGGCGAACACCAGGCTCAGCGGCCCGGATAACTGTGCGTCCAACACCGGCGGGACGCCAAACCGAAAGCGGTCGAAGGCCATGTTCAGCTCGCCCTCTCCGCCCGCGGCGAGATCCAACACACCATCCCCGCTTAGCCGACCATCCTGCCCATCCCCTGCCTCCAGTCGGACCAAACGGGCTTGTTGACCGTCCAATGCCACATCCAGCGCGTCGATTACCACAAGCACGCCTGAAGGCGCATGCACCAACTGGCCGCCCCCAAGAGACGCCTCCCCCAGAAGTTCAGGCGCAGACGGCGTGCCGCCCACGGCTAAGTCGGCCTTAAGCATTCCTGTCAACGTCAAAGCCGGCCCCGCGGCTAGATCGACCAAACCCGCCAACGGACCATCGGCGACCAAACGCCCGCCCAAAGCTCCGTCGGGAACGACGTCGCCGGCGGTTTCGCCGAACGGTACGCGGACAACGCCTTGGACGGCCAACCCATCCGACATGGCGATCTCAACGGCGATGTCGCCGGACTCCGGCTCTAAGCGCGCGCGCACGTCCCCGTTCAGCGTCGCGCTCTCGCGATCCGATCGCGACCAGTCATCGAGTGTTAGGGTCGCTTCGCCAAGCACGCCTTGGGGGCCGGCCTGCGCGCGCACCCGCGCTCCCGCAGCGCCCTCTAACGGCGGTTCCGGCGCAAATCCGCCCAGAAGCGCCGCCTCCACGCCCTCAGCGTCGGCTTCCAGCGACCAAGCGTCGAGCGGACCGACCAGTTGGGCGCTCACCACGCCTTGGTTCTCGCCCAAGACCACCTCAAGCGCGGCGGCGACGCCCTGAGGTCCGTAGGCGACAGTAATCGGCTGGTTGGTGTGCAAATCCACCCCAGCCACGCGTCCGCCAAGCTTGGCGTCGAGATCAATCTGACCCGCGGTCGGATCGAGCGCCAGGTCCCCTTCCCCCGCAAGGTCGAACGGAACGCCGGCGAACCCAGCCGCCCGCCAATCCAACGCCAGAGACGACACCGGACCTTCAACGCGCACTTCGCCAAGATCGATCGCGCTCTCCCCGAAGGTCAATTGTTCGGCGCGCGCTTGCAGGTCGATCTGGTTGGCGTCGTAGAGCAGCCGCGCGCGTCCGCCGCCGGCGCCCTGCTCATACACCGCTGCGAGGTCAGCCGACCCCGCCAACGGATCGGCCATCGGCGTCTGCGCCTGACCGGTGACGCTAAAGCCGGCGAAGCGGGCGTCGAGCCCGCTCAGTCCGATCGTTTCCGAGGCGAGGCCCAGTTGCGCCGCCAATCGCGCCGGCCCGCTTGGCGTCTCAGCGCTCGCGCGAATCGGCCCCTCAACACCGCCGCTCCCGTCCGCGACGAGATCGCCCATCACCCGGAGATCCGTGATCCGCTGGCCGCTCAGGGTCAGCTCGGGCGCTTGCGCCTCCAGGCGCACCTCAGGCGCACTGACCGGGCCGGTGGCGGCGACGGCCAAAGCCGCTGGCGCGTCCAAGACGAGGCCGCCCAGCGTCAAAGGTCTGGCCGCGAGGTCTAAGCGGACGCCCTCAAGGGTCTCCCCGTCCAGGCGGCCTGACGCATCAAGAATGACCGCGGCGGAGCGCGCCTCAAGCTCGTCGAGCCGGAGGCGTGTCCCGTCCAACTCCACAGCGCCGGTGAGCGTGCCCGCATCCCCCAAAACCGCCGCTAGGTCCTCCGGCCATTGGGTGAATTCATCCAAGCGCGCGTCCAAAGTCACCGCGACCGCCTCGGCGGAACGGGCCCGCACCTGCGCGGTCAAATCGGCTCGGCCTTGGCCCGGCGCGCCCCACGCGCTCACATCCTCGACGCGCAGGCGAAGATCGGCTTGTCCCGTCAGATCAAATCCGAACGCGCCTTGGCCCTCAATCCGAGCTTGCGCCGCGCTCGCAGTGAGGCTTGTGATCTCAACGCGCTCGGTGTCCGGGGACACCAAACCCGCCAGGTCGAGCCTTGGCGCGGGGCCTAAACCGGTCACGAGCGGACCTTCAGGCGGCTTGAGGCCGTTTGCGCGCGCGGTCGCGTCGATCCGCCAGGCCGCCGTCTGCGTCGCGGTGGCGCGCGCGTCCACCGTCACCGTCTGAGCCGCGAAGTCGCCGGCGACCAGCTCGGGAACGGTGAGAGTGGCGGTGATTGTCGGCGTTCCACCAAGGTTCAGATCGCCGTTCAGCGCGACGCGACCGGCCTGGACCCCTGGGGCAAGTTTGCCAAGCGTGTCACCGGTCAATTGCGCTTCGACCCTTGCGCGTTCCGGCGCACCGGGCGCTTCGACATCGATCTCGCTCGTCGCGATCATCGACGCGCCGCCCCACTGCGCCTCCAGCCGCGCCAGCTCCGAGGTCCGGTCCAAGCGCAAGCGCGCTTGCGCCTGCGGACCGAACGCGTCGATCAAGTCCGCCAGCGCCGGCCAGCCCGCGGGCGTGGCCGTCAGCTCCGCCGCGATCATGGCCTCGGACCAATCAAGATCGAAATCGGCGACCGTCGTTTCATCAAAGCGCAAGGCGCCTGCGCCGTCGCCCGCGTCCACGTCGCCGGCCACATTGACCGCCAATTGCGCAGGAACCCCGCTTGGCGCCCCGATCAATCCCGCAAGCTCCGCTCCGATGAACGCGTCAAGCGTCAGCGCGATCTCGCCTCGGGATAAGGCCGCCTCCAGGTTCAAGCGGTCCTCGCCGCCATCCAGTCGCACAACATCGAGCGCGGCCCGCGCACGGGCGCCGGCGGTCTCTGCGGAGCCGTTTAACGACACGCTCACCGCCTCGCCCGCCACCGCTTCGCCGAGCGCGATCCGCTCAATGGCGAGACCGTCGACCATGACTTGAGGCAAATTCAGCGCTTGGCGGGGCGGTTCAGGGTCCGGCGCAGCGCTCGGCGCTAAGATCGGTTGGCGGTCGACTTCGACCGCGCCGACGCGCAGCGCGTCCACCCAGACGCGTCCCCGCAAAAGCGCGCGCCAATTCCAGTCCAAAGCCACATCTTCGACGCGCGCGAACACACCGTCTTCGTCCCTGAGAACCAGGCGTCTTAACCGCGCCGCACGCAGCAAATCACCCTCAAGGCCTTCAAGCTCCAGCCGCACCCCGGAGAACGACTGGCCTTGCGCTAGGTCGACGACAAGCGATCGCCCCCAGGGGCTTGTAACCAAGCCGCGCAGCCCGCCCAGCGTCAGAACGATCAGGCCGACCAAAACGCCAAGCGCCAAAACGCCCCGCCGCAGCCAACGTCGTTTGGCTTTAGGCGTGGGCTGGGAAACCGTTTCACTCGTCATTAGAACGCCTGCCCGATCGAGAGATAGATTTGGATCGGCGGTTGGCCCTCCCGTCCGGTCAAGGGAAAGCCAAGATCCGCACGTAATGGGCCGAAATCGGTGTGCCAGCGCAAGCCGAACCCCGCGCCCAGGTCGAGATCCTCGAACTCCGGACGCAACGCCAGCCCGGCTGCACCCGCATCCACAAATCCCACCACCCCTAAGGGGCCGCGCACCCGCGCGCGAACCTCGCCCGACACCTCGATCAACGACCGCCCGCCGAGCAACGCGCCGTCATCGGTCAAAGGCGACAAGCCTTGGAAATCGAACCCGCGGACCGATCCCCCGCCGCCAGCGAAAAACCGCGCGTCCGCGGGCACCTCTTCAGCCTCCGCACCCAGAAGCGTGCCCACCCGGGCGCGACCGGCCAGCACCCACCGATCGCCGATGGCGTGGTACGTCCGCCCCTCTGCGGAGACTTGCGCGAAGAGGGTCGTCAGATCACCCAAGGTCACCGCGGGGCCGGCGGATAGGCTTAGACGGGCGCCGCGGGTTGGGTTCAAGGCGTTATCCCGGGAATCGTAAATCGCAGCGGCGGGCAATGCGCCGGTGACTTGGGTTTGCTCGCCTAACGCATCGCTTAACCGGCCGAACCCCACTTCGCCGCCAGCGCTCACCCGCCATCGGTCGAACACCGGTTGGTTGATCGCCGCGCCGAAATCGACGCCGATGCGTTCAAAAGCGTCGGTATCGTCCTGGCCCGCGCGACCCGATAAGCTGAGCAGCCGCTCAGGCGTCAGAAAATGCGGTCGATCGAACAGGCCCGTGACCGCGCGCTCAATCGTGGCCAGCCGAGCCTGCACCGTCAGAATGTCACCGCGACCGGCGAGGTTACGCTTTTGCCATTCGGCCTCCGCGCCAGGGCCCTCGCTGGTGGAAAAGCTCGCCCCCGCCGAAATCGACCGGCGCGGGGTGTCGTCCACGCGCACTTCCACGAGGCGCGTCTCCACGCCCTCCCCGGTGGGGTCGCTCGGCGCCAAGCCCACTGACACGCTGCGGTAAGCCCCGCTCGAGGAGAGCCGCTCGGCCAGCTCGCCCAGCAATGATCGATCATAGTCGTCGCCAACCGCGAAGGGCGTTATGCGCGCAAGATAATCCGCCCGCGCGCGCCCCGGCCCGACATTCACCACCGGCCCCAGAACCGCCGGTCGTCCGGCGTCGATGTAATAAGCGACCGTTAGCGTTTTGGTCCGGTGATCGACCACCGCCTCGCGGGGTTCTGCGCGCGCCTCCGGATAGCCCGCTTGCTCCAACGCGGCGAGCACGGCGCGTTCAACCGCTAGTACAGTCTCCGCGCGTGCGGGCGCGCCAGGCTCCAGCGCCAAGGCGTCTCCCGCGAGAGCTTGCACGGCGTCTGGGGGCGCTTGGTCCACATAGACAAGGCTCGCCGGTGCGAAGACATAAGCTTCGCCCGGCTCTACACGGACCACCGCCTCAAACCGCTCGTCATCGGGGGTGACCCGCAAGGCTTGCGCGGTCACGCGCGCTCCGTAATAGCCTTCGGACCGCAAGGTCTGCTCCACAGCCGTCGCCGCGCGGCGAGCTTGGCGCAGAGCGTCGATCCGAGAGGCGGGGGGGCCGTCCGCCTCCGCCAAGCTTTGATACAACCGGTCTAAGAGTGCGCCCTGCCCCCCCTCAATGCGGGCAATCGGGTCAGCCCCTGCGCTCACGGCGCGCCAAAACGCGAGAGCAAGAATAATGAAACCGCGCATACTGCGTGTCGGCCGCAAACGCGCGGCGCCTCCTCTAGGTCATGGCTTAAGCCGGGGCGCCGCTGCGCGCACCCGACGCGTCGGATTGCACGCGCCACAGCCGAGCGTAGAGGCCATCGCGCTCCAAAAGCGCGTCGTGGTGCCCGGACTCCACGATTTGTCCGGCGTCTAGCACATAGATCCGATCCGCTTTGGCCAGCGTCGACAGCCGGTGCGCCACGGCGATCGTCGTCCGACCCTCCGCTGCGCGCGCCAATGCGGTTTGCACCTCTCGCTCGGTGTCTGAGTCCAGTGAGGAGGTCGCTTCATCCAAGATCAAGATTGCTGGGTTTTTCAGCAGCACGCGCGCCAGCCCGACCCGTTGGCGTTCGCCGCCCGAAAGCTTTAGCCCCCGCTCCCCCACTCGGGTCTGGAGGCCCTCGGGTAGGCTATCGACGAACGCGCCGAGTTGGGCTTGACGCACCGCGTCCATAATCTCGGCCTCAGACGCCTCAGGTCGACCATAGCCGATATTGAAGGCGAGCGTGTTGTTAAACAAAACGACGTCCTGAGGCACGACCCCGATCGCGGCGCGCAAACTCTCTTGGGTCAATTCGGCGATGTCATGGCCATCCACGCGGATGATCCCCGCATCGGGCTCATAAAACCGAAACAATAGCTTGAGAATGGTCGATTTGCCGGCGCCGGAGGGTCCGACGAGGCCGATGAAACCGCCCGCCGGCGCCTCAAGGTTGACCCCGTGCAGGCCTCCCTCTCGACCCGCATGAACGAAACTGACCCCATCAAAGCTCACCGAGCCGCCGGACACCGCCAACGCCCGCGCGCCCGGCCGATCGACCACGTCGGACTGCATCCGCAGCAAGCCCTCAAGCTTCTCCAAATCCACCGCGCTTTGTTTCACCTGCCGCCACGCCCAACCGAGAATGGACAACGGCCTATGGATGTTGACCATCATCAGGGTGACTGCGGCCACGTCGCCATAACCGCCCTCCCCGCGGCTGGCGCGCCACGCCGCTAATCCCGCCATGGCCAGTTGGCCTGAGGTCATGATCAATTCTTGCCCGCTATTGAGCGCGGCGAGCGAACGCAAGGCTTTGACCAGCAAACGGTTATACTGACGCATGGCGCCGTCGAGACGCGCGGTCTCACGTCTCTCCGCGCCGAAGGCTTTGACGGTTTCGAAATTCGTGAGGCTGTCGATCGAGATCGCGGCGACTTCGGCGTCCGCTTCGTTCATGGCCCGGCGCTGGCGAACCCGCACTTCGGTCACCAACACGGTGAACGCGAAATAGCTGAACACCGTGACCACGGCGATTACGGCAAAGGCGGGTCCATAGCGGGCGGTGAGGACAGTGGCGGCGAGCCCAAGCTCCAGAAAGGTCGGCGCGACGTTAAACACCAAGCTTGAAAGCAGGAAATCGATCGCCGCGGCGCCGCGCTCGATAATGCGGTTAAGCGCGCCCGCCCGGCGGGTTTGGTGGAACTGCAAAGACAGGGTCTGCGCGTTGGCGAACGCGTCGATCGCCAGCGCCCGCTGAACGTCTTGGCTCACGTCGGCGAAAATCGCATCGCGCAATTGCGGCAAGCCATTGGCTAAGAACCGCGCACCCGCATAAGCCAGCAGGCCGAGCGCCACAGGCCCCCAGAACGCCGCGCCCGCCTCAAGCGCGTTGAGCGCGTCGCCGAAAAACACCGGACTGATCACGGCCATGCTTTTCGCCGCCAACGTGATCAGCACGGCCAACAGAGCGATTGGCCGCCATTTGGCCATGTCCGGTCGGGCGATGAGCCCGATCAGCCGCGCAAATGTGCGCCCTAGTCGCCCTTCAGCCGCATTGATGGCGTCGAGATCTGTGCTGGAGGCTGAGGGGACCATGACCGCTTTTAGCCGATCGGACCCGCGCGGGTCGACCGTTTCTCCGCGGTCTAACCGTCCTGGGCCGCCTCGGCGCCGGGCGCCACGAAGGATTGGCCGGGATAAATCAAGTTCGGGTCGCGGATTTGGCTCTGATTAGCGCCGTATAGCACCGTATATTGAACCCCCTCGCCGTAAAGCCGGCGCGCCATCCGCCACAGGCTGTCCCCTGGTTGAACGACCACCCTATCCGGGCCCAGGGCGATTTCGCCCGGCGCTTCGCGCTCGAACGGCAAGGCGATCACCGCGCTGACCCGGCCATCCGCATCAATCTGGTCGACTTGCAAGTCATAAACACCCGCGGGCAGCGTCGCGCCGGCGACCACCGCCCACCGCCCCTCATCGTCGGCGCGGGTTTCGCCCAGCACCGCCTCGTTCGCCAAGACCCGTACGCGCGCCGTCGGCGCCGCCTGGCCGGAGAAAATCACCCCGCCTGCATCATCGTAATCGACGGTTTCAAGCCGTAGCGGGCCGATATCCTGATCTTCGAAAGGCGATTGAAGCACGGTGCTCGGTCCGCCGGGCTTGCCCAGCACCACGGTCGCGCGCGCATCCTCGCGCTCAGGAATAACCACTAAGACGCTCTGGACTGAAACTTGGGGGTC
Source organism: Maricaulaceae bacterium (assembly GCA_050331475.1). GTDB lineage: Bacteria > Pseudomonadota > Alphaproteobacteria > Caulobacterales > Maricaulaceae > JBHJGU01. The sequence continues at coordinate 12,889 of JBHJGU010000026.1, read as the reverse complement.
TTGCCCTTCAACCTGTTGGAGCACTGTCAATTCACGCGCCCCCGGGCTGAGGGGCTCGGATCGGATGATCACCCACTCACCGCTCGGTTCGACAGCGGTTTCCTCAAGCACGCCGGACTGGTCCTGCAACACGATCCGCGCGCCGGGTTCCCCGCGACCCGCGGCGACGAGGCTGCCCCGCGGATCGGCGCGCACCAAATCAAAGTCGGGTTGAGCGAGTTCGCGCGGCGGCTCGGGTTCGGGCTGCGGTGCGGTCTCACGAGGCGCCTCAGTGCGCGTCGTCGGGGCCGAGGCGCGGTCCAAAGTGATGTAGGTCGCCGCGCCAACGACCAACGCCAAGGCGCCGCCGATCGGTGCGATCAGGCTCAACTTCGCCATAAACTTCCTCAGAGCGCCGAATATCGACGCATAGCCGCCTCACGTCCAACCTAAGCCGCGCGCCAGTTAGACGCAACGCAGACCCCGGTCTTGTCAGAGCGCGCGAGGTGCTTTTGAACACGGGTTCCGCCGGTCAGAAGGCCGGCGCATTGATGACCTTACCGGAGCGATATGACGTCGATTTGTTTATATTGCGGCGCATCGCAGGCCGCATCGTCGGAGCATTTGGCGTTTGCGCGCGAGTTCGGCCGGGCGACGGCCGAAGGCGGACACACCTTGGTCTATGGCGGCGGCCGGGTCGGTCTGATGGGCGCGGCCGCGGACGCAGCCCTTGACGCCGGAGGCCGGGTCGTTGGGCTGATCCCGCGCACGCTCGTCGACTTGGAAGTGGCCCATGACGGGGTCGAACTCGAGATCGTCGAGGATTTCGCCGAGCGAAAAGACGGATTTTGGCGTCTATCCGACGTTTTCGTCGCTCTTCCTGGCGGCACGGGAACCATGGAAGAGATTTTCGACACGATTACGCGCATTCGGTATTTTGGCAAACAGAGCCGGATTATTCTCGCGCCGGCGCAGACATTTTGGGCGCCTTTGATCAAAACGCTGACGCATTTAGCGGAAGCCGATCTCGCGCCTCCGGTCGAAGCGCTCTTCGAACAAGCCGAGACCCCGGAGCAAGCGGTAGAGCGAGCGGCGGCTGTCGCTCGACGGTTCAACGCCTCGGCCGTCTAGGGCGTCTCCGGCTGAAAAACAGCCTCAATCGTGGTGTCAAAAGCCTGGGCCAGCTTAAAGGCCAGCGCCAGGGAGGGGTCGTGCTTGCCGGTTTCAATCGCGTTGACCGCTTGACGCGACACCCCCACCCGCGCGCCCAACTCCGCCTGGCTCCAACGGCGCTCTGCGCGTAGGACGCGCAACCGATTATTCACCCCCGCCTCCGCAGCCAAAGGCCAAGTTTGACCAAGCCATAGCAACCGATCCAAGCGGGCAGGATCCAAATCAACCAAGGGACATCCGGTACATAGCCGTAGATTTCAAACCAACCCAGCGCGAAACTCAGGCCGAGAACAATCGCGGTGGCGAGCAGCGCGGCCTCCGCCTCCACCCGCTGATAAAACTCGTCCAAGGAACGGTAGAGCCGCAGGAACGCCCAAAACGCGAACGCCACAGGGATAGTCGGGACCAATAAGAGCGCGACCTTGAGCGCGCCGGGCCATTCAGTCGCTCCAAGCCATCCCTCCCCAAGGGTCAGCGAAACCAAGGCGACCGCGAGCCCATAGCCCGCCATCGCCAGGCCAAACTCCCGCCCATAGCGGCCCGTTTGCGGTTTATAGCCCGCCATTTAATCCTCCAACCCATTGAGAAAGCGCGCGATCGCGTCCCCTATCGCCTCGGCTTGATCGACCATAATGAAGTGACGACTGTTTTCGATCACCTTGACCTGGATATCCGGCGCGGCGGCGTATTGCCGAGCGAAAAACCCCTCGATCTGGTCGGCCGTGAACGGCGCCCCCTGCCCCCACGCCGGCATAGCGAGCAGCGGGGCTGCAAGCTTCGCCAAGTCAGGGCGCAAGTCTCGCGCAAGCGTCTCGCCCATCGCCGCAGCAAAACTCGACTGGTCGCTATCAGCGGCCCATTGCGCCAAGACGTCGTGAAACCGCACATCGAAAGACTGCACGCCATAGCCCGCGCGCAATTGGCTGAGAAACGCCTCGCGGGGTTGGTTGCTGAGCGCCGTCGCCATGGCTTGACCCTGACCGCGCGCTGTTTCCGGTGTCGCCGCCGGGTTAAACATCTGAGCGAGAAACGGCAAGGTATCGGCCGTCACCACACCTGAGACAAGATCCGGCGCGGCTAAAGCGGCGAGGATTGCGATCTGCCCCCCAAGCGAATGCCCCACTAACACAACGTCCTCGAGATCTTGGGTCTCAAGCGCTTTAGCCACAGCTTGCGCCGCAGCGTCTGTGAGCGGACGCGTCGGCGTTGCGGGTTGGCCCGCGAACCCAGCGATTGAGACCAACCCGACGCCATAGCGGTCGGAAAATGGGTCAATCGTTGAGCGCCACGTTTCCGGAGACGAACCGAGACCGGGAATGAAAACCAATGTCGCCGCGCCTTCCGGGGCGTCGGCAACCCGTTCAAGCCGTGCGGCCGCGGGCTCGATATCTTCGGCCGCCCACGCGTTCGGCGTAAACGCTGCTCCCATGAGCGATACGATAACTTCTGCGCCGATCCCAATTGCGATCCGACGCACCCAAACCCATGACGACTGCATGCTAAGCTCCATCAGCTTCTCCTGACTGAATGTCAGGAGAAGCTGATATATTGAGAACGCACCGAGGATGTCAAGTATACCTATCTTTTAGCCTTGAAAATTTGACATTTTGGAAGCGCTGCGCGGGCGCGAGTGCGCCGCCAACCGGGCTCACCCTTTAAAAAGCTTGGTTTTTTCAGTCTTGTGCTTAGCGGGCCTTCGAGGCGGCGACCATGGCGGCGACGTCCGCGAGCAGCGCCTGGGGGTCGAACACCACCCCGTCCTTAATCACCGTCTTCACCCCGCCGACCCGTTCAAACGCGCCGGTCTGGTCGTTCAAGCGCGGCGCGCCGATGCCGTAGAGCGTTTTAAGGTTATGCAGCGGGTTTTCGCTGACGATGATCAGATCGGCGGTCTTACCGATTTCGATCGAGCCGATTTGATCGTCGAGCCCCAATAGCTCGGCGCCGGACAGGGTGGCGGCTTGGATCACTTCGAGCGGGTGGAACCCGGCTTCTTGGAGCAGCTCCAATTCCCGAATGTATCCAAAGCCATAGACCTTAAAGATAAAGCCGGAGTCCGAGCCCGCCGTGACCCGCCCGCCGCGGTTTTTGTATTCGTTGACGAACCGCATCCAGCGCTCGTAATTGCGTTTCCAGGCGATCTCGTCGGTGGTGGTCCAGTCGAAAAAATATGAGCCATGGGCGGCGCGGCTGGGCTGGAAAAACCGCGTGAGCGTGGGCCAAGCATAGGTGTCTTGCCAGGGCTCGGTCAGCGAACGCTGCAAATCCCGGCTCGCCTCGTAAATGCCAAAGGTGGGCGAGAGCGAGAAATCCCGCGCCAACAAGGTCGACATGACGATTTCCCAGCGCTCCGAGCCCGGCTGGGCGGCTTGCAGCCAAAGCCGCCCGGCTTCACCGAACCGGTTCTGCTCGTTGTTATAGTCATAGTCCGCCGGGTAATGCTGGATACGGCGATCCTCGAACAGCGCCTCGGGCAAGCCGTACCAATGCTCCATGGAGTCGAGCCCCCAGCTTGAGGTGTCGAGCACGTTGGCGCGGTAGACCGCAAGCTGGGCGTGGTGGGCGGTGCTTTTGAGGCCGAGCGTTTTGGCTTCGTCCAAGGTGGCTTGGAACACCGCGGGGCTCGCGGAGATATATTTGAAGCCCTTGACGCCCTTGGCGTGCATCTCGCGCACCCAGGCCCGACCCTTGTCGGCTTGCGCCTCCAGCCGCGCCCCGGGCACAAAGGCGTAAGGCATGATGCGTGGCGCGGTAATGGCGTTTTGCGCGCTGCGCTCGGCCTCGTTCAAGGTCCAATCCACACCGGAAAACGACCCCGGTTCGCGCACGGTGGTGACCCCATGGGCCAGCCAAAGCTTATAAACATATTCCGCCGGGCTGGGCTCGCCGAAGGGGCGTTGTGCGGGTGAAGAAATATGCCCGTGCGTGTCCACAAAACCGGGCAGCACATAATGCCCGGACGCGTCGATCTCGTGGTCCGCAGGCGGGGGCCGGTTTTCAATGGGGATCGGCAAGCCGGGATAACCGACGCTGACGATTTCGGTGATTATGTTGTTTTTAATGACGATATCGACGGGGCTCTGCGGCGGCGCGCCTGTGCCTGCAATCAAACTCGCCCCTCGGATCACCAGTCGATCATAGGGCCCCGCGCCTTCATCCGCCGGCCGATCCGGCGCCGGCCGAACGCCAAACACGCGTGTCTGAGGGGCGGGCCGGCTCGCCGATTGGTCGCGTTTGTCCGCCTCTTGGGCGAAGCCGAACGCGGCGAGGCCCGAGCAAACGCTCAACGTGATCAAGACCTTTAGCCGACCCAACATGGCGTCCCATTTTTCCCTTACCAAATTCGTATCGGATCGGGCGGATTGGAACACGTCAAAGCGTTGGATGGTCGCGGGTGTGGAGGCGGTTCGAGAGACGGGTGCGGCGGGACTTGGAGCCCTAGCCAGTCAACCGCTGCAACGCCCGCTCCCGGCCGATCAACGCCAAAAGCGCGGCCATGTCCGGTCCCCGGGATTGACCGGTCAGCGCCAGCCGCAGCGGCATAAAGAGCGCCTTGCCCTTCCGCCCGGTCTCCGCCTTCAAGGCGGATGTCCACTCGCCCCAGCTATCGCCATCCAGCGCGCCTGTGGGCAGGTGCGCGGCGGCCGTCTCGATAAAGCTGCGGTCCTCGGCGGGGATCTCGCCTGTGACCGCGCCAAACACAATGTCATACCAGGCTTTGGCGTCTTGGGGCCGGCTACAATTCTCCCGCACCGCCAACCAAAACGCCTCCCCGCCATCGGCTTGCGCCGCAGCCAGGCGCGCTTGAACCTGAGCATAGGGCGCGGCGTGTAGGATCTGCGCGTTCAGCCGGGTCAAATCCGCCTCGTCAAAGCGGGCGGGCGCGCGGCCGATCTTGGCGAAGTCAAAGTCCGCGGCCAGCGCTTCGAGGCTGTCGCGTAGCTCCACCGCGTCCGAGGTGCCGATTTTCGCGAGCAGGCTTAGGAGAGCCAAGGGCTCGATCCCCTCCTCCCGTAAACCCTCAATCGTGAGTGAGCCCAAGCGTTTGGAGAGCTTCTCTCCATCCGCGCCCACCAATAAAGGCGTGTGCGCGAGGTCCGGGGACCGCCCCTTGAGCGCCTCGAAAATCTCGATTTGCGCGCCGGAATTGGTCACATGGTCTTCACCGCGAATGATCAAGGTGACGCCGAGGTCGATATCGTCGACCACCGAGGGCAGCGTATAGAGATAGCTGCCATCCTCGCGCACCAGGATCGGATCGGAGATGGAGGCGGTGTCAATGGTTTGATCCCCCCGCACCCGGTCCCGCCACGCCACGGTTTCCCCGGAGAGTTTGAACCGCCAATGGGGCTTGCGGCCCTCCGCTTCTAACGCCTGCTTGTCCGACTCGGTCAGGTTGAGCGCGGCGCGGTCGTAGACCGGCGGCAAGCCTTGGGCGCGACGCAGCTTGCGTTTGCGGTCAAGCTCGTCCTCGGTTTCATAACACGGATAAAGCCGGCCTTGGGTCTTCAATGCGTCCGCGGCGGCGTCGTATAGAGCAAAACGGTCGGATTGTTTGACCTGGGCGTCGATCCGAAAGCCCAACCACGCTAAATCCCGCTCAATGGCGACGCGATAGACGTCTTTAGAGCGCTCCAAATCGGTGTCGTCGATGCGCAGGATAAACCGCCCGCCCGCGCGCACGATGAGTTGGTTCATCAAGGCGGTGCGCAGATTGCCCACATGCAGCTTGCCCGTAGGGCTGGGCGCGAAGCGCACGGTTTCAAAACGCGGTTCGGACATAAAAACCCTTTACGCCGCTCGAGCCTCAATCAGGCGGAGCGAAAGCGGTTGACGATGGGATAGCGGCGATCGCGGTTAAACAGCGCCGGGCCGACTTTGACCCCTGGCGCGCTTTGGCGACGCTTATATTCCGAGGCGTAGAGCAAACGCTCCACCTGTTCAACAATCGCCCGGTTATGGCCGTCCACGACCAGAGCCTGAACGTCCCGATCGTGCTCGATCAAGCCTTTGAGCACTTCGTCGAGCACATCATAGGGCGGCAGGCTGTCTTGGTCGGTTTGACCGGGCGCCAGCTCCGCAGAGGGGGGTTTTTCAATAACGCGCTCGGGCATGGCGGGACCGTCAGGACCAAGCCCGCCGCGGGGAGCGTGGGCGTTGCGCCAGCGCGCAAGCGCATAGACATCGGTCTTATAGAGATCTTTGAGCGGATTGAACGCGCCGTTCATATCGCCGTAAAGCGTAGCGTAGCCGACCGCCAGTTCGGACTTGTTGCCCGTGGTCAGCAAAAGCCGGCCGAACTTGTTTGACAGCGCCATCAGCGCCGTCCCCCGCAAGCGCGACTGAATATTCTCCTCGGTGACCCCGCGCGACGTGCCTTGGAACGCCTCGTGGAGCATCTCGTCGAGCGCCTCAACTCCAGGCTCGATGCCCACGGTCATCAGCCGTATGCCGAGCTTGCGGGCCACGGCGTCCGCGTCCTCCAAGCTCTCGCGGCTGGTGAAGCGGGAGGGCAGCATCACCCCCCAAACATGCTCAGGCCCCAGCGCGTCCACGGCGATGGCTGCGGTCAGGGCGCTGTCGATCCCGCCCGAGAGGCCCAGCAAAACCCCCTCAAAACCGGATTTGCGGACGTAATCGCCAACCCCGGCCATGACCGCGCGATAGACCGCGTCCAACCCGTCCGACCAGGGGGCAAACTCGGGCTCGTCCTCCATCTCGCAACGCCAGGCGCCGGATTTCTTCACCCAATCCACAACGTCCACGCAGGCTTCGAACTGAGGCAATTGCCGGACCATGCGCCCCGCCCCATCGGTGCAAAAGGATGCGCCGTCAAACACCAGCTCGTCCTGCGCGCCAACCATATTGACGAACACCAAGGGCGCCTCGGAGACCCCGCGCCATTGGTTGAACGCAGCCAGCCGCTCGGCTTCGATCCCGCGCCGCCACGGCGATCCGTTAATGGCGATGATGAACTCCGCGCCTTGGCGCGCTAGCGCCCGGGGCACGGCCGGAAGCCAAATGTCCTCGCAAATCGCTAAGCCCAGTTTCGCGCCTTTAAACGTCACCGGTTCGGCCAACGGTCCGGCTTCGAACACGCGCTTTTCGTCAAAGACGCCGTAATTGGGCAATTCGCGCTTAAACCGGACCGCGTGGATGCGGCCCTCGTCCATTAAGGCCACGGCGTTGAACAAGCGATCTTGCTCCGCCCAGGGCAGCCCGATCAGCACCGCCGGTCCACCGTCCGCGGTATCGGCGGCCAAGGATTGAGCCGCAGCGCGGCACGCCTCCACCACGGTGGGTTTGTAAACCAGGTCCTCAGGCGGATAGCCCAGCAGAAAGAGCTCGGGGAAGACAATAATGTCCGCACCGCCAAAGCCCGACTCCCGCGCCGCCGCCCGCGCCGCGCGCGCCTGCGCCAAGTTGGCCGAGACATCGCCCATGGTCGGGTTGAGTTGGGCGGTTGCGATGCGAAGCCAGTCCGTCATGGCCTTGTCTAACCCGCTCCCTCGAGGCCGCAAAGCGCCGCGTGCGGGTTGCGCTAACCCGCGTTCAGCGCGCGGATCAGCGCCGTGATCACCCGCTCGGCCTGCGCATCGGACAAATAGGGGTGCAGCGGTAAAGACAACACCTGGGCTGAGGCGGCTTCCGTCACCGGCAAACCGGCCTTGGGCGCATAGTCCGCAAACGCATCCATTTGATGCAGCGGCTTGGCGTAGTAAACCGCCGTGGGCACGCCGGTATCAGTGAGCGTCGCACGCACGGCGTCCCGGCGCCCGCCCTCGATTTGGATGGTGAAATACCCCCAGCCCGAGGCCGCGCCCGTTGGCCCCACCGGCAAGCCCACCCGGCTCTCAAGGGCGTCGAGATAGCGCCGGGCGATGGCGTCGCGGCGCGCCAATTCCTCGTCAAAAATCTTAAGTTTTTCGAGCACCACCGCGCATTGCAGCGAATCAAGCCGACCATTGAGCCCCACCCGGACCGAGTCCCGGCGCGCTTCGTCGGTGCCGTGCCAGCGGATTGAGCGGAGGGTTTCCCCCAACGCCTCGCCGTCGCGGATAAAAATCGCGCCCCCGTCGCCATACCCGCCCAAAGCCTTGGCCGGGAAAAAGCCCGTTGCGGTGACCGGCGCGATCGCACCGGCCCAAACCCCGTCCAGCCGCGCGCCGAAGCTCTGGGCGGCGTCGGCGATCACCGCGAGGTCGTGGGCCTGGGCCACCCTGTGGATGGCGGCGTAATCCGCGGGCCAGCCGAACAAATCCACCGGAATCACCGCGCGGGGGCGCAACCCTTGGGTTTTCGCCGCGACAATCCGCTTGTCCAAATCCGCCACATCCAGGGTCAGCGTGTTTGGATCAATATCGACGAACACCGGCGTAGCGCCGGCTAGCAGCACCGCATTCGCCGTGGCGTTATACGTAAAAGCGGGAATGAACACCGCATCGCGCGCCCCCACACCCCGCGCCAAGAGCGGCATGATCAGCGCTTGGGTGCCTGAGCCGACCGCGACCACATCACTGGCCCCAACGCGGGCGGTCAAAGCGGCCTCCAACTCCGCGACTTCGGGGCCGTTGATATACCGTCCATGGTCGAGGATCGCGGAAAACCGCGCCTCGATCCGCGCGCGAATGCGCGCTTGCTGGGCGGCGAGGTCGACGAATTGGATCGGCTCGTCTTGATGGGCGAGCCGGAGTTCCGCGTGGGCCTGAGCCATTAGTCGTTTCCCCCACCAGGTTCCCGCGCCGCCTGTTCCACCGCAAGCGACGCCATCACCGCACTAAGCCCCTCCGGGCCTGAACATCCCGTGACCGAGCCGGTTTGGCATGCGGACACAAAGGCGTCCGTCGCCGCAGCCAAGGGATCGGACGCCGCGGCTCCGTCGTTATCAGGTCTAACGGCCACCGTGTCCCCATCCGTCGTCACGGTGCGGGCGACAAAGTCGATCCGCGTCGTTCCGCCGTCATACTCCAGAACCCAGACCCGCTCAGCGGCGTCCGCCAGCCGAGAGGCCTCGAACCAGGCCTCGACCCCACCGCCTAGCCAAACCTCGGCGGTCAACGCATCCCAATGCGGGGTTCGCGTCCGGCGACCCTTAGCGGTTTGCACCGCTACGGGGCCGCCGAACAGCGCCAACGCCAGCTCCAAATCATGGATCATGAGATCAAGGCCGACGCCCACATCGGCGGTTCGGGGGGAAAACTGTCCCACCCGTCGCACTTCCAAGCGGCGCGGCCGCGGGGTTTGCGCCCCCAAGCCCAGCGCGGACGCAGCGAAGCGTTCCTGGTGGCCCACTTGCAGCACTCGCCCGCGCGCCTCCGCCAAATCGACGAGCGCTTCGGCGCCCGACCGCGTCACCGCGAGCGGCTTTTCCATCAGGACATGACAGTTCGCATCAAGGGCTGCGCGCCCCAGCGTTTCGTGGGTGACCGCGGGTGTGGCGATCACGACCGCCTCGACCGCGTCGAACAGCGCCTTGATCGTGATGAACCCCGCGCCGCCCGTCTCCTCTGCGAGCCGCCGGGCCGCCGCTTGATCGCGATCATAGACGCCAACGAACCGCACGCCCGGATGGCCCGCCAGCTTGCGCGCATGGTGACCACCAAAGACGCCCGCGCCGATCACGCCCACAGACAAAGGGTGACGGGGCGCGTCGGCGCTTGGGCCCTCGGCGGCCAGGTCGGAGACGCTCATGGCATCCTCTTAGAGCCAGTGAGGCGCGCCGATTCAGACACTGCCCCGTCCCGGCTGATCCATAGGTGGGACATCCGTCTATCGAGTTCGCGGGCCCGTGGGGCGTCAAAGTTTGTTACCAACGGTTTCGCGACCCTAGGCGCAGCCCGCATCCGTGGTTAGCATCGAGCGATGGCGATGGTCGTCCCCGTCCGCGCCTGGTCGCTCCCCCGTTTAAGGAGCCCCCATGCCGGACTTGCCCGCCCGCGCCGTTGCGTTTGTGGATTACCCCAAAGGCCTGCCCTCGCTGGAAACCTTCTCGCTGGTGGACGCGCCCGCCCGCGCGCCCCAGCCCGGCGAGGTGCAAGTGCGTAATCTTTGGATGTCGGTGGACCCTTATATGCGTGGTCGCATGGTCAATCGAAAAAGCTATGTGCCGCCCTTCCAACCAGGGCAAATCCTAGAGGGCGGCGCGATCGGCGAAGTGATTGAAAGTGCGGCAGACGGGTTCAAGCCCGGCGATTTGGTGGAGCACTTTTTCGGCTGGCGCGAAGCCGTGACCGCGAAGGCGGACGGCTTTCGCGTCCTCAACACCCACGGCTTAGCGCCACAAACGTTTCTCGGTGTCGCCGGCATGCCCGGTCTGACCGCTTATGTGGGGCTGACCCGCATTGCGAAACTCCAGGCCGGAGAGCGCTTATTCGTCTCCGCGAGCGCAGGCGCGGTGGGTTCTCTGGTGTGCCAAATCGGTAAGATCGTCGGCGCTCATGTCACGGCGAGCGCGGGGAGCCCGGAGAAGTGCGATTGGCTCAAAGAGATCGGCGCCGACGCGGTGGTGAACTACAAAAACGCCCCGGATTGGACCGTTCTCGCGGGCGCCTTGAAAGAGGCTCAGCCGGAAGGCTTCGACGTCTATTTTGAAAACGTCGGCGGGGATCATCTCGCAGCCGCGCTCGAGCGCATGCGACCCAAAGGCCGGATCGCGGTTTGCGGTATGATCTCGCAATACAACGCCGAACGCCCTGAACCCGGACCGCCGAACCTCGCCAACATCATCATTAAGAGCCTTCGGGTCGAAGGCTTTGTGGTCTCCGACTATTTCGACAAGGCCGGAGACTTCGCCAAAGCGCTGGGGGGATGGGTCGCCGAGGGCAAAGTTCAGTGGCGCGAGACCGTTCGCGAGGGCTTGGAGGCGGCCCCGCAAGCGTTTCTTGACCTCTTCGCCGGCGAAAACCTGGGCAAAATGCTCGTCAAGCTGGATTAATCGAGCCGCTTGAGCGCCGCGCCCTGCGCACCGGCGGCGAGGTTTCAGTTTTTCACGCCGCCGTGATACGCCCATAAACGGCGAGGAATCGCCACAAGATCGGCTTGGCTAAGGGCTTATGGCGAAAAGTGACATCGCAACGTCGGGGCGCGCGCGGGCGAAGACCTGGACCTTTCGCGTCGCCAACGCCTTCATCGTTTTCGGCGTGACCGCCTTTGTCGCCTCAGCCGCTTGGCCGTGGGCGGTGCTGGGCGTCTATCTGGGGGTCATAGGCGCGGAACGCCTATTGTTCCGGCCCTATCTGCTGCACCCCGAAGCCGCGCATCCACCGTGGCGCGAGGCGGCGCTGGCGGCGAGCTTCTTTGTTTCGCAAAGTATATTTGTCTTCCCAGTTTACGTCATCTGGCCGTTTCCAGGCCGTGAATATGCTATGGTTTGTGTTTGTCTCGTGGTGGCGAGCAGTTTAAACCAGGCCTACCTACTTCGCACCACACCCCGACTGTTAGCCGCCGCCTGCGCACCCTATTTAATAGCATTTTTTGTCATCAATTTAGATATTTGGATGGGCGACGCCGATGAATTCATGAAAGCGGTGTTGGTTGTTTCATCTCTTTTGATGATCTTACATTCGGTCGCGCTGATTCAGGACGCGCGGGCGTCCCACCAAGCCGCGCTTGACGCCCGCGACGATGCTCTGGCGCAACGCGCACGCGCCGAGCGGGCGGCTGAAGCGAAATCGCAATTCCTCGCCATCATGAGCCACGAACTGCGCACCCCGCTGAACGCCATTATCGGCTACGCCGAGCTGGTTTTAGAGGCGCCCCCACAAAGGCTGGAGCCTGAGGCGCGCACCGATGTCGACCGCATCCGCGCAGCCGCCCTTCGGCTCAAGCGGATGGTGGACGACGTCTTAGACCTCGCGCGCTTGGACGATGGCGGACTGCATATAGCGTCAGGCCCCGTGGATCTGGCTGCGCTCGTGCAGGCGGTCGCCGAAAAGGCCGAACCAGAGGCCCGCGCCAACGGCAACCGGCTGGTCACCGCGGCGGCGGCGCCCGCGTCGCCAGTAATCGTGCGCACCGACCCGGCGCGGGTTCGCCAGGCCTTCGAACACTTGGTCGCAAACGCGTGCAAATTCACCCATCGCGGCGTGATCACATTGGGTGTTCGCGCGGACCAGCGAGCCGGTCGCGACCAATTCCGGCTTTACGTCACCGATACTGGCCCGGGGCTAACGGCGGCGGAATGCCGCGCGGTTTTCGAGCCCTTCAACCAATTGGACGACAGCTCCACCCGACCCCATGACGGCGCCGGTTTGGGCCTCACCGTCGCCCAAGGACTTGCGCAGGCCTTAGGCGGACGCGTGGACGTGGCCAGCGTCAAAGACGGCGGCTCGACTTTTAGCCTCGTGTTGCCCTCGGACGCACCGACAGCGCCGACTGAGGTTATTGCGCCGCCAAACCCGGAGACTGCAAGCGCTGATCGCGCAACCGCTCCGCTATAAGGAACGCCAATTCCAGGGCTTGCTCGCCGTTCAAGCGCGGGTCGCAATGGGTGTGATAACGCGAGGAGAGATCCGCCTCGGGCAGCCCCGAAGCGCCGCCGGTGCACTCGGTGACGTCCTGACCGGTCATTTCCACGTGCAGTCCGCCCGCATGCGTCCCCTCGCCCTGATGCACGGCGAAGAAGCCTTTCACTTCCTGCAGGATCCGGTCGAACGGACGCGTCTTGTAGCCGCTCGGCGACTTGATGGTGTTGCCGTGCATCGGGTCGCACGACCATACCACATGTCGTCCTTCGCGT
>JBHJGU010000025.1:0-18404 GCA_050331475.1 Maricaulaceae bacterium | reverse complement strand
CCTCACGCTCGGAAACGCTGAGGGCGCGGGATTCGGCGGCGGAGGCGGCGCACGCCTCCGCACCGGCCGCTTTCGCGGCGTCCATCAACGCAGCCAATCGATCGTACCAACCGGTTGCGTTCGGTAAATCAAGCTTTGAGGTCATCCTGTCCTCTTAGGCCGGCCTAACGTGCGGGGCAACGTCGGCGCCGCCTCGCGGCTCGCTCAAAACAGCGCATGGCCAATACAGCCGCCCGCTAGACAAACATAGACCGTTATCGTCAAGATCGTGCCCACGAACCGGCCGAAGGTTCGGCCTCGGCCCTTGGCCAGGCCCCACGCATGCAGAAGCCGGCCGACCAACAAGGTTCCGCCCAGGGCATGGATCGCGATCGCCGGCGCGCCGAGCCCCGCCATTGCGCCGAGACCAACCAGGGCGGCGGGCACGAACTCAGTGGCGTTGCCATGGGCGCGAATGCGCCGCTCCACACTGTCCTGGCCGCCATCGCCCAACGCCACCTGGTGCTTCGTCCGCGCCAGGCTGACCCGCGCCGCCAGCACCACCAACACAATGAGATGCAGGCCTATATAAAAGGCCGCCGCCTCCACCGCCGTCATAACCCCTCCCCGGATCGCCTGCGCCGTTTCCTCGGTTTAGCGCTTAGCCGGCCCTGAGGCGAGGTCGAAACCCCGCATCGCTCGGTCTCTTGCGATTGGGTCGCGGACGTGCGGGCTGACAAACCTCCAGCCGTCCCCATATGCCGCCGCGACAGGGCGCACTCTGCGCTGCGATCAGCGCTGCGACCGCGTGCGCTGACGGTTAACCGACAAAGGGGACCACGGCTCATGGCCGATACCGCATTATTCTCACCAACGCGGCTTGGCGCGTTGGACCTGCCCCACCGGGTGGTGATGGCGCCGTTGACGCGCTCGCGCTCCCAACAGCCAGGCAATATCCCTCATGCGCTCAACGCCGAGTACTACGCCCAGCGGGCGAGCGCCGGGTTGATCATCACTGAAGCCACCCAAATCAGCCAGCAAGCTCAGGGCTATGCGTGGACCCCGGGCATACACGCCGAGGACCAAGTGGCGGGTTGGCGCCAGGTCACCCAAGCGGTGCACGCTAAAGGCGGGCGCATCGTCAACCAACTCTGGCATGTGGGTCGGGTCAGCCATCCCAGCTTCCAGCCCGGGGGCGGACTTCCGGTGGCGCCCTCGGCCATCGCCCCCAGCGGCCAGGCCTTTATCGAAGGCGAGGACGGCCAAGGCGGGTTCGCCGACTTCGTCACGCCTAAACCTTTGTCGGTCGAAGGGGTCGGGGCCATCGTGAAGGACTACGCCCAAGCGGCGGAAAACGCCAAAGCGGCCGGTTTCGACGGGGTCGAACTGCACGCGGCGAACGGATATTTGCTGAACCAATTCCTCGATGTGGCGGCGAACCAGCGCGCGGATCTTTATGGCGGCTCCGTGGAGAACCGCGCCCGGTTCCTCCTCGAAGCGCTCGACGCGATCCTCGCGGTGTGGGGGCCCGGCCGGGTGGGCGTGCGGCTTTCCCCGCTCTCAACCTTTATGGACATGAGCCCTGAGGGTTGCCCTGAAACCTACGCCTATATCGCCGAGCAATTGAGCGCGCGGCCGCTCGCTTATCTCCATTTGGTCGAGCCGGAAATCAAAGGCGATTCAACCTTGGCCGAGGACAAGCCCGATCGCGCGATCCTTTTAGACATCCGCAAACGGTTCGCCGGCCCGGTGATCCTAGCGGGGGGTTATGACAAGGCCAAAGCCGAGACGGCGCTTGCCCGGGGCGACGCGGACGCGATCGCCTTCGGTCGGCTGTTCCTGGCCAATCCGGACCTGCCCGAACGGTTAAGAGCGGACGCGCCGCTCAATACGCCGAACCGCGCCACCTTCTATGGCGGCGGGGCGGAGGGGTACACCGACTATCCGGCCTTGAACGACGATTGAGGCGCTAGAGCCGCTGGCCCGGGGCTGGCGCCGCCGCCCGCTAAGGCAACCGCCGGATGGTTTCCGGTGGGGACCGCAGGATCTCCACCGGATCGCCCAGAGCCACGGGTCCGGCGTCGATCACCTTGCCCAGCACCCCGCCGCGCCAGTACGGGCTGAGCGCTTTGAGCAGGCCCGGCTGGGCGACCTCCATGCGTTTGCACGGGCTGGTTTGGGCGCGCACCTCGATGCGGACCGGACCGATGGCGATCAGCCCGCCCACGGCGCGGGGCAGGCGCACGCCTTCGACGAGGAAATTCGCCCGCCGCACGGTCCAATCGAGCGCGTCCGGGGCGAGGGCGAGGTCCGCAAGCGCGGCCTCCCAATCCTCGCGCGCGAGGATGGAGACTTGGCGGGTGGTCTTGGTCCCCTTAGCGTCGCCCTCAAGGCCCGTGTCCACGTCCGCCTGCGCCTGCTCCAAGCGCTCCATGGGCGCTTTGCGCGCCGCGCGTCGGGCGATCCCGATCAGGCGTCCGCTCATCGCAAGGGCTCCAAATCGCGGGTCTCACCGGGCTCAAGAAACAGATCGTATTGCGGGAACCGCGCCCGTGTCTCAGCCGGGTTGTCGTGGGCGCGCGCGTTTAAGTGAAACGCCACAGCGGCTTCGGCATTGGCGATGCCTTGCACAATGCTCAAGCCCTGGGGCGTGGAGAACAGCCAATAGGGCGCGAGCACATATTTCGAGCGCACTTTGAGCCAGCCGGCGTAGTGACGCTCAAACGGCGTGCGATCGGGCCCGGTTTCGGCCAAATGCACCACCGGCGGCGCATCGCCTAAGGTGAAGCGGTAGACCACATGGCTCAGCCCGGCGGTCGCCGCCTCGCCCACATGGGGCACGGCTTGCGCCTCGACCGTCAAATCGTCGACGAACAAATCCAAAGTGGTCAGCGGATCGTCGGGACCCAGGATAACAGGCGTGAAGCGGGCGGCGAGCCCCGCGTCGGCCGGTGTCATTTGCGCGGTCAATTGCTCCAAAGCTTGGGTCGGCGCAACGAGCCGGGTTGCTCTATGACGGCTGAGATAGGCGAGCAGCGGCATGGCGGAAAAATGATTACCCAGGGCTTGGGTGATGAAGATCGCGTCGATCCCGTCATAGGGCGGCTCAGCGGCCTTGACCGCGATGCGCAGGTCGTTGGGCAGTTTGAAATCCTCGCCGCCGAAATCGTCGTCGAACAAGGGATCAACGAGGATTTTCACCCCGCCACCCGTGATCATCACCGCTTCATTGCCCAGATAGCGGATTTCGCCGAGCGGAGCGGGGTCTTGAGCAAGCGCGGCGCTGGTCAGCCACCCCGCAAGCGCCATCGCGCCAAGGACGAAACATCTGCGGATCATTCGGCGACCTTGTTGACACTCCGCATTTTGCCGAGCTGGGGGATGCCGTGTTGCGACGCAAGCTGCGCCATCGTCGCGTTCGAAGCGGTGCGAACGATAGCGCCGGGACACGAACCGGCGGCATCAAACGAAGCGACGCAAAAAACGGGACGGCGGGGCAAAAGGCGCATGGGCGAGGTCGTTACTTCGCCTGACGCCCGACAACAAACCCCAAAGCTGCGGAAAAAAATGTGAAAAACGCATCGAGTGATGTGTTTTTCACATCGGTGTCCAAGTGACTAAAGAAACCGGCCCAGGTGAGAATGCATAGGAACCCTGATAAGAGCGCAAGCATCGCATAATGGGTCAAACGCCGTAGGTGCAGTCGCATTTGACGTTCCTCAGGCTCTTCTCGTGGCGTCACCGACACCACGCTGTCGGGCGGTGCTCCGCTAAGGTTCAATTGCTGTTTGGGCTTCAGAGGCTCGCCACTGGGCGTGCAACGCGCCGGATCATCCGACATTTCAGCGTTCGTCATGACCTAAAAGCCGATCACCTCGGTGTCGAGCTTCTCAGAGTCAGTTGTGAAGCCTAAATGGTGCCCCTTTTTGCGTTGTTCATGCGCAACTTGCATGAGATAGAGTGCGCGACGGACGACATCGGTTTTCGTAGTGCCATTATCGTCGGCAATAGACTCCAAAATGGAGTCGAGCTCTTTCGATACCTGCATGTTCAATCGGATTTTATCAGACATTCCAATTCCTCCTAACCCCTGTTTCCCCGAGGCGCGGGTACCGGGTGTGGCCGACACGATTGCGAATCGAAAGGGCGCGAGATTTCGACCCGCGCCCAACGCTAGAGTCAATAGCAAATTACGATTCTTCCGTCAACAAAATTTGCGCAAAAAGCGTGCATTTTGCAACGCAAAATTTGACTCATAGATGATTATATGTAACACAACACAGGCGTGACAAAACCGAATGTGGAGGAGGCATTTGAAGCTCAAAGAAGTTCTAAATGATTTAGCTATCTGGGCATTCGACGATTGCAAAATATATCCATTCCTCACATCGGAGGAAAAGTTTATCTTAATCAAACTTTTTTTCGATTTCACGCAACAGAGCGACGACGTTATCGCAACCCATGGCGAATTGTGCGTCAAGCCGAGACAAACGCTACTTGTAACACTGATCGAAAATGAAGACGCTTGGGCAGTTTTAGCAACACCCGCCCTCTCTGAGCGACTGTTTTTATTCGACTACGGTGTTTATCCCAATCTCGTTTACGGCTTCCACTAAGCCGCGGCGAGTTTCGCCATGTCTTCGTCCGAAATGTCGTAATTGCCGAAGACGGTTTGCACGTCCTCAACGTCCTCTAGGGCTGCGAGCAGTTTCATCAGGCCTTCGACCTTATCGCTGTCAACGGGCACGAGGTTTTGCGGCTTCCAGATGATCGCCGTGCCTGCGGCCTCGCCGAATTTGGCCTCGAGGGCGGCGGACACCTCGGCGAGGTCTTCGAAGGCGCAATAGATGACGTGTTGGGCGTGAACTTCGTCGAAATTGTCAGGCTCGCTTTCGCCCTCGTCCACATCGGTCGCGCCCGCTTCCAAGGCGGCCTCCATCATGGCGTCTTCATCGGCGACCGATTGGAGATACCGGATCTCGCCCACCCGATCGAAGCCGAAGCTGACCGAGCCGGTCTCCCCCATATTGCCGCCATTCTTAGAGAACGCCGCGCGGACGTCGCCCGCCGCCCGGTTCCGATTGTCCGAAGCGCACTCCACGATCAGGCCGACCCCGCCGGGTCCGAACCCCTCATAGCGGAATTCCTCGATCATATCCGCACCGGCGCCGGAGGCCTTGTCGATGGCGCGTTGGATATTGTCTTTGGGCATGGACTCCGAGCGCGCATTCTTCACCGCCAAGCGCAGCCGCGGATTGCCGTCGATATCCGGACCGCCCATTTTCACCGCGATCATGATCTCTTTCGACAGTCGTGAGAACAGTTTAGCGCGGATCTTATCCTGCTTGCCTTTGCGGTGCTGAATATTCGCCCATTTCGAGTGGCCGGCCATGGCGCGCTCCTCTCATGCGGCGGGTCTTGGACCCTCGCCCAAGCCCGAAAAACCCCGATCGCGAGGATTTAACCCATGGCGGAGGGCACTGGAACCCTCCCGGCGCCGGGACTATTCGGCGGCGGCGCGGGCCCGGCGCGAGGCGGGCCGGGCGTTGATCAGCCGGGCGCCCACCCGGATCGGCTCGCAGGTCACCGCTAAACCGGTGGCGTCATCGGTTTCCACAAACACACCGCACAGGGTGGGGTCCTTATCGGCGGGCTCGTTACGGCCCTGGGGCAGGCGGGTGGCGAACTTCAGAACCGGCCTATCCTTCTCCATGCCGATCACGCTGTCATAATCCCCGCACATGCCCGCATCGGTTTGGTAGGCCGTGCCGTGGGGCAGAACTTGGCTGTCTGCGGTGGGGATATGGGTATGGGTGCCCACCACCAAGCTCGCCCGTCCGTCGCAGAAATGGCCCATGGCGTGTTTTTCGCTCGTCGCCTCGGCGTGCATGTCGACAATCACAGCGTCGGCGATTTCGCCCAAGGGCGCGGCCCCAAGCTCGCGCTCCACGGCGGCAAACGGGTCGTCCAAGCTGTCCATGAACAGCCGACCCAGCACGTTCATCACCAGCACACGCCGCCCGTCCCGGGTCTCAAAAAGGTTCGCGCCCTTGCCCGGCGCGCCGGATCCGAGGGGATAATTCACCGGGCGCAGCAATCGCGGCTCGCGTTCGATATAGGTCAACGCTTCGCGCTGATCCCAGGCGTGGTTGCCCAGCGTGATGCAGTCTGCGCCTGCGGCGAACAGGCTCTCGGCGACCTTTTCGGTGATCCCAAACCCGCCCGCCGCGTTCTCGCCATTGATGACGACGAAATCGAGGGCGAGATCCGCGCGCAGGCCGGGCAGATCGCGCTCCGCCGCACGCCGGCCCGCCTTCCCCATCACATCGCCAAAAAACGCGAGCCGCATGTTTGTCGCCTTACCCTGAGTTCGAACAGGGATATGCGCCATCGGGCGTGAGAATCCAATCTAAACGCTGGTCGTGGGGCTAATAGGGCGCGCGCGCGACCGCTTGGCCCGCATAGGCCAGCCCAACCGCCGTCACCGCGCCCTCCGAGCGCAGGGCCGCAAGCGTGCGATCGTAATATCCGCCGCCATAGCCCAGTCGCACCCCGCGGCTATCAAACCCTAGAAGCGGGACCAGCACCCAATCCGGTCTCACCTGAGCAGCCGACGGCGGCGGATGATGCGTGCCGTTGGGACCCGGCTCGAGCGCGGTCCCGGGCGACCAGTCCCGAAACACCAAGGGCGCTTGAGCCGCCGCCACCACGGGCAGAGCCAGCCGCGCGCCCCGGTCCGCCAGCGCGGCCATGAGCGGGCGGGGATCGATTTCACTGCCCAGCGGCCAATAACCCGCGACCACACGCCCCGGAACACCCTGGAGCACGCCAGGCCAACGCGCGACCAGACGCGCACCCGCGTCGGGCTCAGCGGCGGCCAATTTCGCCCGGAGGGTTTTCAGTGTCGCCCGGAGGGCGGATTTTTCAGACATCACCATTGGATTGGACGGAGCGGCGGCTCCGCCTGCGCCGTGGACGACTCCACATCCCCGTCGACCTACGAGTGTAGGTGGGCGCCGCAATAGCTCGACCACGATCGAGCCAGAGACAGCTCCCTTCCGGGATGGGTACGGTCGCCGGGATGATTGCGTCTCACGCACGCTGCAGACACCGCCACCTCATAAAGTAAGTGCGCCAACCGTTCCCGCCAAGGGCCGATGACGCGCGCTCAGAACCCGGCGCCGTCCCGCGGACCGATGCTGGGGAAAGCCGCCACATTGCCGCCGAGAGGCCCGGCGCCGGCGGCCTCGGCGTCGCCGGTTTCGGGTGGGTCGGGGTCGCCCTCCTCCGGCTCAGAAGTCCCTGCGCTCGCCGTGTCCTCCGGATGGCCAACCAGGGCGCACAAATGCTCAATCCGTTCGGAAGCAGCGTTAAGTTGAGCGATTAACCGGTCCCGATCGGCCGCAGCCCGGGCGGCTTCCTGCCGGGCGAGACCGGTAGATTGGCTGCGCAACTCCGCCAACTCATCCTGCGCCTCTTTCAGCGCGTCAGCCAATTGCAGCCCCGCCATCAGGAACAGTTTCACATCGCCGATTTGGCCGAATTTGTCGGTCAATTCGCGGACATACCGGTCGATCAACCCGCCCAGCTCGCGCACCCGGCCTTCTTCGCCCGAGGCGCAGCCGACGGTGAACGGCCGCCCGTTCACCGAAACGGTCACCTTCGCCATTCGGGGGTCTCCTCAATGGCTGCGCGCATATCCGCGATCGCATCGCCCAATTCTTGGGACGCGGCTTTGGCTGCATCTGCAAGTTCGGCCTCGCGCGCACGCGAATTTTCCAATTCTTGCAGCAGCGCCGCATCACCATTGGGCAAGGCGATCCGGTCCACCAAACCATGCAGCGCGTGTTCCAGGCGCGTGAGCGCGGCGTCCAAGCGCTGCTCCGCCGCGCCGAGCGGATCTGAGGACGATGTCTGCGTCATTTATCCCACTCTATGCTGTGGTTGCGAAAAACGCCAGGCCGCGGCTATGACGCGGCTTGACCGCTCTGACCCGTCCGCGACAAGTGTGCGCGGAAGTTTTCAACAAGTCCAGGAGACCGCTGTGGCCGATTCCCCCGGAGCCGCCGTCGATACGAATTTGGCGGGCGCGGCCGCCATGGCCAACGCCATCCGCGCGCTGGCTATGGACGCGGTGGAGGCCGCCCAAAGCGGGCATCCGGGCATGCCCATGGGCATGGCGGACGCGGCCACCGCGCTGTTCGCCGGCGCGCTGAAATTCGACGCCCACGACCCCCATTGGCCGGACCGGGACCGGTTCGTGCTCTCCGCGGGTCATGGCTCCATGCTGCTATACGCGCTCTTACACCTGACCGGATATGAGGATTTCCCGCTCCACGCGCTTAAAGAGTTCCGCCAATTAGGCGCGCTCACGGCCGGACATCCCGAGTTCGGCCATGGCGCGGGCGTGGAGACGACGACCGGGCCCTTGGGCCAGGGCCTGGCCACGGCGGTCGGCCTGGCGTTGGGCGAGCGGCTGATGGCGGCTCGGTTCGGCGATGACCTGGTCGACCATAAAACCTATGTCATCGCCTCTGACGGCGATTTGATGGAGGGGATCAGCCAGGAGGCGATCGCGCTGGCGGGCCACCTCAAGCTGCGCAAGCTGATCGTTTTGTTCGACGACAACGGCATCTCGATCGACGGATCCACGGCGCTGTCGGACTCAGTCGACCAGATCGGCCGGTTCCAAGCCGCAGGCTGGGCCTCCCAAACGGTGGACGGCCACGACCCGGCCGCCGTCGCCCACGCCATCGCCCAAGCCCAAACCGCCGACCGGCCCAGCCTGATTGCGTGCAAAACCACCATCGGCAAATTCGCGCCCACCAAGGCGGACACCGCCGGCGCCCATGGCGCGCCCCTGGGCGCTGAAGAAATCGCCGGCGCGCGCGCGGCCATGGACTGGCCCCATGCGCCCTTCGACATCCCCGCCGACATCCTCGAGCAGTGGCGCGCGATCGGGGCGCGCGGCGCCGAAGCGCGCGCGGCGTGGCGGGCGCGGCTGGACGCGGCTGATCCGGAACGTCGGTCGGCGTTTGAGGCCGCGCTCGCCAATGAGACGCCGGCGGGGGCGCGTGAGGCGCTCACCGATTTGATCGCCCGCTGGGTCGAAGACGCCCCGGCCATGGCGACGCGTAAAGCCTCGGGCCTGGTGCTCGACACGATCGCGCCCCACTGGCCGACGCTGATTGGCGGATCGGCGGACCTTTCGGGCTCGAACAACACCAAAGCCAAATCCGCGGCCCCGGTGAGCGCAGAGGATTTCTCCGGCGGGTATATCCACTATGGCGTGCGCGAACACGGCATGGCCGCGGCCATGAACGGGATGGCGCTGCATGGCGGGATCACCCCGTTTGGCGGCACCTTCTTGGTGTTCGCCGATTATTGCCGCGGCGCGATCCGACTCTCCGCGCTGATGGGTCAGAGGGTGATTTACGTGCTGACCCACGACTCCATCGGGCTGGGGGAGGACGGGCCGACCCACCAACCGGTGGAGCATTTGGCGAGCCTTCGCGCCATGCCGAACCTCGCCGTGTTCCGCCCCGCCGACGCGGTGGAGACGGCGGAGGCGTGGGCCGCAGCGCTCGACCGCGACGGCCCCTCGGTCATCGCGCTCACGCGCCAAGGCGTGCCCGCCTTACGCACAGCGCCGGTGGAAAGCGCGCTCGTCGCCAAGGGGGGGTATGTGATCCGCCCGGCCGAGGGCGACGCCCAGGCGGTGATCCTGGCCACAGGCTCGGAAGTGGCGATCGCGGTGGAGGCGCAGGCTCGGCTCGCCAGCGACGGGATTGCGGCGCGCGTGGTGTCGCTGCCCTGCTGGGAGGTGTTCGACGCCCAACGGCCGGGTTACGGGGGGGACGTCTTAGGCGGCGATTTGCCCAAAGTTGCGGTGGAGGCCGCGGTTCGGCTGGGTTGGGATCGGTTCATCGGGCCTGAGGGCGGCTTTGTCGGCATGACCGGGTTCGGCGCCAGCGCGCCCGCCAAAGCGCTTTATCCGCATTTCGGGATCACCGCGGACGCCGTGGTCCAAGCCGTCAAAGCGCGGGTTTGAGCGTTCGCTCGCGCCTAATCCTTCGCCCCTTCCCGCGAGGAGCCGTCAATGGCTGATCTGTCCGTCGATGTTGCGATTATCGGAGCCGGCACCGCCGGCATGGCCGCTTATCGCGAGGTGATCAAATACACCCGATCCGTGGCGCTGCTGGACGGCGGACCCTTGGGCACCACTTGCGCGCGGGTCGGCTGCATGCCGTCCAAACTATTGATCGCACCCGCGGAAGCCCGTCACCGCACCGAGAGCTGGGCGCAGTTCGGCTTGCGTGGTCCAATGCCTAACGTGGACGGCAAAGCGGTGATGACGCGCGTGCGCGCCGAGCGCGACCGATTTGTGGGTTTCGTGCTTGAAGCGGTGGACGGCTTTGACCCCGCCCATGTGATCCGGGAAAATGCGATTTTTATCGATGACCACACACTAAAGCTTTCGGGCGGCCGGACGCTGCACACCGACCAGGTGGTGATCGCGGTCGGCTCTCGCCCCATCATCCCTCCGCCTTTTGAAGCCGCAGGCGATCGGCTGATCCTCAATGACGATGTGTTTGAGTGGGATGACTTGCCGGAATCTGTGGCGGTGTTCGGCGCGGGCGTCATCGGGCTGGAGCTCGCCCAAGCGCTGCACCGGCTGGGCGTGCGCGTGCGCCTGTTCGGCCGCGGCGGGCTGGTGGGGCCGCTCACCGACCCGGCGGTGCGGGACTACGCGCTCAAAACTTTCGCCGCGGAGTATCCGTTCCTCGCCGACGGCGACACCCAAATCCGCCGCGACGGCGATCAGGTGGTGGTCGCCTTTAACGATGGCGAGGCGCGCGAGGAACGCTTCGACTATCTGCTCGCAGCGACCGGTCGGCGATCGAATATCGACCAATTGGGCGTTGACAAGACGAGCGTTGAGCTGACCGAGCGCGGCGCGCCGATCTATGACCGGATGTCAGGGCGCTGTGGGGGGACGAATATCTTCATCGCCGGGGACGCCACCGTTGATCTGCCGCTGTTGCACGAGGCGGCTGATGAAGGCCGGATCGCCGGAGAAAACGCCGCCCGCTGGCCCAACGTTTATAAACGCGCCCGACGCACGCCCTTGGGCGTGGTGTTCTCCGACCCGCAAATCGCCATGGCGGGCAAGACCTATCGGGAGCTGGAGACCAGCCATGACATCGGGTTCGCCATTGGCGAGGTGTCGTTCGAGGACCAAGGCCGCGCGCGTGTCATGCTCGAGAACAAAGGCTTGCTACGGGTCTATGGCGAAGAGGGCACGGGGCTGTTCCTGGGTTTTGAAATGATCGGCGCGGATGCGGAGCATATCGCGCATTTGCTCGCCTGGGCGTTGGAGTCTCGGCTCACCGTGGGGGAGTTATTGCTCCGCCCGTTTTATCACCCGGTGGTGGAGGAAGGCGTGCGCACTGCGTTCCGCGAATTGCACAAGGCGCTGGGCATGGGGCCGCAGCCGCCTAACCGCTGCATCGATTGCGGCCCCGGCGGCTAGGCGCGCGTTGGACGCGAAAGACCGCCCATGCCCCGTTTATCGAACCAATTCTCCTTAATCACCGGCGCCGCGCGCGGCATTGGCGCCGCCATCGGACAAGCCTTTGTGCGCGAAGGCGCGCGGGTCCTGTTCACCGACATTGACGACGCCGAAGGCCAGGCGCTGGCCAGCCGACTAGGCCAGAGCTACGCCCGGCTCGACGTCCGATCCGAGGCCGATTGGGACGCGATCGCGCCCCGGCTCAACGGCCTTACCGTCCTCGTCAACAACGCCGGGATCACCGGCTTTGAGGGCGACCCCGTCCCCCACGATCCGGAACACGCGAGCCTGGACGCCTGGCGGGCGGTGCACGCCACCAATCTGGACGGCGTGTTTCTCGGCTGCCGGGCGGGGATCAACGCTATGCGGGCCACAGGTCGTGGTTCGATCATCAATATCGGCTCCCGCTCCGGGCTGGTGGGCGTTCCCGCCGCGGCCGCCTACGCCAGCTCTAAGGCGGCGGTGCGCAATCACACCAAGACTGTGGCGCTTTATTGCGCCGAGCAGGGCCTTAACATTCGCTGCAACGCCATCCTGCCGGCGGCCGTGATGACGCCCATGTGGGCGCCGATGGTGGGCGAAGGGCCGGAGCGTACGGCGCGCATGGCCGCCTTCGTCGCGGATACGCCGCTCAAACGCTTTGCTGAACCGGAGGAAGTCGCCGCCCTCGCCGTCTTGCTGGCCTCCGAGGAGGCCGCCTATATGACGGGCTCGGAGCTGGTCATCGACGGCGGGCTCACGGCCGGCACGCTCGCGCGGCCAGAGCGGGCGTGATGGCTTAACCCCCCAAAACCAGTGTTTGCCCGAAATCGTTTTGCCAGTCTTCGAAAGGGTTGAGGGCCCACGTGAGAGCGGCGCCCCACCTTGGTCGGTTCGCTTGCCGGCTAACCGAACGCACGTCGCGCCACCAACGAAGGGGACATTTATCTGTGGACAAATCGCGTTGAACAGCCCCTTGGAGGCTGCAGCACTCAACATAAATCGCCAGTTTGTTGGCACAACAACCCAGGGAGGAAGTCAATATGCGTAAAACTATTTTGTCTTTGAGCGTCGTCGCTTTGTGCGCGAGCCTTGCGAGCGCGGCCTCTTTGCGCACCCCGCTAACCAGTCCCGAGGCCCCGGCCAGCACCCGTGCGCAGGCGAGTGTCGAACGGATTAGCGTTGCTGAGATCAAAGCCTGGGTTGACGCGTTGGAAAAAGGTTCTCCGCATTTGAATAAGGAAGGGAGCCCGGTTTTATATGCTGAGCTCGCGCCGTTTGGTTTCAATAATTGCTTTCAGGATTGTCGGGCCGAAGCGATGTGCTTCTCGATTCCAGATGTTGAATAATCTTTGCTATGCGACGCTAATTGTATTATGGTCTGCCTTGATCTTTGAAGTCTAAAGTCGGCACTTAAATGGCATGCGGAGGTCAATGCTTAAGCGCCGACCTCCATATTCATTTTTTAAAAATTGTATTTTTCAATTTCATAATGTAATTTGACTCATAAATTACCTCAATTTGCCTTTCCAGGCTATAAAACACTTATGGCGTGATTTCATTTTCGAAATGACTATTTTGATAACGGATGGCCTCGACCCTTTTCGACGCACCAAAGGGGACACACGACGGCGTGCTCGCTCTCCCCGACGCGCGCTTAATCCAACGTGCAGGAATTCGCGCCTGGAGCACAAAATTTATCACCTTTAGTTGAGTAAAGTTGGGTTTACACCTTTCGCTGGGTGCGCTGTGATTGACGGCATCACAAACGGGAGGGGAAAATCATGCGTAAAGCTTTGTTATCTTTGTGCGTCGCTGGCCTCAGCGCGGGCGTGGCGGTTGCAGCGACGGTGCAAACGCCAGCGGCGGTCCTCGCTCAAGCTGAATTCGGCGCGACGCCGACAGCCGTGGACAACTTAAGCGTTGCGGAAATCAACGCTTGGCTAAACGCGCTACGCAACGGGTCCCCCTTGCCCTATGCAAAACGTGAACCCGCAACGTTTGGAGGCTTAACCGCTGACACACTTGGAGTGGACGATTTCTTCATCTGCTTTAGCGCATGCACTGCAGAGTTGTCCTGTCAGACGCTTCGAACCATCGATGAAATCATCGAATGCGAAGCCGTTTGTTTTATTGATTGCCATAGTTAGGGCGCGAACGAAGAGCGTTTGACTTAACGGCGGCCGCCCAGTCGGCGCGCGGGCTTTCGCGCCCGTCTTTTGCGCGGGACGAGGCAAGCTCGCGCCGCCAACGCAAGTTTAGCCGCCGAACAAATCGCCGCCCTCGGATCCTGGAGCTTTGGGCGGGGCGAGGCCCAAATGCTCATACGCCCGACCGGCGGCCATGCGGCCGCGCGGCGTGCGCTGGATGAAGCCTTGTTGGAGCAGGAAGGGCTCGACCACGTCTTCCAGCGCGTCACGGGATTCCGCTAAGGCCGCGGCCAGGGTGTCCGCCCCCACCGGGCCGCCGGAATAGGCTTCGACCAGGCAACGCAGATAGCGCCGGTCGAGCGCGTCGAGCCCGACCGCGTCCACATCCAGCCGCCCCAGCGCCCGATCGGCCACTGCGCGGCTGATCTCGGACGCGCCCTCGGCGTCGGCGAAGTCCCGCACCCGGCGTAACAGCCGCCCGGCCACCCGGGGGGTGCCGCGCGCCCGGCCGGCGATTTCGCGCGCGCCTTCCGCAGCCAGGCTCACGCCCATTTTGTGCGCCTGGGCCATGAGGATGAGGCTCAGATCGGCTACGTCGTAGAACTCAAGCCGCACGGGCACGCCGAACCGATCCCTGAGCGGCGTGGCGAGCAAGCCCGCCCTTGTGGTGGCGCCCACCAGCGTAAACGGCGCCAGATCAATGCGCACCGTGCGCGCGGAAGGCCCCTCCCCGATCACCAGGTCGAGGGCGTAATCCTCCATCGCGGTGTAGATCACTTCTTCGACATTCGCGTTCAGCGTGTGGATCTCATCGATAAACAGTACGTCGCGCGGTTCAAGATTGGTCAGCACGGCCGCCAAATCCCCCGCCTTGCCCAGAATCGGGCCGGAGGTAGCGCGAAAATTGGCGCCGAGCTCCTTCGCCACGATCTGAGCAAGCGTGGTTTTGCCCAGCCCCGGCGGGCCGGAGAGCAGCACGTGGTCGAGCGGTTCACCCCGGTTCTTCGCGCCGTTAACGAAAATCTCCAAATTACCGATGGCCGATTTCTGGCCGATAAATTCTGAAAAGCTCTGCGGGCGCAGGGCTTTGTCATAAACGTCCCCGGATTGCGGATCGCCCCCGACGAGCCGGTCCGCGCTCATCCGCCCAACACCTTCAGCGCCAGCCGCACCAGGGCGCCGGTTTCGGCGTCATCGCCGGCTTGGGCGAGGGCTTCGCTCGCGGCGCGTTCTGCGTCTGCAAGTCCGAAGCCAAGATTGACCAGTGCGGAGACCGCGTCGGCGCGCGGGTTGACCGCGTTCGGCGTCGCAGTGATCGGCGCCGGCGCCTCACGCGCCAAGGCCCCGGTCCCTGATAGGCTGCGCCCCTGGGGCGAGGGCTTGTCCTTCAGCTCGGTGACGATGCGCTGGGCGAGCCTGGGCCCCACCCCTTGCGCACGCGCCACCGCCGCTTTGTCCTCAAGCTGCGCCGCCCGCATCAGGTCCGCGGGCCCGAGCACGTCGAGCACCGCCAGCGCCACCCGGGCGCCCACGCCTTGAATGTCTTGAAGCCGCACGAACCAAGCGCGATCCTCGTCCGAGGCGAAGCCAAAGAGCGAAATCGCGGTCTCCCGCACCACGGTCTCCACATGCAGCGCGGCCGGTTCGCCGACTTGCAGGCCTGCGAGCGTGCGAGCCCCCGCTTGGACCACATAGCCCACGCCCCCCGCAACAATCAGCGCCTCCGCCGCGCCAATCCCACGCACAACGCCCTCTAAATAGCCGATCACGCGCGCGACCCCGCCTTGGCGGCGTTTCGCCAATGGGCGTGGGTGATCGCCACCGCCAGCGCGTCGGCGGCGTCCGCGCTCACCGCGCCGGCGGCCGGCAACAGCCGGCGCACCATGAAGGCGACTTGGTCTTTGTCCGCGCCGCCGGCGCCCACCACGGCCTTTTTCACCAGCCGAGGAGCGTATTCGCCAACGCTGAGCCCTGCTTCCGCGGCGGCCAGCAAAGCCGCGGCGCGAGCCAGACCCAGCTTCATGGCCGATGCGGCGTTCACCGAGACAAACGCATCCTCCACAGCGACCGTGTCGCAAGCGTATTCGCCTATGCGTTGGGCCAGCGCCGTTTTCAGGCTGAGCAATCTTTGGCCCATGTCGGCCTGCGCCACGGGCTTGATCACGCCGCATCCGCCATAGGACAGTCGCGCCCCGGCGTGCTCCACCACGCCCCAGCCGCACCGGTTTAACCCCGGATCGACGCCAAAAATTCGAATCGTCGCCGTCATCACGCCGAGATTAGAGCCAAGGGTGATCGAGCACGAGAGCCCATGGGGAGGAAATGCTTATGGTTCGCATCGGATTGGTCGCTCTAGCCGCAGGCTTGTTAAGCGTGTCGGCGTGCGCGCAAACCCGCATCGCGCCGGACGGTCCCTCCACGCGCGCCTTGACCGAAGCCCGCATTCCGGATGCTTTGGCGCTTTACCGTGATTTCCTGCGCCTGCCCAATGATGCGCAGCACCCCGAAGACCTCGGCCCCGTGCTTGACTGGCTGGAGGTGGAATTCGCCAAACGCGGCTTTACCGTCCGGCGCTTGGAGACCGAAGGCCTGCCGCTCTTGCTCGCCGAGCGTCCCGCGCCGGGGGCGAGCAAGACCGCGCTGATTTACCTGCAGACCGACGGCCAACCGGTCGACCCCGCAGCCTGGGACCAGGCGAGCCCTTGGGAGCCGCAACTGAAGACCGCCCAGGGCGAGCCCTTAGCCTGGTCCAATCTGCGCGACCGGATCGATCCAGATTGGCGCATTTACGCCCGTTCTGCGGCGGATTCGAAAGGCCCGATTGTGCAATTCCTCGCCGCCATTGACGCCATTGACGACGGCCGCGTCGCGCCGGGCGCCCATTTCAAAGTCGTGGTCGACGCAGAGGAAGAACTCGGCTCGCCAAACCTGCCCAGCGCCGTTAAACGGCACCGCGAAGCGCTCGCCGCCGACTTCTTGTGGATTTTCGACGGCCCGCCGCACGCCTCCAACGCGCCAACGTTGAAGTTCGGCGCCCGCGGCATCGCGACCCTGACCTTGACGGTGTTCGGCCCGAAAACCGCCCAGCATTCGGGCCATTATGGTAACTTCGTGCCAAACCCGGCCGAGCGCCTGGCCCGCGCGCTGGCCAGCCTGCAAGATGATGACGGCAAGGTCACGATCCCCGGCTTTTATGACGGGGTGACGATCGACGCCGAGGCCCAAGCCGTCCTCGACGCCACGCCCGACGACGAGGCTGCGATTCTGGCCGCCATGGGGGTGGCCGCGCCCGAGGCGGTCGCGCCGAGCCTGCAAGCGGCGATCCAGTATCCGTCTCTCAATGTGCGCGGACTGAAGGCCGCCTGGGTGGGGCCAGAGGCGCGCACCGTCATCCCCGACCGCGCGGTGGCGGAGCTCGATTTGCGGCTCGTTCAGGAAAGCGATCCGGAGCGTTTGGTCGGCTTGATCCGGGCGCATATTGCGAGCCTGGGCTACCACCTTGTGGAGGACGAGCCGACCGACGCGGACCGCGCGCGCCATCCCAAGCTCGCCCGGCTGGACGCGCGGATCGCCTATCCGGCTTTCCGCACCGACTTTGACAGCCTGCCCGGCCAAGTGGGCGTGGCCGCGCTTACCCGGCTCAATGGCGAAGCCCCGATCCGCATCCGCACCTCCGGCGGCTCCGTCCCCATCTCGCCCTTCGTCAACACGTTAGGGATTCCGGCGGTGGGCGTGCCCACGGTCAATATCGACAACAACCAACACAGCCCCAACGAAAACATCCGTTTAGGATCGTTCATCGACGGCATCGCCACGCTGACGGCGGTGCTGACCCAGCCGATCCCGGAATAGCCCGCGCCCGCAAATCGGAGCCGCGTCGAAGTGGACCCTGGCGCGGTCGCCGGTCTGAACCTATCTTGCCAGTCATTGGATCGAACGTTCGTTCAAAGGACTTGACCATGACCGACACCGTCCCCTCCAGTGATGTGGCGTTCACCCCGGCGGTGAAGGCGCAACAAGAGCGGCTGGGCTCGCGCAAGGGCTATGCGTCCATGGAGGCGCGGGGTGGTTGGGCGACGACCGTGACCGACGACCTCGCCGCCTTCCTCGCCGAGCGCGATAGCTTTTACCTGGGCACGGCGAGCGGCGATGGCCGGCCTTATATCCAGCACCGGGGCGGGCCTAAGGGCTTTCTCAAACCGCTTGACGACAAACGCCTGGCGTTCGCGGACTTCTCCGGCAATCGGCAATACATCTCCATGGGCAATCTTACGGAGAACGATCGGGTGCATATGTTCCTTATGGATTACCCCAACCGCCGTCGCGTGAAGATTTGGGGCCGCGCCCAAAGGGTTGAGGATGACCCAGACTTGGTTGAACGGCTTTTGACCCCGGGCTATCGCGCCCGCCCCGAGCGCGCCTTCGTCATCACGATCGAGGCGTGGGATGTGAATTGCCCCCAACACATCACCCCGCGCTTCGACGAAGAGACCATCGCGGACGCCACCGAACGCCTGCACGCGCGCATCGCCGAGCTGGAGGCGGAACTCTCGGCGTTGAAAGCGGGATAACCGCGTCGCCTGCGGCTCCTCGCGATTGTGTGTTGGTTTTGGGGTAGTGTTGGGGTGCGGATGGGCGCCCGTTCGCAATGGGACCTTTGCGGGTTTGGGCCTGCGTTCGGTCGTCGTCATCTGGGGCCCCATCCGCGGATCTTCCACCCGCTT
>JBHJGU010000024.1:0-2539 GCA_050331475.1 Maricaulaceae bacterium | reverse complement strand
AAATGCCGTTCAGCACCCGCCGATCGTTCGCACGCGGAACCCCGCGCGGCTTGTTCGGCAATAAAGGCGCGATGATCGACCACTCAAAATCGGTCAGTTCGTAGCGACGTTGAGACATGGCCAAGCTCCCTTCCAGAAGCTCGAATCACTGTTCGCTCAAACCGCCAATCCGTTTATGAGTTTATGGCCTAGATGTGAATTCTCGGAAGGTTGTTCACCCGGTTCGGGTTTAGGCTGCAATCGCCAAACTCCAGCCGAGGACCGAGACGGATGAACAACCCCCATCAGAATGCCCGGACCACTGAGTATAGTCGAGCGTTGATGGTGGCCCGCCGCGCCGCGGGGCGCCCGGTGGCGCAGATCGCCGCGGAGTTCGGCGTATCCAGGCGCACGGTCTGGAAATGGCTGCGTCGGCAGCGCGAGGGCGGGCGCGCGGCGCTGGCGAATGGCGCAAGCGCGCCCGGCGGGGCCCATGGGGCGCACTGGCGCGCCTTGGCTGAACATCTGCGCCGAGACTACCGTTTCACCGGGGCGGAAATCGCCGCGCGGCTGAAGCTGGCGCGCACGACCGTGGCGCGTTGGCTGGCCGAGGCCGGGATCGGCCGGCTGCAGGCGCTTGAGCCGCGCGAGCCGCCCCGGCGCTATCAGCGCGAGCGCCCCGGGGAGCTGATCCATCTGGACATCAAAAAGTTGGGCCGGTTCGAGCGACCCGGCCACCGCGTGACCGCCCAGCGCCGGGGCCGGCGCGCCGGAAAAATGGGGTGGGACTTCGTCCATGTGGCGATCGATGACGCCACCCGCTTGGCCTATGTGGAGGTGTTGGAGGATGAGCGCCGCGGCTCCGCCACCCGCTTCCTCATGCGGGCGCTGCGCTGGTTCAAGGCTCGCGGCGTGCGCGTGGAGCGGGTGATGACCGACAACGGCTCATGCTATCGCTCGCGGCTGTTCGCCAAGGCGCTGCGCCGGCTCGCCATCCGCCATATCCGCACCCGGCCCTATACGCCGAAAACCAATGGTAAGGCTGAACGCTTCATCCAAACGCTCATGCGCGAATGGGCCTACGCTATCCCCTATCCATCCTCACGCCGTCGAACCGACGACTTGCCCCGATGGCTGACCTGGTACAATCAAAATCGGCCTCATAGCGCCCTTAACGCCAAACCCCCTAGCGCAGCCCTGAACAACCTCATGAGAACTCACAGCTAGTCGTCTCCGGATCGCCCGGACCTGTTTTGGCAGTAAAGGTCGTTTCTGACCGATGATCCGCCCCCTATTCCGGGCTCTGTGTTTTGGGGTGAGTGCGGGAAATTGAACTCTTGGCATGGTATGCCTTCCGATCCGTCCTCCGTGCCCTGTCATCAGCACCGCGCTGACGGCAAGAACGTAGCATATCTTGAACGGCTGCTTTCTTAGCAGCTGAACACTGCTCTACATCGTGCACATGCAGAGAATTCCGCCCTGCGAGCGCGCGCAGCAAGAAAAGTGAATTCACAGGTTGGGCTCGTAGGAGACCCTCGCTGCGCGGTGCATGAATGACCGCCACGGGCCGATTGTGACTGCCAAGTTCACGGCTGTTGAGGCTGGGTCCGCGGTGGAATGACGCCTATCATCGGGGTCTTCTGTGACGAGCTACGGTCGCACGGGCTGATGCGTTCGCGTTGGCAACCAAGAAGGAAGCTGCAACCAGCGAAACTGAACGTCGATATCCAGATTTGGACAATGGCCGAGTCGACTGTCCGGGAACTGCAGAAAAGCAGAGATGAAACCACAGGGCTATTCGCTCTAATCCAGCGACATACACAGCAGCCGCAAGCGAACTCATCTTGGGGGATATCTTGAGGGATGCCAGATAACTCAACCCGTCTAACTAATTGAATTATCTTTTAAATCTGCAAAGAAATGGTGCGGTCGAGAAGACTCGAACTTCCACGGGTTGCCCCACAGCGACCTCAACGCTGCGCGTCTACCAATTCCGCCACGACCGCATCGCCGACACCTCGGAGCCGCGGGTTGTGACAAAGCCCAAGCCGGGCGTCAAGGCGCGCGAGAGCCCCGGTCAGTCCTGGGCGTGGAAATCGAACACATTGGCCGGGTCGGTCACGCTAACAGCGACTTTGTCGTCCTGGATCAGGATTTGTCCGCGCGCAATCGGATGATTGTTCGCGAGAATCCACACCTCGTCATGTTCATAGGCGTCGAGCGGGATGACCGCCCCCCGGCCCATCCGTAGAAGGTTATGCATCGGCAATTTCGAGCGCCCCAACACAACGGAGATCTCGACCTTGACCGCCTCCATCTGGCTTAAACTCGACATAACGCGCGCTCTACCTTTGGTTCCATCGGCCTTCGGCCCGGTATCCATGCGCCTGTTAGAATGAAGACCGGGTAAAAACGCCGTCGCCTTGGGGGTCGAGGAATTGACGCCCGCTCTGGGACGACCCAAGAGTCAATATGTCAACCGGGGTCCACCATCTCCCAAACCCATCCCTCCGAGCGCCGCGCTCGCCCTCACCGCCGCCCCCCTCGCCTGGCGTCATTT
>JBHJGU010000023.1:0-10353 GCA_050331475.1 Maricaulaceae bacterium | reverse complement strand
ACAATCCTGATTTGGGGGGTTTTTGCCAGCTTGTGCTGGAGTGGGCCAGCGATCCCGCCTATCGGGTCGCGGGTTGTGCGGTCTGTAAGAGCCCGTGGTGCACCGTGGGGCGCGCGCGGGGGACGGCGCGCGCGGTGGCCGGAGACATTGAGCGCTGGCTGCTGCGTGGGGTGCGGCCCGCCGCCGACTTGGTGGGTTTGCGAGAGGCGGTCTTGGCGCGCGATTCGGGTTCGGGGACGAAGGCTGACGCCCTGGCCTTGATCGACGACACCCGGCTGGCGCTGGAGCCGTTCATGCGCGCGCCTGCGCAGACGGCTTCGGTCGCCAGTTGGGCTCAAGCCCACGCCCGTGCGCTGGAGCGTTTCGCGGACACGCCTGAGGAACCGGGCGCGGCTCGGCTCTGGCGCGGGCCTGCGGGCGCTGCGGCCGCCGGGCTGCTGAGAGATCTCATCGCTTATGGGGACGCCGCGCCGGCCATGGCGCTGTCAGATTATCGCGCGTGGTGGGGACGGCTGGCGGCCGACGCACCCGCGCGTCCGGTGCGCGGCGGTCATCCCAATGTGTTGATCCTTGGGCCGTTAGAGGCGCGCCTTCTCAACGCGGACTTCGTCGTCCTCGCGGGTTTGAACGAGGGCGTTTGGCCGAGCGCTCCAGGCGCGGACCCGCTATTGTCCCGCGCCATGCGGAGGGCGCTAGGCCTGCCGGCGCCCGAACGCGGCATCGGGCTGTCCGCCCATGACTTCGCCCAGCTTCTCGGCTGCGCCCGGGTCTTGCTGACCCGCTCGGAGCGCAGCGACGCAGGCCCTGCGGTCGCCTCGCGCTGGGTGTGGCGTTTGAAGACTTTGCTCGCTGGAGCCTTAGGCGAGGACGCCGCCGCGGGCGCGCTGGACCCGGACTGGACGGCGCCGCAAACCGATGGGCCGCCGGACTATCGCGCCTGGGTCAAAACGTTGGAGGGGCTCGACCAGGTCCGCGCGCAACCGGCCGCCCCGCCGGCGCCCAAACCGCCCGTGGAGCGCCGTCCGGCGCGCTTGTCGGTGACCCAAATCCGCACGTGGGTGCGTGATCCCTATGCGCTTTACGCGGCCAAGGTCCTTAGGTTGGAGCGCTTGCGCGGGCTAGATGAGCCCGCAGGCCCCCGTGAACGCGGCGAGGCGCTTCACGCCGCCATGGAGCGTTTGGCTCAGCGGATCTCGCGCGCGCCATCGGAGACGCGGGCTGAGGACGCGGAGCGGATTTTTCTCGAGGCGATCGATGCGGCCGGCTTCGCCGGCGCGGCCGCCCACGCCGAACGCTTGCGCGCCGCGCGCGCCGCGGCCTGGGCGCTTCACTGGGATTTGACCCGCCGCGCCGCCGGCTGGCGACCGGGCGGTTTGGAGATCAAGGGCGAGTTGCGCATTGATCGCGGACTGGACCGGGCGCCCTTCGTGCTCGCCGCGCGCGCGGATCGTCTCGATGAGGGCGCCCAGGGCTGGGCGGTGATCGATTTCAAAACCGGCGCGCCGCCCAGCCTCGCCCAAGTCCGCAGCGGCTTCGAACCGCAATTGCCCTTGGAGGCCGCGATGTTGGCCGCGGGCGGCTTCCCCCAAGCTCCGCCGGCCCAAAGCGCCGCCCTGATCTATGTACGCCTCTCCGGCGGGCCGAAGGGTTGTGACGCGATGGACCTGTGCGAGGCGGGCGAGGATAGCGCGATGGATTTGGCCGAGGCCGCCATGGCGGGCTTGACCCGCCTGATCCGCGCTTACGACGACCCCGACCAAGCGTATTTGAGCCAGCCGCGCCCGCAATTCCGCCTCGACCATGGCGATTATGATTTGTTGGCGCGGCGCGGGGAATGGGCGACAGGGGGCGAGGCGGGATGACCGACGCCCGCGCTGAGATCGTCGACGCCGCCACCGCGGCCCAACGCGACGCCGCGGACCCGCGCGCCCACGCCTTTGTCAGCGCCAATGCCGGATCGGGCAAAACCCGGGTTCTGGTGGACCGGATCGCGCGCCTGTTGCTGGCGGGCGCCGACCCGGGCGCGATCCTCGGGCTGACCTACACCAAAGCGGCGGCGAGTGAGATGCAAAGCCGGTTGTTCGCCCGGCTGGGCGCCTGGTCCGTCGCCTCGGACCCGGATTTAGCCGCCGACCTGGCCGATCTCGATCCGGCGGCGTCCACGCCCGGCGCCGAGCGGCTAAGCCAAGCCCGCCGATTGTTCGCCCGCGCGCTTGAGACCCCGGGGGGGCTGAAGATCCAGACCCTACACGCCTTTTGCGAACGGCTTTTGCGTCTGTTCCCATTGGAGGCGGGGCTGGCGCCAGGGTTTGAGGTGGCCGAAGAGGCTGAAGCCGCACGCTTGCGTGACGCCGCGACTAACGCTCTGGTCCAGCGCGCTGATGATCCCGACCTGCGCGAGGCGTTGAGCTTTTTCGCCGTGCGCGCTGGGGACCAGGCGCAAGCCGAAGCGATTGCGTTTTCCCGGACCGCCGGCGCGGCGATCGCCAAACGTGCGCAGACTCTGGGCGGGGCGGGGGCCTTGGTCGCCCGCCTAGCCGCGCGGCTGGGGGTGTCGCCGCAAGACACCGAGGCGGGCTTGAAGGCGGAGGCGTGGGCGGCTGCGCCCCACAATGCGCTGGCGCGAGCCGTCGATGTGCTCGCCCAAGGCGGGAAGACCGACGCCGAGCAGTCCGCGCGTCTGGCGGCTGCTTTGGCCGCGCCGGACGCAGAGGCGGCCTATGACGCTTATCTCGGCTTCTTGTTTCCGCAAAAAGGTCTGGAGTTGAAGGAGAGCCTGCACAGCAAAGCGTTGGGCGCGTCTCATCCTTGGCTCGAACGATACTTCGGCGCGCGAAAAGGCGATCGACGCTATGGCATGGAGGCTTTGCGGATGCGCGCTGCGCGGGGCCATGTCCATGCGGGGAGCGTTTTTGAACGCTCGCGTGCCGCGTTGAGCTTGGGGCTCGCCTATGGCTCGGCCTACGCCCGCGCTAAAGCCGGTCGCGGGGTGCTGGATTTCGACGATTTGGTTGGGCGCGCGGTCGACCTTCTCACCGAAGGTGAGGCCGCGGGTTGGGTGCTCTACAAGCTCGACGGCGGGGTGAGCCATATTCTCATCGATGAGGCCTAAGACACCGCGCCCGATCAATGGCGGGTGGCGGACGCCTTGTCGGAAGAGTTCTTCGCCGGCGCCGCGGCTCAGGATGAGCGGCGCACCATGTTCATTGTGGGCGATGAAAAACAATCGATCTACGGCTTCCAAGGCGCTCGGCCGGAGCGGTTTCGCGCCCAAGGCGAAGCGTTGGAGACAAAGTCCACAGACGCCGGCTTACGCTTTGCGCGCCCGGAAATGGCGACTTCGTTCCGGTCCGCCCCTGAAATCCTAGCGTTTGTTGATGAAATTTTCGAAGGCGGCGGGTTGGAGCGCAAATTCCTGGCCGCATCCGCCAACGCCCCCGCCCCGCGCTATGTCCGCCACATTTCCGCGCGGACCGGGCGGGGGGCGGTGGAGCTGTGGCCCGCATTGGAGGCGACCGAAAAAGTCTCCGCCGCGGACCCGTGGTCTCCGGTCGATGCGGTCGACGACGCCCATGCGCGGGTGCGGCTAGCGTGCGCCCTGGCCCAGCGGGTCCGAGACGACGTGGACCTGGGTTTCGCCGAGCCGGGGGATTTCTTGATCCTATGCCGTCGCCGCTCGGCCTTGTTTTTCGAGATCATCCGCCGGCTAAAGTCCGCAGGTTTGCCCACCGCCGGCGCTGACCGTATCGTTCTGGCCGAGCACATTGCCGTGCAGGATATGCTCGCCGCCGCGCGGGCGGGCTTGGCGCCTTGGGACGACTTATCGGTCGCAGAAACCCTCAAAGGACCGTTTGTCCGTTTGGACGAGATCGCGCTTTACGACCTTGCGGCATTGCGACCGCCGGGTCAGCGGCTTTGGCCGTGCTTGCGCGAGCACGCCGATCCGCGCTTCGGTGTCGCCCAGACCCGGTTGAAAGACTGGATCGGGGCCGCGCGCCGGCTCTCGCCGTTCGCGTTCTTCAGCCGGCTTTTGAACACGGTCGACCCGGACGGTCGATCGGGCGCGCAAGCGCTTTACGCCCGCCATGGCGCGGAGGCCCAGGACGCCGTCGAGGCCTTGCTTGCGCGCGCTTTGGCCCATGACCGTCGCGGCGGGCCGAGCCTTGAGCGTTTCGTTGTGGAGCTGTCGCGCGACCAGGGCGAAGTGAAGCGCGAACCGGAGGCGGTGCAAAACGCGGTCCGCGTGATGACCGTGCATGGCGCCAAAGGGCTCGAAGCGCCTGTCGTCATCCTGCCGGACACCACCCAAGCCCGACCGGGCCGCCGCGCCCCCGGCTTCTTCCACGATCCCGATGTGGGTTTGATTTGGTCGTCTAAGGCGGATCTCGATCCGCCCGCGGCCGCCGCCCTGCGCGCTAGCGCTGAGGACGCCGCGGAGGCCGAAGACCGTCGCTTGCTTTATGTGGCGCTGACCCGGGCGCGCGATCGCTTGATTGTTTGCGGCCATAAAACCGGTCGCGCACCGGGAAAGGTGGAAGAGGACAGTTGGTACGCCTTAGCTGAGGCGGCGATGGCGCGCGCGGACGGCGCCGCCTTCGACGCCCCGACCGGGACCGGCCGCCGGATCGGACCGGCGCCAGAGGCGCGCGTCAAAGCGGGTCCAAGCCAGGTTTCGCCCAAGGCGCATCCGCCCTGGCTCGCCGAGGCCGCCCCCAAGCCGGAGGCGGTCGTGGCGCCCTTAGCGCCCTCGCGCGCAATTCTCGACCAAGACGGCGCCGCCTTATCGCCGCTGGCGCAACCTGTGACCGAGGGCGTCGCCCGAGGACGATTGACCCATGCGCTGTTAGAGCGATTGCCGGCTATGGCGCCTCAAGCGCGCGCCGCCGCCGCGGATGCTTATTTGCGCCGCCATGGGCCGGAAGCTGCGGACGCGCGCGCCGCGATCTGGGAGGCGGTTCGCACGGTGTTGGAGGCGCCGGGGTTTGCAGCCGTGTTCGGCCCGGGATCGCGCGCGGAGGCGGCGTTGGCGGGGCCAATCCGGCCTGGGGGGCCGGTTGCGTCGGGTGTGGTCGACCGGCTCGTGGTCGGCGCTGACGGGATTTGGGTGGTCGACTATAAAACAAACCGAGACGCGGTCAGCCGCGGAGAGGACGCCGCGCCAGCCCACATCGCGCAAATGGCGGCCTATAAGGGCGTGCTTTCAACGCTTTATCCCGATCGGCCCGTGCGATGCGCGCTCTTGTTCACCCAGGCCCCAGCCTTGGTTCCGCTCCCGGACTCGTTATTGGAGAGAGCCTTGGCGGAGATGACGGCCGGTTGACGCGGCATTCGCCGCTCCTTAGCTAGCGACCCACAAGGACCGCCTCCGAGCGCGGCCCGCGCTGGCAAGGAAGGGACTAACATGTCCACTGTGAAAGTAACGGACGATTCGTTTGATCAAGACGTCTTGGGCGCTGAGGCGCCGGTCGTGGTCGATTTCTGGGCGGAGTGGTGCGGACCCTGCAAGCAGATCGGCCCGGCGCTGGAGGAAATTGCCGCCGACTTGAATGGTCAGGTGACCATTGCGAAGATCAATATCGACGAAAACCCCATGGCGCCGAGCAAATACGGCGTGCGCGGCATCCCCACGCTAATGTTCTTCAAAGCGGGTAAAGTCGCGAGCACAAAGGTCGGCGCCATGCCGCGCTCGAAAATCGAAGAGTGGATCCGTGAGAACATGGACACCGCTCAAATGGACGGCGCGGCCTAAGCCGATTTACGCCTTTGGCGCGGTGTTCCGAGCGAGCGCCGCGCCGACGCCATAAAGCGATCCGCAAATCATCAAACGCACCGGACCGGGTCCGACGCCCGCGCGGGCTCGGGCGACGGCGTCTTCAAGGCTGTTGGCGCCCGCGGTGTCCGCCACCCCCGCCTGACGCGCACGCGCCGCGATGTCGTCCGGCGCAACACCTCGGTCCTTGGTGTCCAGGGGAAAGCCCACGATCGTGCGCGTCAGCCCGACAAAGGGCGCAATGAGCCCGTCCACGTCTTTGCCGGTTGAAACCGCCATCACCATCGCCAACAGACGCGGATCGCGCGCGTCTAATTCAGCCAAAGCGGTGGCGAGCGCTCGCGCGCCGTCGGGGTTGTGCGCGCCGTCCACCCACACATCCGCGTTTTCTCCGGCCAAGGCCGTGAGCGGTCCCGGGGGCAGGGGATGGAACCGGCCGGGCCAGCGCGCGGATCGCACGCCATCGGCGATAGCGGCGTCCGAGACGCGCCCTAAGGCTAAGGCCGCGACGACCGCGGTCGCCGCATTGCCGACCTGGTGGGGGCCGATCAAGCCGGGCGGAGGCAGATCGAGCAGGCGGTCGTCGCGTTCGACCACCAATCGGCCGCCTTCCAGCCGAGCGTGAAAATGCTCGCCATAGGCTTGATAGGGCGCGCCAACCCGGTGAGCGGCTTGGCGCAAGGCTGGTTCGGCCTCCGGCGGCTGGGGGCCGAACACCGCTGGGACGTGGGACTTGAGGATGCCGGCTTTCTCCCCCGCGATGCCCGCGAGATCGGCGCCGAGGAACCGCTCGTGGTCTCGGCCGATGGACGTAATGACGGTGACCTCCGGCGCGGGGAGGACATTGGTGGCGTCCGCCCGCCCGCCCAATCCCACCTCGACCAGCGCCAAATCCGCTTCGTGCTCAGCGAAGGCCAGAAAACCCATGGCGGTGATGAATTCGAACACGGTGATCGGCGCGCCCGCGTTCGCCGTCTCGCAGCGGGCGGCCAAGTCCGCCAATTCGGCGTCGGTCACGGGGGCGCCCGCCAGCGTGATCCGCTCGTTGAACGTCACAAGATGGGGGGAGGTGAAGACATGCGCCCTGAGCCCCTGAGCCCGCGCCATGGCGGCGAGAAAGGCGATCACAGAGCCTTTGCCATTGGTGCCCGCCACATGGATGACCGGCGGCAAGCGGTCTTGCGGACGGCCTAGGGCGTCGAGCAGGCGCGCGACGCGGTCTAGGCTCAGATCGATTTCGCGGGGGTGGAGCGCCGCGATGCGGGCGAGAACGGTGTCCAAAGGGGGCTAGGCCGAGGCTTCGGCGGGTCGGTTCGGCGTCTCGGCGGCCGGCGCCTCGTCCGCTTCGGGCGGGGGGGGCAGCAAGCCTTGGCGCGGCTTGGACAGCAAGGCGCGCAAAACCCGCGCAACCGTTTCCTTCATTTGCCGGCGCGGCACGACCGTGTCCACCATGCCCTTCTCCCAGAGGTATTCGGAACGCTGAAAGCCTTCGGGCAAAGTTTCGCGGATCGTCTGCTCGATCACCCGAGGGCCGGCGAAGCCGATCAGCGCGCCCGGCTCGGCCAGATGCACATCGCCCAGCATGGCGTAGGACGCCGTGACGCCCCCGGTGGTGGGGTCGGTGAGCACCACCACATAGGGCAGGCGCGCATGCTTGAGGTCTTGGACGCCTAAAACGGTGCGCGGCATCTGCATAAGCGAGAGCGCGCCTTCCTGCATGCGCGCGCCGCCCGCGGCGGTGAAGATCACCAAGGGCAGGCCGCGCTCCACCGCCGCGTCACAGGCCGCCAGGAAGCCTTCGCCCGCGGCCATGCCCAAGGATCCGCCCATAAACGCGAAGTCCTGCACGAGAATAACCGTGTCCACGCCCTGAACCGTGCCCACCGCGGCGGCCATCACATCCTCGCGCCCGGTTTTGGTGCGCGCCGATTTCAGCCTTTGCGGATAGGCCCGGTCGTCGCGGAATTTCAGCGGATCGCGGGGGGCGCTTGGCATGTCCAAATCGTCCCACGGCGCGTCGAACATCAAGGCGAAGCGCTTCTCCGGACCAATGCGCATGTGATGGCCGGCAGGGGTGACCCAAGCGGCGGCCTCCAGGTCCTTGTGGAATACCATTTCGCCCGATTTCGGGCACTTGATCCAAAGGTTTTCCGGCGTTTCGCGCTTTTCGAACATGCGCTTGACGCCGGGGGCGAAATTGGAAAACCAGTTCATCGCAGTCCCCGAGGCTATGCGGCGTTGAGCGCGCGCGCCAGGCGCGCCACCGCGTCTAAGGCTTGATCCGGCCCGCCTTGGGCGAGCGCGTCGACAATGGCGCTGCCCACCACCACCGCGTCCGCCGCGGGCGCCAGCGCTTGGGCCTGTTCCGGGGTTTTCACCCCGAAGCCCACCGCGACGGGCAAATCGGTGGTCTCCCGGATCGACGCCACAGCGCACGCGACCGCTTCAGGCGTAGGCGCGGCGGCCCCGGTCACCCCGGCGATCGACACATAATACAAAAACCCGCTGGCGCCCTGAAGCACGGCCGGCAAGCGCTCAGCGTCGGTGGTGGGCGCGGCTAAGCGGATGAGGGCCAGGTCCGCGCGCGCGAGCGGCTCAGCTAAGGGCGCGCTTTCTTCGGGTGGCAGATCGACCACCAAAGCGCCGTCCACGCCCGCGTCCGCGGCGTCTTGGACGAAACGCTCATAGCCATAGGCGTGCAAGGGATTGGCGTAGCCCATGGTGATGAGCGGGGTGTCCGCGTCCGACCGGCGAAACCCCGCGACCAGATCCAGCGTCTTGGCCACCGTCATTCCGGCCTTCAGCGCGCGTTGGCCCGCCGCTTGGA
The DNA here is from genome assembly GCA_050331475.1 of Maricaulaceae bacterium. GTDB lineage: Bacteria > Pseudomonadota > Alphaproteobacteria > Caulobacterales > Maricaulaceae > JBHJGU01. Next base: position 1,756 of record JBHJGU010000023.1, on the reverse strand, counting down.
TCGAGGGGCCGTCGGCCATGGGATCGGTGAAGGGCAAGCCCAATTCGATCACATCCGCGCCCGCCTCCGGCAAGCCGGCCAGCAGGGCGCGCGTGGTCTCCAGGTCGGGATCGCCCGCCATAACATAGATTACAAGGCCGGCGCGGTTTTGGGCCTTGAGCGCCTCAAAACAGGTCTTAATACGCGTTTGGGTCATGGCCGCTGGTTCCAACCGGTTTCCGCGCCGGGGGCAAGGAAAATCGTCACCTCGGCCCGTTTAGCGCAATTCTTTCATCGCCTCGGTGAGCTCAAAGGCGAAAAGACGAAGCTTCATCCTCGCAAATCTAACACCGCGCTTAAGATTTGCAGGGATGAAGGCGCCTAGAGCGATACGCCCAACCGGTCGGCTACGGCGAACACATCCTTGTCGCCCCGGCCGCACATATTCATCAAGATCACGCCGTCAGGGCCTAAGTCTTGGGCCAAATCCCGGACCCGGGCGAGCGCGTGGGCGGGCTCGAGCGCGGGGATAATGCCTTCAATGCGCGCGCAAAGCTGGAACATCTCCAAGGCTTCCGCATCGGTCGCGGTTTGGTATTCCGCCCGGCCGACATCGCGCAAGAAGGCGTGCTCGGGGCCAATGCCGGGATAGTCGAGCCCGGCGGAGATCGAATGGGCGTCTTGGATCTGCCCGTCTTCGGTCTGGAGCAGATAGGTGCGGTTGCCGTGCAGAATCCCCGGCGTACCGCCGGACAGCGAGGCCGCGTGCTCCCCGGTTTCCAGCCCTTTGCCCGCCGCCTCCACGCCGATCAAGCGCACGTCCTCGTCTTCTAAGAAAGGATGAAACAGGCCCATGGCGTTGGAGCCCCCGCCGATGCACGCCACGCACGCATCGGGCAAGCGGCCTTCGCGGTCGAGTATTTGCGCACGCGCCTCCCGCCCAATCACCGACTGAAAGTCGCGCACCATCATGGGATAGGGGTGCGGTCCCGCCACCGTGCCGATGACATAGAATGTGTCCGCCACATGGGTGACCCAGTCGCGCAACGCCTCATTCATGGCGTCTTTCAGGGTGGCCGTGCCCGAGGAGACCGGAACCACCTCCGCGCCCAATAACTTCATGCGGAACACATTGGGCTTTTGCCGTTCCATGTCAGCGGCGCCCATATAAACGACACAGGGCAGGCCGAACCGGGCGGCGACCGTGGCGGTGGCCACACCGTGCTGGCCGGCGCCGGTTTCCGCGATAATGCGCTGGGCGCCCATGCGCTTGGCGAGCAGGACTTGGCCCAGGCAATTGTTGATCTTGTGCGCCCCGGTGTGGTTGAGCTCATCGCGCTTGAAATAAATCTTTGCGCCGCCGAAGGCTTCCGTCATCGGTTCAGCGAAATAAAGCGGGCTCGGCCGGCCCACATAGTCGCGCAGGTAAACGTCCATCTGCACTTGGAAGTCGGGGTCGGCTTTGGCGGCCTCATAGGCCTCGCCCACGCGCAAAACCAGCGGCATGAGGGTTTCGGCCACAAACCGGCCGCCGAAATCGCCGAACCGGCCGCGCGCGTCGGGCCAGGCGGTCAAGGAGTTGGGAGCATGAAGGGTCATACCCTGTCTCTAGCAGATCATTGATTAGACGCCAGGGGCAGGCGCCGCCGCGCGCGCGGGGGCGCCGAAGGCTTCCATCTTTTCGGCCGCGTTAACCCCCGGCGCGTGCCCCCCCCCCGCCGCGCCATCCACCCCCCGCGCGCCCCGCCCCCCCACCCCCCCGGCCCCCGCCCCCGGG
>JBHJGU010000022.1:0-5486 GCA_050331475.1 Maricaulaceae bacterium | reverse complement strand
GTCAATCGCGGGGAATATGTAATCTGCGAACTGGATGTCCGCGACCGGCTTCATCCCATTGGTGGCCATGCCAATGGCCATCGCGATAATGGCGGCCTCGTTGATGGGCGCGTCGAAGACGCGGTTGAGCCCGTGCTTGTCCTGCAGCCCCCTTGTCACCCCAAACACGCCGCCGAAATAGCCCGCGTCCTCGCCAAACGCGACCACGCGCTCGTCCGCGCTCATCGCCGTGTCGAGGCCCGCATTCAGCGCTTGGATCATGGTCATGCTGGGCATGGTTAGACCCCTAAGTCTTGGCGCTGGCGGCGCAAATGCCAGGGTTGTTCGGAAAGCACGTCTTCGAACATGGTGGGGACTGGCGCATGGGGACCTTCCTCCAGCGTGCCGTAGCCATAGGCCTCTTTCCAATTCGCCGCCACGCGGGCTTGGCAGGCTTGGCGCCAGTCCTCGTGCTCGGCTTCGGTCCAAACGCCCAGGCCGATCAAATGCAGCTTAAGCCGCTCGATCGGATCGCCCAGCGGCCAGGACTTCCATTCGTCTTTGGGGCGGTATTTCGAGGGGTCGTCGGAGGTTGAGTGCGCCTCCGCCCGATAGGTGTAGGTCTCTAACAGCGTGGCGCCAGCGCCGCTGCGCGCGCGCTTCGCGGCCCATTGGGTGGCGGCGTAAACGGCGAGAAAATCATTGCCGTCCACCCGGACGCCCGCCAGACCATAGCCGATGGCTTTGGACGCAAACGTGGTGTCCTCCCCGCCTGACAGGCCTTGGAACATGGAAATGGCCCATTGATTATTGACCACGTTCAAGATCACCGGCGCCCGATAAACCGACGCCAGCGTGCAGGCGGCGTGGAAATCCCCTTCCGCAGAGGAGCCTTCGCCGATCCAGCTCGCCGCGATCCGATCCTCGCCTTTCATGGCGCTGGCCATGGCCCAACCCACGCTTTGCGGAAATTGGGTGCATAGATTTCCCGACACGGTGAACCAGCTATGCTCCGCAGAGGTGTAATGCACCGGAAGCTGGCGGCCTTTGAGATTGTCTTTGGCGTTGGAGATGCAGTGACACATCATCTCCACCAAATCCTTACCGCGGGTGATCAACGCGCCTTGTTGGCGGTAGGAGGGGAATAGCATGTCGTCAGGCTTGAGCGCCATGGCGGCGGCCACGGCGACCGCCTCTTCGCCTAAGGATTTCATGTAAAACGACAACCGCTTCGTGCGCTGCATTTTCAACATGCGATCGTCAAACTCGCGGGTCAGCACCATGGTTTTGAGCCCGTCGATCAACGTCGCCGGCGCCAGTCCTGGGTCCCAAGCCCCCACGGCTTGATGGTTATGGTCCAGCACGCCCACCAGACCGTAGGCCAGATCGCGCATGTCCGCGGCCGCCGCGTCGGCGGCCGGTTTCGAGGTTTGCCCCGCGCGCGGGAGCTTCAGGTGCGAAAAGTCCGGGCTGTCGCCGGGTCGAAACTGTGGCGCAGGCACGTGAACGCGCGGGCTTGATTCGGCCATTCGCAAACCTCCCAATTGGCGTTTGTGATTTTTGAGGGTTTTGCCCGATAGCGCCGTCGCGCGCAACGCTCAGTCTAAGAAATTTCACTCTGTTGGGAGAAATTTCCCGTTTAAAGCAGAACATGGAATAAAATTAGCGTTATCAGTCTCCTCCGGCTTTCGCGGTCGCCGGTCTAGCGGCTTTAGGGCGGACATGTGACCGCCTAACGGACGAAATCGCTTGCCCCGAAGCGGCGTGGCTCTTAGCGTGCGCCGGCCTGGGCAGGCCAGATGCGGCGAGACGTCACGTCGGCGGTTAGCGTTTTAACGCACATTGAGTTCCCCGGGGTGGGCTTTCGGAGGTTGGACGCGGCATGAACGCGTTTTTATTGGAATATCTGGCTATTATTGTCTTCTTCGCGATCGCTTTGGCGCTTGGCTTAGGCTTTATGATCGCGGCGGCGGTGGTTGCGCCCAAAGCGCCGGATGTGGCGAAGACCGCCGCCTATGAGTGCGGTTTCCCGCCATTTGAAGATGCGCGGATGAAATTTGACGTTCGTTTCTATCTCGTCGCCATCCTATTTATAATTTTTGATCTTGAGGTTGCGTTTTTGTTTCCCTGGGTCGTCGCCTTAGAGCCGGTGGGACCCTTCGCTTATTGGTCCATGATGGTGTTTCTGGGCGTTCTAACGATCGGGCTTGTTTATGAGTGGCGCAAAGGCGCCTTGAACTGGGAGTAAGCGGATGACTGAAACCATCAGCGTTCCCGCCCAAAGCGCCGGCCGCGCGCTGACGCCGGGTTATGATCCGAAAACCCATGACCCGTTTTTCGACCAGATGGGCGACGCGCTTGCGGATAAAGGGTTTTTGGTGGCCAAGGCGGACGATTTGATCACTTGGGCGCGCACCGGCTCGCTCATGTGGATGACCTTCGGCCTGGCGTGCTGCGCGGTGGAGATGATGCAAGCCTCGATGCCGCGTTATGATCTGGAGCGGTTTGGCTTTGCGCCGCGCGCGAGCCCGCGCCAATCCGATGTGATGATCGTGGCCGGCACGCTCACGAACAAAATGGCGCCGGCGCTGCGTCGGGTTTACGATCAAATGCCAGAGCCGCGCTACGTGATCTCCATGGGCTCGTGCGCCAATGGCGGCGGCTATTACCACTATTCCTATGCAGTCGTGCGCGGTTGCGACCGGATTGTGCCGGTGGACGTCTATGTGCCCGGCTGCCCGCCGACGGCCGAAGCGTTGGTCTATGGGGTTCTGCAATTGCAGAAAAAAATTCGCCGCGAAGGCTCGATCGAGCGCTAGAGGGTCGTGATGTCCGAAGCGCTTGAGGATCTTGGCGCCCACATTCAGGCGAACCTTGACGACGCTGTGAGCGGCTATGAAATCGCTCACGGAGAACTGACGGTGCACGCGCGCTGTGACGTGATCGGCCGGGTGAGTTGTTTCCTACGCGACGATCCGGCGTGTCAGTTCAAAGTTCTCATCGACATTTGCGGGGTCGACTGGCCCGGACGGGAAAAGCGGTTCGACCTTGTCTACCATTTCCTCTCGCTCTCGATGAACCAACGGGTGCGCGTGAAAGTTCAAATCGCCGAGGGCGAAGCTGCGCCGTCGATCGTGGATGTGTTTCCAGCGGCCAATTGGTTCGAGCGCGAGGCGTTTGACATGTACGCCGTCTTGTTCGCCGGCCACCCGGATTTGCGTCGGTTGCTGACGGATTACGATTTTGAGGGCTATCCGTTCCGCAAGGATTTTCCGCTGACCGGCTATGTGGAGTTGCGCTATGACGAGGCGCGCAAAGCGGTGGTCTATGAGCCGGTCAAGCTTGTGCAAGAATTCCGGAATTTCGATTTTCTGAGCCCCTGGGAAGGTGCGGCCGCCGTCCTGCCCGGTGATGAGAAAGCTGATGGAGACGCCAGCTAATGGCCGAGGTCGAAGCTCGCAATTTAACGATTAACTTTGGCCCGCAACACCCTGCCGCCCATGGAGTTTTGCGGCTTGTCCTCGAATTAGAGGGGGAGATTGTCGAACGGGTGGACCCCCATGTGGGTCTGCTGCACCGGGGCACGGAAAAGCTCATCGAGCATAAGACCTACCTCCAGGCGATGCCGTATTTTGATCGCCTTGATTACGTCGCGCCGATGAACCAAGAGCACGCGTTTTGCTTGGCGATCGAGCGGTTGGTCGGCGTGGAGGTTCCTCGCCGAGCGTCGTTTATTCGCGTGCTCTATTCGGAGATTGGCCGGCTTCTATCGCATCTTCTCAACATCACCACTCAGGCGCTGGATGTGGGCGCGTTGACCCCGCCGCTTTGGGGGTTTGAAGAGCGCGAAAAGCTCATGGTGTTTTACGAGCGCGCCTCGGGCGGGCGGATGCATGCCGCCTATTTCCGCCCGGGCGGGGTGCACCAGGATTTGCCGCCGGATCTGCTCGACGATATTGGCGCGTGGTGCGAGCGCTTTCCGGCCGTGCTTGACGACATTGAAGGGCTTCTCACCAACAACCGCATTTTCAAACAGCGCAACGCCGATATTGGCGTGGTGTCGGCGGAAGACGCGCTGGCGTGGGGCTTTTCGGGGGTAATGGTGCGCGGTTCGGGGCTGGCGTGGGATTTGCGCCGCTCGCAGCCCTATGAAGTCTATTCCGAACTCGATTTCCAAATCCCAGTGGGCAAGCATGGGGATTGCTATGACCGCTATCTGTGTCGGGTGGCGGAGATGCGCGAGAGCGTGAAAATCATCCAGCAGTGCTTGGAAAAGATGCCTGAGGGTCCGGTGCTGGAAACCGGCGGCAAGGTGGCTCCGCCCCGACGCGGGGAAATGAAGCGCTCCATGGAGGCGCTCATCCACCACTTCAAGCTCTACACCGAAGGTTTCCACGTGCCTGAGGGCGAGGTTTACGCCGCGGTGGAGGCGCCCAAGGGCGAGTTTGGCGTCTATCTGATCTCGGACGGCTCGAACAAACCGTATCGCTGCAAGATCCGCGCACCGGGCTTCCCCCACCTCGCGGCGATGGATTACTTGAATAAGGCGCACATGCTCGCCGATGTGTCCGCCATTTTGGGGTCCCTCGACATTGTTTTCGGGGAGATCGACCGATGAGCGTGCGTCGCCTCGCCCAAGCCCAACCCGAGAGCTTTGAGTTCGCGCCCGACACCTTGGAGCGCATTCGCGACTGGATGGCGAAATATCCCGAAGGCCGGCAAGCGTCTGCAGTGATCCCGGCTTTGTGGATCGTGCAGAAGCAGTGCGAGGGCTGGCTGCCCGAGCCGGCCATGCGCGCGGTCGCCGATCTTTTGGGCATGGCGTATATGCGCGTTTACGAAGTGGCCACCTTCTACACCATGTTTAACCTCGGCCCGGTCGGGGAACATTTGATCCAGGTTTGCGGCACCACGCCGTGCTGGCTGCGCGGGGCGGAAGCGCTCAAGGCCGTCTGCGAAAAGCGCATCGGGCCGAAAGGAAGCGTGAGCGCGGACGGCAAATTCTCCTGGATGGAGGTCGAGTGTTTGGGCGCCTGTGTGAACGCGCCCATGGTGCAAATCTCCAACGCGCAGACGGACGCCTATTTCGAGGACTTCACGGCGGAAAGCTTTGAAGCGTTGCTCGACCGGCTCGCCGGCGGCGAGCCGGTCCGCCCCGGTCCGCAAAGCGGCCGCGATGCGTCCGCGCCCGAAGGCGAGCCCACAAGCCTTACCGAGGCGAGCCTTTATGACGGCTCGCGCGCGGCGCCGTTGACCGCCATCCCCAACGCCCCGCGCGCTGGGACGGAGACGGAGACGGAGGCGGAGACGTGAGCGAGGCGCTGTCTCTGTTCGATTTCCCGCCGCCAGCGTCCTTTATGCTTTTGGGCGGGCGGTTTGAGGCGTTCGACGCGGAAGCGGGGGTGTTGGAGACCTCGTTCGTAGCAGACCCGCGGTTTCTGAACGCCGGCGGCGTGGTTCAGGGCGGGTTTCTCACCGCCATGGTCGACGACACCATGGGGCCGCTG
>JBHJGU010000021.1:7500-70891 GCA_050331475.1 Maricaulaceae bacterium | reverse complement strand
ATAGTGGGCGCTACTAAAACCCCGGCGCTCCGACCGCGGTGCGGGGGGAAATCGCCTTCAATCTTTAATTCGTGGAGCGCGGCAATCTGGGGAATGGCCGCGCTCCGTTCCTTCACGACTGCACTGGACAGAACAGGGGTAAAGCGTGGCCTGGTTTGAAAACCGCTCGATCCGTTTTTGGCTGATCACGATGTTCGCGGGCTCCGCGGTGATGACCGTCGTCACCGGAGCGGTCGCGCTGATCAGCTTCCAGATTCAATCCGGCGCGGTTGGGCAAGTCGCCAACGAACGCCTCCCGCAAATTCGATCTGTTTCCGAACTTAGCCGGGTCGGCCGCGACATCGCGGCTGACATTACCGCGCTCTCCGCGAGTGAGAGCCTGCAGAGCGAGCAAGCCGTTTTTTCCGGTCTCACCGATAAGCTTGCCGCCTTCGAAGCGGAATTGGGCGTGTTCGCCGACACCTCGCGCGAGGCGCATTCTCAGGTTCAAGGCCTTCAAACCCTCGTTGACCAGCTTGAAACCGCCGCCGCAACCATGGACGACGTGGTGCGCGGGCAGCTTGAAGCGCGCTCGGAACTCGATGCGGCGCTGACCGCGGCTCAAAACGCGCGCTCTGCGGTGATCGATAACCTGGAAACGGCGCTCGACGAGGTCGAAGGCGCAGACATCGAGTCCATTCTGCGCATCGGGCTCGAGGCGAATTTGATCTCCAATATTTACGCCGAAGCCGCGGTTTCGAACGACGCCGCAACGATCACCGACCTTGAAGACCGCTTTGAAGAGGCGACGGCGGAGCTGAACGTCAATTTCGCGTTGATGGCGAGCTCTGGTCCCGCGATCGACCGGCTGCAGGCCGCAGCGATCGATCTGGTCGGCTTTGGCCAAGGCGCACACGCAGCGGGCTTCGCCCAAGGCGCGCAGGACGATACAACCAGCGTGTTCGGTTTGCGGGTCGTCGCCTTGGAGCGCGGCGCGCAGGCTAACGGTGTGGTGGCGGACACGGTCGCGGTGTCGAACCAACTCCTCGATGGCCTTACAGACTTTGCGGCCAGCGCTGCGCAGGCGGCGGACCGGGACGCTGGCGCCGCGGTCAGCACGGCCGCCATCGCATCGGTGGTGATTGCAATTTTCGCCCTGGCTGCGATCGCGTCTGCGGTGGGCGTCACTTGGTTCTTCGTCATCCGCTCCCTCGGCGCGCGGCTTGAGCGCACCGTGAGCGCCGTTCGCGCCTTGGCCGAGGGCGATACGACCGTGGCGTTACCGGAGGAGAGCTCCGACGAATTGGGCGAAATGGCCCGCGCCATGGAGGTGTTCAAAGCCAACGCCATCGAAAGCGACCGCCTGGAGACCGCCGCCAAGGCGGAGACCGAAGCGCGCGAGCGTCGGGCGAAAGCCGTCGAAGCCCTGGTCGCGGATTTCGACCAAGCCGCGTCAGAAGGCCTCGAGGCCATGCGCTCGGTTGCTGAGCGGATGCAAACCTCCGCCCGCGGGATGGAGGAGACCGCCAACCGCACCGCCTCGCTCTCCGCCGCTGTGGCCGGCGCTTCGCAAGATGCGTCGAGCAATGTGGGCACCGTGGCCAGCGCGGCCGAGGAAATGACCAGCTCGATCCAAGAGATCAGCCAACAAGTCGCGAGCACGGCGGCCGCGGTGGACACCGCAGTCGCTGAAGCCGGCACAGCCTCTGGCGATATGGCGAGCTTGGACAAAGCCGCGCGGGAAATTGGCGCGGTGGTCGAGTTGATCACCGGGATCGCGGAGCAAACCAATCTCTTGGCGCTGAACGCCACCATCGAAGCCGCGCGTGCGGGCGAGGCGGGCAAAGGCTTCGCGGTGGTCGCCCAAGAGGTTAAGGCCTTGGCCAATCAAACCTCCACCGCGACCCAATCGATTGCGGAACAGATCAACGGCGTCCAATCGGCCACGGCCAACGCGGTGCGCGCAATCGGCTCGATTTCGGACACCATCAACAAAGTCAGCGAGTTCGCCAACGCCATCGCTGCGGCGATGGAGGAGCAACGCGCCACCGCCGATGAAATCTCGCGTAGTGCGGCTCAAGCCGCCGGCGGCGCCCAAGACGTGTCCTCCAACGTTCAGGACATGGACCGGGCGGCGAACCAGACCGGCGAAGCGGCCGCGGACGTGCTGGGCGCGTCGGGCGAAGTCAGCACCCGGGCCGACGCTTTGGGCTCTGCGGTGTCGAAATTCCTCACTGACGTGCGCGCGGCCTAAACCGTTCGCGTCTTCCTTGCTTAAAAGGCTCCCGTGTCAGCCTGGCGCGGGAGCCTTGATTTTTCGGGTGCGCCTGCGATATAGCCGCGGGTTCCCATGGCGAGGTAGCTCAGCTGGTTAGAGCGCAGGACTCATAATCCTGAGGTCGAGAGTTCAAGTCTCTCTCTCGCTACCATTTTCCTCCGCGCGCCATGCGCCGGCGATCGGGGACCGGTCCTAGGAGGCCGCTTTTGGCGTCCCTGCCGCCCAGCGTTGAAGCTTATAAACGCCGTCTAGCGACCGCCGCGTCCGCGCTTGAAAGCGCGTTAACCCGGTTCGACGCCCAAGCTCTGAAACTTGAACGCCAAGCGGCCGTTTCGGGGGTCTCCGGTCCCACTCGGATCGCCTCGAAGCTCGCGCCGGCCCAAAGAACGGCGAAGCGCGCCGGCGTTGACGCCATGATCGACGCACTCGTTGCTGAGGGGGCGAACGCCGAGGTCTTACGCGCCGCAGCGCGCTTGTCCGAGGACGGGGCCGGCGACGCCGTCAACCAAAGCGGCGGCGAGGTGGCGGCCCGGATCGGACCGGCCACGGCGGGCGCAGTTTGCGGGGTGGCGTTCGGTTGGACCGCGCTGACCCCGACGCTCGACCCCATTGCGACCGGAAGCGCTTTGGTCGGGCTCTTGGAGCCGTTAGGCGTCGCCACCGGTGCGGCGCTGGGGGTTCTGGGCGCGGCGTGGCGACCGCGCGTGGGGCCGCCCGGTTGGGTCAAAGCGATCGTGGACTCCAAACCCACCCGCGCGATCGTGGCCTGGTGGGCGGCCCGAGGCGTTATGCGCGGCTTGGTCGTGATCGCCACGGTGCTCGTCGCCGCATTGTTGGGCTTGATGGGCCAGGCGGTGTTCTCCGCTAAGACCGCCGATGCGCTGATCAGCGCGTACGCCCTCGCCGGTCTGGTGCTGATCCGGCTTTACTGGCCGCGGCCGGCGCAAGCCCGTGCAAGCGGGGCCGAGCGGGAACGTGCGCTCTTGGCGTTGCGCGCCGAGCTGACCAGTGCCGCCCGGCTGCTCGCCTACGCGGCGAGCGCGTCGGGCTCCGAGCGAGCCCCAAGCGACCCCGATGCGGGTCGTGCGGAGGCGGCGCTGTCCCAGATCGTGGCGATCCTGGACGCCCGGCGCGGACGTGAGCCGCCGGCCCGGGTGCTAGAGCTGATCGCCAAGCGTTTAGGCCTTGCTGAACCGTCCGAGGCGGAGGCTGCGGAAGCGGGCTTTGTCTGGACATCGGAGCGCGGCAAGGCCTATGAGCCTTTGGGTCAGGTGGAGGAGGGGGATTGGGTTTTGGTGTTCGAACCCCCGCTCTATCGACGCAGCGCGACCGGAGACCCGATCCTCGTGCGGCCTGGTCAGGTGACCCGCGGCGCGCCCCAAGAGACTGAGGCGTGAGTGTGAGCCGGATCGCCTTCGGGTTGGATTTCGGCGCGTCGAAAACCGCGTTGGCGGCGCTCATCGGCGGGCCGCCTGGCTTTGCCGTCGAGGATTTGCCGTTAAGCCGGACCGGGTCGCCGGATCGGCCCGACCCTCGTGTGTCGAGCTGTCTTTTAGTCCCCGCAGATGGCGGGACGGCGCTTGTGGGCCAGACCGCGGAGTTGGAGCAGCGCTTGCATGGCGGCGCAGAGGGCCGGTTCGTCGCCAATTTCAAACCGCGCCTGCCAACGGACGCTCAGGCGCGCGCGGACAGTGTGACCTTTCTCAAAGCCCTCGCCCAAGAGCCCGAGCCTTCCGCCCGGTTTCGCGCCGCCGGGGATCGGGCGCTGGTGATCGCGGGCGCGCCCGCGGCGTGGGATGAGGCCGCCCAAGGGCTCTTGCGCGGGGTGTTGGGCGAAGCCGGGTTCCCTGAGACGGTCTGCGTGCCCGAACCGCTCGGCGCTGCATTTAACTTTTTCGCGGGAAAAATCAGCGCCGAAGATCTCGCCAAGCCGATCATCGTGGTCGATTGGGGTGCAGGCACGTTCGACATGACCCGGTTAGCGCCGGGCGAGATGGATGCGACGAGCCATTTCGGTTCGCCGATTTATGGCGGCCGCTTGTTCGACGACCTGTTTTTCCAATGGATTATGGAGGGCGCGCGGAAGCGTCGCAGCGGGGAGGCGCAAAAGGTCGCCCAAGACCCGCTGGCGCGGCGATTTCTGCATGCGGTGATCGCGCGACGGATCAAAGAGGAATTCTCGCTATGGATCGATCGTCCGCAACCGATATGGCCGTTTGAAACCGCAAGCCCCGTGCGCATTGGCGCGGGCGCGCGCAAGCGCACCCTGGGCGATCTGGAAATCCGCTCGTTCGAGGCTTTCGAAGCGCGCGCGCGGGCCTATCGACCCAGCGATCTGACGCTTGAAGCGCTGGATCTGGCGGATGTATCCCTTGGCGAGATCGATGCGCCGCGGGCGCGAGCGTTAGCCGCTGGCGAGCCGGTGGATCTGTTGGCCTGGGGCGAGGCTTTGCTGTGCGCGGGCCTCGAGGGTTTTGACGCCGACGCGCAGACTGTGCTCGCCCTGACAGGGGGCAGCACCAATTGGCGCTGGTTCCGCGAGGCGGTGCAAGCGGGCCCCGCATTTCAGGGGCGCGAGGGGGCGGTGTTGTTCGACGGCGCGCCGGAGCTGACCATCGCGCGCGGCCTCGCCCGGGCCTACGGGGTGAGCGCGCTGGCGAGGACGCTGTCAGAGCGGTTCAAGCCCGCGCGCGCGGGCTTTGAACGCGTCGCCATGCGGGACGTGCACTATCCTTTGATCACCCAATTGGCCGAGGATTGCGTCGCCGCCTTGATCGCGGACTTGGACAGCGCCTTCACCGAAATCCTGACCGAGGCCGAATTGGACGCGGGCGCGGGAACCGAACGTGCGCGCGCACAGATCGCCGAGGCGATCGCGGATTGGGCCCGAACCCCGGAAGCCCGCGCGTTTCTTGATGCGCGATCGGACGGCTTCGCCGCGGCCGCGCGCGCCCCTTTGGCGGAGGCGTTGCAGACGGTGGATCCCCAATTCGACGGTGTTTTGGCGCTGGCTCTGGAGGCGTGCGCGCCCCCCGAAGCGCCCGTGGTTCAAGCCGCCCTATCCGAGGCCCTTGCTGAGGTGCGTTTGGAGCCCGATGTCTTAAGTCGTCTTATGGCGGGGCTAATGTCGCTTTGGGGGACGGCGCGGGACTGGATGTCGCTTGAAACCAGTCCTTTGGCGCTGGCCGAGCGCGCCGCGCAACGCCCCCGGTCTCGCGCCCGCGTGCAAGCGCAAGCGCGCCACGACCGTTTGACCAGCGCCTTAGCCGGCGCGATCGCCAAACGGCTGCGCGCCGCGCAGAGGCCTCCGGCCTGGTCCGCGCGCGCCGCCGATCGGGTGAGCGACGCGCTCACAGCGCTCATGCGCGTCGTGCCTGAACCCGGGGACTGAACCACCCGGTGACGCGTCAATCCTTGGAGGTCGCCATGAAGCCGCCGCCGTCAAAAACGATCCTGATGACCGAGTGCGCCCATTGGCGGAACACACCGCGCGAACGTCCGCCTAAGGATCGAATCGTCACCCCAGGGCCGGGCCAGGAATCCGTTTGGGACTTTCCCCGCCCCCCGCGGGTTGAGCCGGTGAGCGAACCGGTTCGGGTGGTCTTTGCGGATTGTGAAATCGCGCGCAGCGCGCAGGCGCTCCGCGTGGTCGAGACCGCCGGCGCGCCGTGTTATTACCTGCCGCCTGAGGATGTCGACCCGGACGTTCTGCGCCCCACCGACCGTTGGACCGTGTGTGAATGGAAGGGGCTGGCGCGCTATTGGGATGTGGTCGTTGGCAAGCGAACCGCCGCCGAAGCCGCCTGGGCCTATCCCGACCCGTTTGACGATTTGCCCGAAGACTATCCGCGCTTGGCGGGGTTTTACGCCTTCTACCCTGCGCGCATGGATGCGTGTTTTATCGGCGCGGAGCAAATCGTCCCGCAGCCGGGCGGCTATTACGGCGGATGGGTGTCGACGAATCTAACCGGACCGATCAAGGGCGCGCCCGGTTCCGCGCGTTGGTGATCGTGCGCGCTAAGCCGCGCTGCAGGCGGGGCCGTCATAATCCCTGCACGCGCACGGACGGCCAGCTAGGGCGCGAGCGAGTTCCGAGGTCAAAGCGTCAATCCGGATCGGCTTTTCGATGTAGCCGTCCATGCCCGCCTCTAAACAGCGTTCGCGATCGCCCGCCAGAGCGTTCGCGGTCAGAGCGAGAATGGGCGTGTTCGCACCGGGGCCCTCGCTGGCGCGGATCGTACGGGTCGCGGTCAACCCATCCATGACCGGCATTTGCACGTCCATCAGGATGACGTCCCAGCGCTGTTCGTGCGCGGCCTCCGCGGCGGCCTGACCGTCGCCCACAAGACGGCATTCATGGCCCAACCCTTCAATCATCATACGCGCGACCATTTGATTGACCGGGTGATCTTCGGCGACCAGAATTCGTAACCGTTTGAGCGGTTTGAGTTGATCGGCGGGCGCGGCGGCGGCGAGAGGCTCCGTCGCGCGCTCAAGCGGAACTTCAAACCAAAATATCGAACCTTGGCCGAATTCGCTCTCGAAACCAATGTCGCCGCCCATTAAATCCACCAGGCGTTGGGAGATCGACAAGCCCAAGCCTGTGCCGCCAAACCGCCGGGTGGTGGTGGCGTCGGCTTGCTGAAAGGCGGAGAAGATGCGCCCACGCGCGCTCTCATGGATGCCGACGCCGGTATCCTTCACCTCGACGCGGAGGCGCCCTTGGTCGTCCTGTTCGGTGGCGCTGACGCGCACGGTCACCGACCCTTGGTCGGTGAATTTCAAGGCGTTGCCGATGAGATTGAAGACGATCTGTTTGAGTCGCACCAAGTCGCCAACCCATGTGTCGAGATCGTCCGAGGTCTCCAGCCGCACTGAAAAGGCCAAGGCCTTCTCCTGCGCGCCCGCGCTCCACAGCGCCTCGGCGTCCTGAGCCATGGCGCGCAGCGAAAATGGCGCCTTTTCAAGTTCGAGTTTGCCCGCCTCGATTTTCGAGAGGTCGAGCACGTCGTTAAGCAAACGTAATAACAGTTCGCCAGAACTGCGGATCGTTTGAGCGAGACGCTTTTGTTCGTCGTTCAGTTCGGTGCCTAACAGCAACGCGACAACGCCAAGCACGCCGTTCATTGGGGTGCGGATTTCATGGCTCATTGTGGCGAGGAATTCAGCCTTTGCGTCGGCGGCCTTGCGGGCTTCAGCCTCCGCGCGACGCAAGCTCTCCGCGCTGCGGGCGAGCTCTCGATTTCGCGTTTCGCTTTCTTGCAGGTTAGCTTCAAACAGCGCCAAGGTCGTGCCCACGCCCCTGTAGACGCCCTTCTCCGCGACGATAAACCCCTCCATCAGCGCGCTTTGCCGTTTGGTGATGATCAACGCGTTCAGATCGTCGATCGGGGTGTCTATTTCGACGACGAGTGGGTCTTTTTGCATCAAGAGCGAAATCGGACGGCGAGCGTAGAGCGCGCGTCCGTATTGATCGGCCAGCCGGCGAAAAAACATGTCCCGATTGAGCAGACCGACCGGGCGTCGATCCTCAACAATGGCGCAGACCCAAAGATCCGGATCATTGGAGAACAACTCGTAGGCTGTTTCGCCGGTTGCGTGAGGCGAAAGCGCGGGCGCGCGGCGGAGGACGTCTCCGGCTGTGCGTGGCATGGGGGCGCCTTTTAGTTGAACTCTTGAAAAGCGTAGAAAAAACGCCTTGAAAAGCCCTTAACGGGGTTACAGGAGCGCAGCACTCTCCAAGTGTTTGTGGTCATAAACCGGCCCGTGTCTTTCACATTTCGGCGCCCGCGTCGCCGACGCTCTCAATCCAAGACAGAAACGCCGGCGAACTGGCGTTGGGATCAATCCGCAGAGCAAGCACACAGGGCGTTTCGTAGGGGTGCAATGACAGAAGGCGGTCCCGGCATTCAGCGACGTTTGCATCCGAGGTCTTCACCAACATCACGTGTTCAGTGTCTTGCGCGATCTCGTCACGCCAAACATAAATGGAGGTTCCGGCGGGAAAAATGTTGCAGCATGCGGCGAGTGCGTCCTCGACCAGCGTTCGAGCCGCGGCTTGCGCGGCGCGCATGTCCGGCCAGGTGGTGTATAACAGCGCCAATTCCGCCTCCGCTTGGAACGACGGGCGGACGTATAGCCGGTTTGAAAGCTAGATCACGACGTGTCACATCTCGATGACCAAACCGCGGACGCCGAGAGCGCCAGGGCGCTCGTCTTGTTCTCCGGAGGGCAGGATTCCTCGACCGCACTCGCTTGGGCGCTGGAGCGCTATGACACGGTGGAAACCGTGGGGTTCGACTATAATCAGCGCCATCGGATAGAGCTTGAGGCGATCGATCGGGTTCGAGCGGGCCTCGCCGCGTTGCGGTCCGATTGGGCGTCGCGGTTGGGTGCGCACCATAACGTCGCTTTGCCGGGCTATCATGCGGTCGCCGAAAGCGCGCTGACCCGTGACGCGGAAATCACCCTGACCACGTCGGGCTTGCCGAGCACCTTCGTACCGGGCCGGAATTTGCTGTTTTTCACCTATGCCGCGGCGCTCGCGTATCGGCGCGGCGCGCGGGTCTTGGTGGGTGGCATGTGCCAGACCGATTACTCAGGCTATCCAGATTGCCGGCGGGCAGTCCTGGATATGCAGCTCGCGGCGCTCAATGCGGGCATGGCGGCGGATTTCCGGCTTGAGACGCCCTTGATGGACCTGACCAAAGCGCAAACATGGGCCTTGGCTCATGATTTGGGCGGCGATGGCCTCGTTGATCTGATTGTCTCCGAAAGTCACACCTGTTACCGCGGGGTTCGCGACCGGGTGTGGCCTTGGGGCAAGGGGTGCGCGAATTGCCCGGCGTGTGATCTCAGGCGCGCCGGTTGGCGAGAATGGCGAGCGAGCGTGGCGGCATGAGCTATGCGGTCAAAGAAATTTACCTGACTTTGCAGGGCGAGGGGCTCCAAGCCGGGCGGACGGCGGTGTTTCTGCGCTTTGCGGGCTGCAATCTTTGGAGCGGTCGGGAGGCGGATCGCGCTCACGCGGTGTGCCAATTTTGCGACACCGATTTCGTTGGGACGGACGGCCCTAATGGCGGACCATTTGAAACGCCGGACGCGTTGGCCGACGCCGTCTTGGCGCTGTGGCCCACATCCGCGCGCGCGCCGGCCTATGTTATTGCTACGGGCGGGGAACCGATGTTGCAGCTCGATAGCGCGCTCATCGCCGCGTTGAAGGTGCGCGGCGCCCGGATCGGGGTGGAAACGAACGGCACGCTGGCCGCGCCGGGGGGGATTAGACTGGATCTGCGTCAGCCCAAAGGCCGGCGCCGATTTGGTGCAAACGTGCGGCGACGAACTTAAGCTGGTTTATCCTCAGGTCGGCGCTGAGCCCGATCGCTACGTCGATCTCGCCTTCGACCACTTCTTGCTGCAGCCCATGGATGGCCCTGACCGCGAGGCCGCCACCCAGGCGGCTGCGCAGTATTGCTTAGAAAACCCGGTTTGGCGGCTCAGCGTTCAAACGCATAAATGGATCGGCTTACCCTAGGCCTTCGCGATTACCCATCGCCCGGCGGTCGCGACGCCGAGAGCCGCTTCAATTTAATCCGAATCGAGAAGCGGCTCTAAGTCTTCGCTTGATCGCGTTTTCGAACCGCAAAACCGATGACACTTTTGCTGAAAACGCTCTAGGCCGAGTGCGTTAGGCTCCGGCGCGCTCGGCCTTGTCCAAACGCTTGGCTAGCCCTTTGCCAAACCGCTTAAAAACGTCTTCGGCATGGCCCCAGGTGCGGCTCGCAATCGCCACATTGGCGCCCGTCTCAAACCGGATGTAGACCATTTCACCGAGATTAGCGCCCGACGCATCTGTCAGATGGGCGTGGATTTCCGCACCTCCGGTCCCGGAGGAGAAGCCTAACTCAGTCGCAAAGCCGGGCGTGCCTTCGGTTCGAATGCCGACGCGGCCGTAAAGCTGGCGTGGGGTTGGGCGGCTCGCTTTCGCGTCGACCAAAATCAATTCTAGCCGCATGCCCTCGGCGGCCGGCGCGTAGCGGCCCTTCTTGTCTAACGCGCGTTCGACTTCGTCGATGAGCGCCGCTTCAAGCGCGGCAAATTCCTCTTCGCCAAATTGGTCTTTGCGCTCACGCTCGATGAGATCGGGACCGATGGTCACAGAGATTTCGGACACGGGCCCAGCCACAGCGTCGGAAAAACCGCCCGACCAACCGCGACCTTGTGCCGACGCTGTCTCAAAGAGAAGCGCGCTAAATGCGAGGATAAGAAGAAGCCGTGCCATTGATTAAGTCTCCGGATTATTTCGCGGCCTAATCCGTCGTAATAACGGTGTTAGCTGCGCAGCCATTTGGCGAAAGAACGCGCGTCAACCGCGCCGTCGCGCGGTCGTTAAGAGCCGTCCGCGACCCTGAAGGTCGAGACGCGGTCGAACTGCTTTTCAAGACCGCGCGCGCCGACGCCGAACGCAAATTCCGCACCGGACCAAACGCCTTGATTGTTCGCATCTGCTACGCTGATGACGTACCAATCAAAATCCGCTCTATCGACCACGTTGCCCTCAACGCTCACCAATTCGAAGCGCGCCGCCGCGCCGCCCCGGCGAGTGGCGATGACCAGGCCCCGCGGCGTCGAGACAACGGGCACGTTGAAATAATCATTCTGACCGGGCGGCAGGAATCCGGGCTGCAAGTCTGTGAGCGTTACGCGGAGCGTATACCCATCCGCAGCATCCGGATCCATGATGACCGAATCGATCATTTCAAGCGAGATTACCTCAGCGAACCGGTCTTCCATGCGCTCCAATTCATCGAGGCCGAAACCCGATTTCAGCTGAAGGCTGCGCCGAAGGCCAAGTTGACGCTTCCGGCCATTTTCCGCGAGGTCGCGCAAAGCCTCTGTGCTGTCGACTTCGACCCGAACGATCGGCGCGTCCAAAATAGCGTCGAACCGTTCACCAAAACCGCGCTGGTGGCCCTGCTGCGCCGAGGCCGACGTAACCGTCAAACCCATGATCGCAATGCCCGACAGATATTTCAGAGATCTCATAACGCGCTCCTTAGATGTCCACGCCCCCGTCTCTGAGATACTAGATTAAGCGATCTCCAAGCGTTGAACAGAGGGCTCGCGGGAACGTGTCGGTATCGTGTCGCCGGGTCGGATCACGCGCTGGCCCCTTTATTATTCGTCGCCGTCAAAAGGCGCGCTCGCCACATCCGCGCCCGCTTCTACGACGTCTCCCGCGGCGCCCACGGCTGTGCTCGCCGCGGTTCCGGCCGTGTCCACCACGGCGCCAACGGCCGAGCCGATCACACATCCCGACAAGCTAAAGCCCGCTGCGGCGATCACCGCGATTATCTTAACCCGCGCCATGGCGTTCTCCTCGAATCATCGAAAAAAGATGCCATGAGGCGGACTAAGACTTCGTTGCGCGGTCTCAAGGGTTAAGCGCGTGAGCCCTTCGGCGCGCGGGCGGCGTCAACCAACACCAGTTCCGCATCTTCAACGCCCGTGATGTCCAGCGCGTCGAGATCTTTGGCGGCCAAGCCGTCGCGCGGTCCCAGGGCGACGCCGTTCACCGTCGCGCGACCTTGGGCCAGTGCGAGATAGACCCGACGGTCGGCGTCGAGGGCATAGCTCACCTTTTGACCCGGTTTCAGCGTCGCCGCCCCGAGCCGCGCGTCGGCCCGGATGGGCAGGGCGTCCGTGTCGCCCGCGCGACCGGAGGCGAGGATCACCAAATCCCCGGCCCGGTCGGATTTCGGAAACTGCGCCGCCGCCCAGGCTGGATCGCCGCCCAATTGATCCGGTTCGATCCAGATCTGGTAAAGCCGGGTGGCCTCGGTCTCCAGGTTATATTCCGCGTGTCGGATGCCGGAGCCCGCCGACATCACCTGCACGTCGCCTGCCTCCGTGCGGCCCTCATTGCCCAGGCTGTCACGGTGGGTGATGGCGCCGGCGCGCACATAGGTGATGATCTCCATGTTTTGGTGCGGATGGGCTGGGAAGCCGGTCTGAGGCTGGATCAGGTCGTCATTCCAAACCCGCAACGCCCCCCACCCCATGCGGGCAGGGTCGTGATAGTGGGAGAAGCTGAAGTGGGAGGGGGCCGTCAGCCAGTCATTGGGGAACCGGCCGAGGCTGTCGAAGGGGCGATGCTCGATCATGGCGAACTCCTGGTTTGGTCGCGCCTAAAAGGCGCAGCACTGTTAAGCGCAACATGGCGGGCGAAGGGCGCGCGGAGTAGCCGTCGTGATAGGGGCAGTTTGTTTCTGATATGGAAACAATCAAGCTGGACCCACCCCTTGCCAAGCCAGCCGCCGCGCCGCAGAACCCGGCGCTCATTAGCCAGCGAGGGCGTGATTGTTGACGACGTGCGGCGCATCCGGGTCGATCCGACCCCTATCGACGATCTCGCCGCAGGCGGCGGAGGCGGCGATCGCCGCGGTGTTCGGCCCGGGCCGGTTTGCTCGGGCGGCCCAGCGGCTGCGCGAGCGCGCCCAGTCCCGCCTGGATTGGGGATGTGCGTGCGTCGCCGCAGACGGAAGCATCGCTGGCGTCGTGCAGGCCTGGGCGATCACCGCTGGGGGCGCGCCAGCGGTTTTTTTCGGCCCTTTAGCGGTCTTGCCAAACCATCGCCGCCAGGGCGTCTCCGCGGGTCTGGTGCGCGCAGGGCTTCAAGCGGCGCGCGCGGCGGGTGAGACCCGCGCCGTCGTCTTCGGTCAGTTGAGCGTGTTCGGACCCTTGGGCTTTGTTCGCGCTCAACCGGGGCGGTTTACGCCTCCCGGCTGGCTCAATCCGGACAAGCTGTTGATCCAAGACTTGCGCCCGGGCGCGTTCGCGGGGGTCTCCGGCGCTTTGTTGGGCCCAAGCGCGGGTCGAGCGCTTAGCGTCCCTCTCGCGCCCAAGCCGCAGCGCTGAGCCCCAGAATGACAGCGACGGCGAGCAGCGCCGGGGCGAGCGGTTGCCGATCTTGGCGCGCCGCGACGAAGGTGCGGTTTTGCTTAAGCCCCGCCCAGTTCCGGCCCGCCTGGCGCGCGTCGGCGCGGGTGCGGCGCAGATCGGGCGGCGCGGCGGCCTCGCCCTCGCCCAGCGCGAACACCCCACCGCCTGTGGCTTCGGACAAGGGCCTGAGCGCCTCACGGCTGGGGCGGGGGTCGATGACTTCCCGCGGGTTGAGCGCGCCGGCGGCGGCGACCGCGGTCAGCTCGCCCGAACGGATGCGGTAAAGCCCGGTCGCCTCAGCGGCTGCTTCGGCTTGGAACAGCCCGTAGTCTACCCCGGCGAACGCGGCGGTTTGCGCGACACCGTCCGGACCGATGATCTGCGCGGGCGGTTGGACTTCGGACAGCGATCGCCGGGTGATCTGTAGCCGGCCGTCGACCACTTGGGCGGAGAGCCGCTCTTCCTCCAACTCGGGCTCGGCCATCAACCAATGGCCTAAACGCCGGAACAGCTCGTTATAGGGGCCGCCCCCGTCGACGCCGCGCGCCCAAAGCCAGGCCTGATCGGTCATCAATTGGGCGACCCGGCCCTCGCCTACTCGGTCGAGCACCAGGAGCGGCAAATCATTGGGCGCGCGCAACACCGCGTCTCCGGAAAACGCCGACGCCTCGATGGTGCGGAACCAACGGCCCCATTGCGGGTCGGCGATGTCCGCCAGCCCGGCCGTCACCGGATGGCGCGCGCCCACCTCCGTCACGGCGGCGCGGAACGGGCCTTCTTGGATTTGGCCCGTGGGGCGAAGCGGCAGAACGCTCGATAAAGGGGTCAAGTGCAGGCTTAACGGGCCGGCGAAAGGCGGACCGGCGGCTAGCAACAGCGCGCCGCCTTTCTCCACATGTCGAGCTACATTTTCCAGATAGATCGGTTGAAGCACCGAGCGCCGCTTATAGCGGTCGAAAATGATCAGGTCGAAATCGTCGATCTTTTCGGAGAACAACTCGTGGCGCGGAAATTCGATCAGCGAGAGTTCTTCAGCCGGCACGAATGAGGTCTTTTCCGGCGGCCGCAAAATCGTGAAATGCACCAGATCCACGGACGGGTCGGACTTCAAGAGGTTCCGCCAAGCACGCGCGCCGGGATGGGGCTCGCCGGTCACTAACAGAACTCGCAAACGATCGCGGACACCGGTGACGTTGACGGCGGTTCGGTTATTCGCCTCTGTGATCTCCTCGGCGCCGCGGTTCACCTCGACCTGCACCACGTTCGGCCCGCGTTTTTGGATGGCGAGCTCGACCCCGACATCCTCGCCAATGACCACGTCGGCGGTGATCGGCGCGCCGCCGTCAAGCGAAAGGCTAACCTGGGCGGTTTCGCCCGGCGCGGCGGCGTCGTCCTCCACCCGCACCGTGAACCGGGCCCGTTCGCCCACAATGCCAAAGCGCGGCGCGGAGACGATCACCAAACGCCGATCCGCGGCCTCTAGATCGCCGACGATGAAGGCGTGCACTGGGGCGGAGATTTCCCCGGCCCAAGCGGCGATATCCTCAGGCGCGTCATGGGGTTGGCCGTCGGTGAGGGCGAACACGCCGGCCAAGCGCTCCGGTGGGATTTCGCCCAATCCGCGGCGCAGCGCTTCATAAAGTCGCGTGCCGTCATCGCCGCGCGGAATGCGCGCCTCGACCAACTCCAGGGTCGGGTCCGCCTGCGCTTGGGCGCGCAAAGCCTCCGCGACCGCGTCCGACGCCTGCGCGCGTTCGCCGTATGTCATGCTCTCTGAGCCGTCGACCAGCAACAGCGCGATGTCGGGACGGAATTCGCGTTCCTCGCGGATAAAGGAGGGATCGCTGAGCGCGGCGATCAGCGCCAAAGCGGCGAGCGCGCGCAGGGTTCCCCCTCGTGTGGCCAGAACCACGCACGCCAAGGCGGTCACCAGCGCCAAGCCGCCCAACAGCCACAGCCAGGGCTCGGGGATAAGCGGGGTGAAAACAATGCGCCAACCCATGGCTATTGCCCCAAGCGTTCGAGAATGGCGGGCACGTGGACTTGGTCCGCCTTATAATTGCCGGTCATGACGTACATGACGAAATTCACTCCGAACCGGTAAGCCATTTCCCGCTGACGCTCATCGCCGGAGGGGATGGGCGCGAGCGGCCGGCCCCGGTCATCGACCGCCCAAGCGGCCGCCCAATCCTGCGCGCCGACGACGACTGAGGACACGCCGTCCAGCGCGCCGCCTTGGCCGCCCGCCTCCACCCAAATCCGGCCCTCAGCGAACCGGCCGGGGAAGTCTTGGAGCAGGTAAAATGCTTTGGTCAGAACATGATCGGGCGGCGCGGGCTGGAGCGGGGGCAGGTCGAGCGCTTCAGCGAGCCGGGCCAGCCCCGGATGCGCCGCCCCGGCGCGGGCGAAGGCGCGTTCGGCGTCTTGGGTGTCCAGCAACAGCGCGCCGCCGGATTTCACGAATCGGTCAAGCTTCGCCGCAGTGTCCGGCGAGATCTGTAAATCCGTTTGGATCGGCCAATAAAGGAACGGGAAAAACTCCAGCGCGTCCTGATCCAGATCGATCGCGACCGGGATTTCGGAAGGCTCCAAGGCTGTGCGCGCATTAAGCACGCGGGCGAGCCCCACCAGCCCCTGCCGGCTGAGCCGGTCGGTCTCTGGATCGCCAGTGCGTACATAAGCGAACCGGGTCTCCAGCGCGGCGGCGACGGCGAAGTCAATGTCCCGGTCAACAGCGGGGTCTTGCGCCCGGCTGTCCGGCGCAAGCGCCACCGCGCCGGGGATCGCCAGGGCGACAGCCGCAGCGCGCGCGCCCAGTCGGCTGCGCCGCCACCGTCGAACGCCGCCGCGCAACCGGCCGCTAATCGAAAGTGCGACCAATGCGTCCAACGCCAGAACAGCCAGCGCGGCGGCCAGCAAGGGTCCGATCAACCGAACCGGCGCGGCCGTCTCGCCCGTGGCGAGCCGCGCGCCGGGCGGGGGCGGAGGCAGGGGCTCAAATGCGGTGTCCGGCTCGGCGACGTTGAGCGCTTGGGTCGCGCCCGCGCGTACGTAAAGTCCCGGTGGGGTTTGCGGCCCCGCGCGGGTGTCCGCAAACGCGTCCCCGGGGATCGGGCGGGCGAAGGTTGAGGGCGCGACGGGCTGGCCGAAGCCGTCGAGCCCACGGTCGAGCCGCCAGACGCCTTGCTCCGCGCCCGTGTCCGGTGTCGCGGACCCGGCGTCGGCGAAGCCGATAATGCGCTCGAGCATCTCCACATAAAGGCCGGATAGCGCCAGGTTCGACCAATTCGGACCCGCGGTCACATGGATCAGCACGATCCAGCCTGCGCCCCGGCGGGCGGCGGTCACCAAGGGCGTGCCGTCCTCCAAAGCGGCCCAGGTTTTATCGCCCAAATCCGGAGCGGGTTGGGCGAGGACTTGGGTCTCCACCACAATGTCCGGGTCAACGCGGAGACCAAAAAACGGGCTGGAGGTGGGAAACGCGCTGAGGCCCTGGGGGGTGTCCCAGGCGAGCGCGCCGCCCAGCGAACGCCCGCCCTCGCGCAACAGGACCGGGGTTAAAGCGTCTGCGCGCGCCGCCAAGCGCGGTCCCGCAAAACGGACCAACAGACCGCCGTCTTGCACAAACCGGGTGAGTGCGGCCGCCTCCTCGTCGAGAACGCGCCCGGCGTCGGTCAGGATAATCGCTGCGGCCGCCTGTTCGATCAGGGTCTGCACAGGGCCGCGCTGGGGTTCAGAAAAGGGCGCGATCGCCTGTTCGACATAGTAAAGATCGGACAGCAAGGGTTGGCGATCCGCCTGGTCGCTGACCGCAGCGAGCCCGACCCGGGGGCGCCGCCAGCGAGCGTCGACGACGCGCGCAGCTCCTGCGGACGCGTCCCGATCCAGGTCGATCCGCGCGATCCGGTTGCGCAGGTCCAATGGCAGCTCCAGCCGGGTTTCAGTCTCCCGGGCGCCAGGTTCAAACGCAAACGTCGCCCGACCCAGCGAGCGGCCGTCGGCCTCGCGCGCCACGAAGACACCGGTTCGCGCGCCTTCCCCGGTTAGCCGTCGGATCGTACCCGTCAGCCCGGGGCCCTTAGGTCGCGCGCTGACAAGCGCCAGCGGGCCCGGATCGCCCGAACTCGCGGGGCCAGGCGCGTCGATGGTCAAAGCGCCTAGCGTGCTGAGCGCTTGGGCGAACGCGTCCGCGCCGCCATGATCCACCCCGTCGGACATCCAAACCACGTCGACCGTGTCGGGCCAGTCGGCTTGCTCGCGCGCCCTCAGCAGCCGGGCGAGAGCGTCCGCGCGATCCGGCGCCCAGGCTTGCGGACGGCTTGCGGCGACGGCGTCTTTGGCGGCTTGGGCGTCGATAAATGCGAGGTCGGGACGCGGCGCCCCGTCGGGCGCGGTAAAGGCCAGCAGCACCCGCCGGCCTGCGCGCGCCGCGCCTTCCAACCGGTCCGTCGCGCGCGCGGTGATTTGCGGCCAGCGGGCGGCGGAGCTCCAACCGTCATCGACGATCACCACCAGGGCGTCCGCTTCCGAGGGCGGTTCAGGGAACAGGATCGGCCGCGCTAAGCCGAGGATCACCAGCGCCAATGCGCCAAGGCGCAAAACCAACAGCCACCAGGGCGTATGGTCGGGGGTTTCGTCGTCATCAGGCACATCGCGCAACAAAGCGAGCGGTGCGAACACTTGGCGCTTGGCTGGGGGCGGGGTGGCGCGCAACAACCACCAAACCGCGGGCAAAGCGACCAGCCCAACCAAGGCCAAGGGCGCGGCGAACGCGAACGGACCCAGCGACAGCATGATCAGACCTCCGCGCCCAAAGCGGCGTAAAGCGCCAATAGCGCATTGGTTGGGGGTTCGTCGGTTCGATGGGCCACAAATGTCAATCCTGCGCGGCTAACCAGATCGCTGAACGCCGCGCGGTGGGCGGCGAACCGCTTTAGATAGCGCGCGCGGGCGGTTTCGGCGCGGCCAAACACCAAATCTTCGCCGCCTCCGGGCGCGAAAAACCGCGTACGCCCGGAAAATCCAAAATCGGCTTCCGCCGGGTCGACCACTTGAAGCGCCACACCACGCACCCCGCGACCCACCAGCTTTCCCAACCGGTCGCGCCACACGTCCAAAGGTTCGAAAAAATCCGAGGCCAAAACGATCAGGCTGAAGCGAGAAATGTCCGGCGATGTGAGACCTTCGGTGTCCCCCGGACCCGCGATCAGGCGGTAAGCGCAGCGCTCATAGCCGATCCGACCGGCGCGCGGCGCCGCGGACTCGCCCAGCACGCCGCACCGCTCCCCGCCGTCGATTAGAAGTGAGGTCAAGGCTGTGAGGATCACGGCCGCACGGTCGCGCTTGCTCGCGCTGGCGGTTTTCGACCGCCAGTCCATGCCCGCTCGCCCGTCGCGCCAGAGCCAGACCGTGTTCGCCGCCTCCCACTCGTTTTCGCGCACGTAAAGCGCGTCGGAGCGCCCCGAGCGCCGCCAGTCGATCGCGGCGAACCCGTCTTCGGGACGGTGGGGGCGGTATTGCCAGAACGTCTCGCCCATGCCGGGGCGTCGCCGACCATGCCCGCCCGCGGCCACCGTCGCCGCCACGCGCTCAGCCTCCGCCATCAGCGGCGGCAGGCGGGCCGCCAGACCTTCGGCTTCGGAACGCAGCTCCGGGGCGATGATCGGCGCCACAGCCCTAGCCGAGTTCCGCAGCGATCAGGTCGATCAACGCGTCCAGTGATTGGCCGTCCGCCCGCGCGGCGAAGGTCAGCGCCATACGGTGCTTGAGCACAGGGCCTGCAAGTGCGGCCACATCGTCTACAGACGGCGACAGCCGCCCGTTCAACAGCGCCCGAGCCCGTGCGCCGAGCATGAGCGCCTGACCCGCCCGTGGCCCGGGACCCCACGCGACGCCCTCACGCACCGCGGGCACGCGGCTTTCGTCAGGCCGGGCGAGATGGACCAGATCCAGGATCGCTTCGACAACCGTTTCGCCCACGGGAATGGCGCGGATGAGGTCTTGCAGTGACATCACTTCTTCCGGGCTGAGCACGGCTTCGGCGGTGCGTTTTTGCGCGCCGGTCGTGGCGAGCAAGATCTCGCGCTCCGAGGCGCGATCCGGATAAGGCACATCGATCTGGAACACGAAGCGGTCGAGCTGGGCCTCGGGCAGGGGGTAGGTGCCCTCCTGCTCAATCGGGTTCTGGGTGGCGAGCACGTGGAAGGGCTTGGGTAGCCGTTCGGTGTGTCCGGCCACGGTGACGTGGCCTTCCTGCATGGCTTGGAGCAATGCCGACTGGGTGCGCGGGCTGGCGCGGTTGATCTCGTCGGCCATTAAGAGGCGGCAGAACACCGGCCCAGGAATAAACCGGAAGCTGCGCTCGCCGCTGTCGGTCTCTTCGAGCACTTCCGAACCCAGAATGTCTGCGGGCATGAGGTCGGGGGTGAATTGGACCCGCTTGGAGTCCAGCCCCAGCGCGCGCGCAGCCGTGTGCACCAGCATGGTCTTGGCTAGGCCCGGCGCGCCCACCAAAAGGGCGTGCCCGCCCGCCAGAACCGCGGCCAGCGCCAGTTCGATAACGGTTTCCTGGCCGATAATGACCTGCGCAATGGAGGCGCGAACGGCGGCGAGCCGTTCGACGGCGTGGTCGGCTTGGGCGATAATCGCCTTTTCGTCTTCACTCATGGGGCCAAGGCTCCTAACTCTGGGCGGAAAACGCAAGGGGCGCGTCGACTGAGCCCCACGCTGCGCCTTAAACCGCGAGTTTGTCCATGCCGCATCGGCATAATGATCTGTCATCCTATACGGACGGCTTCGCCGCCGCCGCTCGCAGCGCGGGCGATCAATTGCCGCCGGTGGAGACATGGAACCCACCCTATTGCGGGGATATTGGATTGGAGATCCGAGCGGACGGACGTTGGTGGGCCGGCGGGACCCCGTTTACGCGCGATGCGTTGGTTCGGCTGTTCGCCCGCATTCTCCGCAAGGACGCCGACGGTCGGCATTATCTCGTCACGCCGGTTGAAAAAGTTGACGTCGCCGTTGAAATCGCGCCGTTCTTGGCGGTTCGTCTGGATGTTCAGGGGGCGGGCGAACAGGCCCAGCTCGCCTTTGTCACCAATTTGGGCGACGGGGTGAGCGTGGACGCCGATCACCCGCTTTGGATCGAAACCGATCAGGTCCGCGGTGATCCTCGGCCTTTGGTGCGGGTGCGCGGGCGGTTAGACGCCTTGTTGACGCGGTCGGTGTTTTTCGACCTGGCCCAGCATGCGGTCGACGATCCGGTTCGCGGTTGGGGGGTCTGGAGCAGCGGAGCGTTCTGGCCGTTAAGTGCGCGCGGGGCCGGATCGTGAGCTTTTGGCGCGCCTTAACCGAGGGGGATTGGCCCGCGGCGCGGGCCAGCCTGCATGCGCGTTTGGCGGAACCCGTAACACCAACGCTCGGCGGGGATTTCGATCTTAACCCGGGTATGCGCGATCGCGCGCCGCGTCGGCTCAAACCCGCCGCCGTTCTGGCGCCTATTCTTGCCCGGCCGGAGGGGCCGACCTTGTTATTCACCCAGCGCGCGGCGCATTTGTCAGTTCACGCCGGCCAGATCGCCTTTCCCGGCGGTAAGTTGGAGCCCGAAGACCCCGACCCGGTCGCCGCGGCCTTGCGCGAAACGCGCGAGGAGATCGGTCTGGACGTCACCGCCCAGCAAGTTCTCGGCGCCGCGGGACATTATGAAACCGGTTCGGGGTATGCGGTCACCCTGGTGGTGGCTTGGATTGAGGGCGAGGTTGACCTGCATCCGGACCCCAACGAAGTCGCCAGCACCTTCGAGGCACCGTTAACGTTCATGTTTGATGCGCAAAATTGCAAAACGCACAGTTTCAAACGCGATGGACTGTCAAGACGGTATTACGCCATCCCCTATCATGATAAATATGTTTGGGGGGTGACGGCCGGTTTGGTCCGCGCGCTCCGGAATCGGTTAATCGATTGAGGGCGTCATGCTGCGGATCACGTTGGTTCAATTGGCGTTGCTCGCGGCCCCGTTTGCGGCGTTCTTCGCCTATCGCGCGGTGATGAATTGGGTGTGGGCGCACAACTTGAAGCAAAAGGAGCCGCCGATGCAGCTCTTGATCATCGCGGGCTGCATCTTGGCCGTCGTCGGGCTGGCGGCGACCGCTGTGTTCAGCAATGATCGCCAGGATGGAGCGCTCGCGCCCGCACGATTAGAGAACGGCGAAATCGTGCCCGGACGCATAGAAACCACTCAAGAGCGCCACCTGTCGGAGGAGCGCACCGCGCCGGCGTCTTAATGCGGTTAAACCCTGCTGATCACCCTTGGATAGCGCGCCCGTCCACAGTGGCCATTATGGCGGCGCTGGCTGAGGCGAGCCCGGAGCCCGCGCGGTTTGTCGGCGGCTGTGTGCGTAACGCCCTGCGCGGGGACGCCGTTGATGATGTGGACATCGCCACGCCCTTGCCGCCCCAAAGCGTTTTACGGGCATTGGAGGCAGCAGGCCTTAAGGCGATCCCCACAGGGCTGGAGCACGGCACCGTAACAGCGGTGTCCGACGGCGACGCCTTTGAAATCACCACGCTGCGCAAAGATGTCGAGACCGACGGTCGGCGCGCCGTCGTCGCCTTCACCGCGGACTGGGCCGAGGACGCGGGCCGGCGGGACTTCCGGCTCAATGCGATTTACGCCGACGCCGCGGGGGTCCTTTACGATCCCGTGGGCGGGGTGGAGGACGCGCTCGCCGGTCGGGTGGTGTTTATCGGCGACGCGGAAACGCGGATTCGCGAGGACTATCTGCGGATTTTGCGGTTTTTCCGATTTTTCGCCTGGTACGGCGCCGGCGCGCCGGACGCGGTCGGGCTTGAGGCGTGCGCCGCGCTGACCGGTGGGCTCGCGCAGCTCTCCGTGGAGCGGGTGTGGAAGGAGCTCAAGAAGCTGCTCGCCGCGCCCCATCCCGTTGCGGGCGTTGAGGCCATGGCCGGCGCCGGGGTGTTGCGCGCCATACTGCCCGAAGCGGAAAGCCCTGCTAAGCTCAAACGCTTACACCAGATCGAGCACACCGAGCGGTTAAGTCCCGATCCGATCCTGCGGCTGCTTGCTTTACTGCCCCGATCCCAGGGCGTGGGCAAAGCCTTGGCGGATCGGCTGAAACTGTCCAATGACGAGGCGTTTCGGCTGGATTTGGCCCTTCGGCCCGATCCCGAACTGACCGCCCAATCCCATCCGCGCGCGATCAAGGCCGCGCTCTACGCTTTCCACGCCCAAGCCGTGGCGGATCGGCTGTTGTTGGAATGGGCCAAAGCGCCCGACCACGACGTCGCGGCCTGGCGCGCGCATCTGGCCACCGTCGAGCATTGGGAGCGGCCGGTTTTCCCGCTGTCCGGCGAGGATTTAATGGCGGCGGGCCTGACCCCGGGACCGCGCATGGGCGCTGCGCTCAAAGCCTTGGAAGGGTTGTGGATCCGCTCTGAATTCACCGCCGATAAGGACCGGTTGATGGCCGCTTTGCCGCTACTCGCGGGGCGGGGCGGGGCTTAGGGCCACGCCGTGTCTGGAGGCAGGGAGGCGAGGATCGCTTCCACATTACCGCCCGTTTTCAGCCCGAAAATCGTGCCCCGGTCATAGATCAGGTTGAACTCCACATAGCGGCCGCGCCGCCAGCGTTGCTCTTGTTTCTCCGCATCCGTCCAGCTCTCGGCCATGCGACGGCGCACGATTTTCGGATAAATCTCTAAGAAAGCGCGGCCTACATCTTGGGTGAAGGCGAAGTCTGCGTCCCAATCGCCGGTGTTGTGGCGGTCATAAAAAATCCCGCCGATGCCGCGCGGTTCGTTGCGGTGTTTGAGGAAGAAATATTCATCACACCACGCTTTGAACCGGTCATGGTAATCCTCGCCATGGGGATCGCAGGCCGCTTTCATGGCGGCGTGAAAGTCGATGGCGTCTTCGAAATCTTGATCGCGCTGATAGCCCAGCACTGGGGTTAGGTCCGCGCCGCCGCCAAACCATTGTTTGGTCGTGACGATCATACGGGTGTTCATATGAACGGTCGGCACTTTCGGGCTGAGCGGATGGACGATCAGCGAAATCCCGCTGGCCCAGAACCGGGGATCTTCATCAGCGCCGGGGATTTGCTGGGCGAAATCGTCAGGGAATTCGCCGTGCACCGTGGAGATTTGCACCGCCGCCTTTTCAAATAAGCGCCCGCGCAGGATGGACATTTCGCCTCCGCCCAAATCTTCGCCATCCTCACCGCGCGACCAAGGGGTGCGCTCAATACGCCCCGCCGATCCGCGGAACAACGGCGGCGCGGCGTCGTCCTCCAGCCGTTCGAACTCGGCGCAGAATTGGTCGCGCAGATCGCGGAACCAGGCGCTGGCTTTGGCTTTGCGCGTTTCCAACAGCTCGTCGGTCATCATCGCCCCCGTTTTGCGTTTCGCGCAGTATTTCGAGGTCTTTATCGGTTCGCGAGGCTTATTTCGTCGCAGGGGCCGGGGCGTCGCTCCAATCGGGAGCGAGTTGGCGGGTCGCTTCGGCGAGCGCGACCGCGGCTGCGGTGGCTAAATTCATCGCCCGCGCTTCCGGGGCGATCGGGATCACGACCCGAGCATCCGCGCGCGCATGCACAAAGTCGGGCGCGCCCGCACTCTCGCGACCGAACACAAGATGGTCATCGGGGGCGAACTGGAACCGCCACAAAGCGGTGGCGCCTTGGGTGGTGAAGAGGATCAGCCGACCGCCCGCTTGGTCGGCGTGCTGAACATAGGCGTCCCAGCTGGGTCGCTGCCTAAGCTCGCAATGGGCCGCGTAATCCATTGCCGTGCGGCGTAAGGCTTTGGCCGTCAGCGGAAAACCGCAAGGCTCGATGATATCCAGCGCCACACGAAAACACGCGCACAGACGCATCACCGCGCCGACGTTCTGCGCGATATCCGGTTGGAACAACGCCACACGCATCGCCAAGCTCCCATCAAGGTCTATCTGTCGAAACGACGCGGTGTGACTAAACGCTTGGCGGCGCCCGGCGGATGGTTTAACGCCAGATCAACGCCTTCTGCGCTGTTTGTCGCGGAGGGATAAAACTTGGGCAGTCGTTTGAGAAGGGGCGTTTCGTGACGGACGCAACTGTGACCGCCGGCCATGACGAGGCTAATCGGCGCGACGTAATACATCTGTTGGCGGGTTCGGGCGCAGCGATTGGCGCTGCGGCTGTGGCTTGGCCGTTTATCGATCAAATGAACCCGGCGGCGGACACGCTGGCCTTGGCGTCGATTGAGATCGACATGAGCCAGATCCAACCGGGCCAGCAACTGACGGTGCCGTGGCGCGGCAAGCCGATTTTCGTGCGCCATCGCACGGAAGACGAAATCGCGGCCGCGCGCGATGTGCCGACGAACACTCTTAAAGATCCGCAGACCGACGACGAGCGTTTAATCCCCGCCGCCGATGGAGCGGTGAAGCCGGAATATCTCGTGATGATCGGGGTTTGCACCCATTTGGGCTGTGTGCCGCTGGGCGACCGCGGCGACTTTGGCGGTTGGTTCTGCCCCTGCCATGGGTCGCACTACGACACGGCGGGTCGCATCCGCAAAGGTCCGGCGCCGGCGAACTTGCCCTTGCCGCCCTATGAATATGTTTCAGATACCGTCATCAAAATCGGCTAACGCCGCTTAGCGAAGGGATACCGACACGATGAGCGGACAATCGACTTACGAACCCAAGCCCGGCTTGGACAAATGGCTCGACGAACGGCTGCCGCTCATGCGGTTTGCTCACGACACCATGTTGAGCTTCCCCACTCCGAAGAACCTAAATTATTGGTATACGTTCGGTGGGATCCTGACCCTGTGCTTGGTGACCCAAATCGTCACCGGCATTGTTTTGGCGATGCACTATGTGCCCCACGTCGATATGGCGTTCGCCAGCGTTGAACGCATCCGGCGCGACGTGAATTTCGGCTGGTTGGTGCAGTCCATCCACGCTAACGGCGCGTCGATGTTCTTCCTCGCCGTTTACATCCACATGTTCCGCGGCCTTTACTACGGGTCCTATAAAGCGCCACGCGAAGTCTTATGGATGCTGGGCGTCGTGATCTATTTGCTCATGATGGCGACTGCGTTCTTAGGCTATGTGTTGCCTTGGGGGCAGATGTCGTTCTGGGGCGCGACCGTGATCACCAATCTCATTGGTGCGCTTCCGCTGGTGGGCGATGCGATCACCACATGGCTCTGGGGCGGGTTCGCCGTTGATAACGCCACCCTGCAACGTTTCTTCTCGCTGCACTATCTGCTGCCGTTTGCGATTTTCGGTATCGTTGTGCTGCACGTTTGGGCGCTGCACGTGCCGGGCAACACTAACCCGACCGGCGTTTCGGTGAAGTCGGTCAAGAACGACACCGTTCCGTTTCACCCCTACTATACAGTGAAGGACGGGTTCGCCATTGCGGTGTTCCTGATCTTATTCGCGATTTTCGTGTTCTTCATGCCGCGCGTTCTGGGCCACTCGGATAACTTCATTGAAGCCAATCCGTTGGTGACCCCGCCGGAAATCGTTCCGGAATGGTATTTGCTGCCGTTCTACGCGATCCTCCGTGCGGTGCCGGACAAGCTGATGGGCGTCTTGCTGATGTTCGGCTCGATCCTCATCCTGTTCGTCTTGCCGTGGTTAGACACCTCGCGGGTGCGCTCCATGCGCTATCGGCCCACGGCGCGGTGGTTCTTCCTCATCTTCGTTGCGGCCTGCCTGCTTCTGGGTTGGTGCGGCGGTAAGAGCCCGGACGCCTTGGTGTTCGAAACCGGGGTGAATGCGGCGGGCGAGGCGACGGGTTTCTCGTTCTTGCTGCTCGCGCGCATCCTGACGCTCTATTACTTCGCCTATTTCCTGGTGATCTTGCCGATCTTGGGCTTGGTGGAGACGCCGACGGCGCGTCCGGACTCGATCGCGTCCTCGGTGTTCAAACGCCCTGACCGGGCGGAGCCCGAAGCCATCGGCGGCTCGGCGCCCGCCGCGGCCGAGTAATCAACCGGACAGTTAGGAGAGACTTATGCTCAATCATCTTCGGTCCGGCGTCACCGCGTTGGCTCTGGGGCTCGCCGCCCCGGCCGCGCTGGCGGCGGGCGACGCGCTCGAACCCAAGCACCACCATTGGCACCATGACGGCGCGTTTGGCGGCTTCGAGCAAGCGCAGCTCCAACGGGGTTATCAGGTCTATAAGGAAGTCTGTTCCTCATGCCACTCCATGAAACTGCTGGCCTATCGCCATTTGGGCGACAAAGGCGCGCCGTTTTACATGGAGGAGTATCCCAACCCCAACGACAATCCGGTCGTTAAAGCGATCGCCGCGGAAGCCATCATTACCGATGGCCCTGACGAGTGGGGTGAAATGTTCGAACGTCCGGGTAAGACGTCGGACTATTTCGCCGCCCCGTTCCCGAACGAACAGGCGGCGCGGGCGGCCAATGGCGGGGCGTATCCGCCCGATCTGTCGGTGATCGTACACGCCCGTCACCATGGCGCGGACTACATCTACTCGCTCTTGGCGGGGTATAAGGACCCGCCGGAGGACGTCGAACTTCAACCCGGCGCATATTATAACCCGTATTTTCCGGGCGGCCAATTGGCGATGCCGCAACCGCTCTATGACGACTTTGTCTCCTACGAGGACGGCACGGAAGCCAGCGTGGAGCAGATGGCCGAAGACGTCACCGCGTTTCTGGCGTGGGCGGCGGATCCCAAACTCGAAGCTCGCAAGCAGTTGGGCTCAGCCGCGATCATGTATCTCGCAGCCTTCGCGTTTGTGCTTTACATCTCCTACAAGGCGATTTGGCGTAACGTTGAA
Source organism: Maricaulaceae bacterium (assembly GCA_050331475.1). GTDB lineage: Bacteria > Pseudomonadota > Alphaproteobacteria > Caulobacterales > Maricaulaceae > JBHJGU01. The sequence continues at coordinate 43,867 of JBHJGU010000021.1, read as the reverse complement.
CACTAAAGATCGGGCGGCTCGGGTTAGCGGCGACACGATCGTCCACTGATCCGGCGGTCTTAAAACGGTGAGGCGTTTAGCCTGCGACCCGTGTGGCCGGTCCCTAGACAGCCGCCCTCAGCCAGGGTTTCTTAACGAGCCGCTCCGAAAGGGGCGGCTCTTTGTTTTTAGGAGGCCGTTTTGAGCGAATGGGTGTTGGGCGTTATCGGCGGATCGGGGCTTTACGCCATTGACGGGCTCGAGGGCGCGCGCTGGGAAACAATCGCCAGCCCGTGGGGCGAACCCTCAGACGCGGTGCTGCGGGGCCGGCTCAATGGGGTGGACTGCGTATTCCTGCCCCGCCATGGCCGGGGTCATAAGCTGGGCCCCACCCAGCTCAACTACCGCGCCAACATTGATGTGTTAAAGCGCGCGGGCTGCACCGATGTGCTGAGCCTATCCGCCTGCGGGTCGTTCCGCGAAGGCCTCAGCCCGGGAACCTTTGTGGTCGTGGATCAGTTCATCGACCGGACGTTCGCCCGGGAGAAGTCGTTTTTCGGACCGGGATGCGTCGCCCACGTCTCCATGGCGGAGCCGGTTTGCGGGCGCCTTGGCGGCCTAGCCGCGGAAGCCGCGCGCGCCGCGGGCGCCCGGGTGCATGAAGGCGGAACCTATCTGGCGATGGAGGGGCCGCAATTCTCCACCAAAGCCGAAAGCCATTTGTACCGGTCTTGGGGCTGCGACGTCATCGGCATGACTAACATGCCGGAGGCGAAATTGGCGCGCGAGGCGGAACTGCCCTACGCCACCGTCGCGATGGTCACCGATTACGACTGCTGGCATGAGGAAGAGGGGCCGGTCGACGTGGCCGCCGTTATCGCGGTTTTGCAAAAAAACGCGGACACCGGGCGCGCCTTGGTCAACGCCCTAACCCAGACCCTAAGCACGCAAGCCCGGACGCCCTGCCCGTTGGGTATTGAAACCTGCTTGGATTTCGCGCTGATCACCCCGCCCGAGCATCGCGATCCGGCGCTTTTAGCGAAACTGGATGCGGTGGCGGGACGGGTGTTAGCCGCGTAATCGGGCCTCAACACTGCCCATCAATCGTCTTAAGGTCCGATGATGAATTTAACCGACGCAATCCGCACCATTCCCGACTATCCCAAGCCGGGCATTCAGTTTCGCGATGTGACGACGCTTTTGGGCGACGCGCGGGCGTTTCGCACCGCGGTTGACCAAATGGTCCAGCCCTGGGCGGGCCGGAAGATCGACAAAGTCGCCGGCATTGAGGCGCGCGGCTTTATTTTGGGCGGGGCGATTGCGCACCAGCTGTCGGTGGGGTTCGTGCCCGTCCGCAAGAAAGGCAAGCTGCCCCACGCCACCATTGGCCAGGAATACGACTTGGAATACGGCTCCGATGAGATCGAAATCCATGTGGACGCCATCCAAACGGGCGAAAGCGTGTTGATGGTTGATGATCTGGTCGCCACCGGCGGCACGGCTGAGGCTGCGATCAAGCTTCTGCAAAGCGTCGGCGCTAGCGTGGTGGGCGCGACGTTTGTGATTGACCTGCCCGATCTGGGCGGCGCGAAACGCCTGAAGGCGCTCGGGGTTCCCGTCTCCGCCCTGTTGGGGTTTGAGGGGGAATAAAACGCTCCGCCGGCCGCAGCCGACCGGCGGAGCGATCGCCGCTTAGTCTTCTGCCGCGATGAATTCGCGAATGGCGTTAGACACTTGCTCCAAAGACGGCTCGTGCACATACATCATGTGTCCGGCCTCATACTCTTCGATCCGCACCCGATCCGGATCGATGCCGTTTTTGTACATGGACAATTCGGCGGCGTAATAGGGGGTGGCGAGGTCGTAAATCCCGCTCGCCATCAGCACGCGATAATCGGAGTTCTCGCGCATGGCTTTGCCGATCCAGGGCGCCACATTGGTGTAAGCGGGCCAGCCCTGGTTGGGGCTGGTCGCCCAATTCCAGGGTCCTACGCCGTCGAGCACTTTATAGCGGCGTTCAATTTCCACGCCCAGTTCGCGGGTTAGATAGTCGTTCGCCGCCGCCGTATAAGCCGCGTCAATGCCATAGGCCGAGGGGTCCGCGTCAAACCGTTCGCCCGCCGCGTCAAAATCTTGCCCCGCATACCGCGCGTCCAGGCGCCCCACGGACAGGCCATCTTCGCGCAGCAATTCCTTCATGAACCGGAAGGCGTCGATGCGCAGATTGGTGCTCTCCAGATAGGTCTCGGACAGGCCGGTAAAGCGCGCCAATTGCTTGCGGATTTCCGCGCGTTCGCTCTTGATTAACGACGCGCCTTTCAATAACGCGACGGAGTATTTGTTGACGGCAAAGGCCTCCACCGCGTCGAGGAAGGCTTGTTGGTTATCGCTCCAATCGTCTTTGTTGATCTTGCCGTGATACCAGGCAGTGGCCGCATAGGTGGGCAGATAGCCGATGTGCGGGGCGTCGTTGGACGGCGCGAAGCGGTTGTTTTGAAAATCCAAAATGGTGGAGATCAGCATGACGCCGTTCAGCGCCATGTCATGCCAGCCCCCTTGCAGCGCTTCGGTTAGAGCCGCCGCGCGGGTGGTGCCATAGCTTTCGCCCGCGAGGTATTTCGGCGAATTCCAGCGGCCATTGCGGGTGACCCATAACCGGATGAATTCGGCTAAGATTTCCGCATCCTCGCGCACGCCGTAAAATTCTTTGGCCTCGGTTTCGCCAAGCGCGCGCGACCAGCCCGTGCCCACGGGGTCGATAAACACCAAATCGGTGACGTCGAGCAGCGAGTAGGGATTGTCCTCAAGGTCGTAAGGCGCGGCGCCGTCGTCTTGGGCGTCGGAAGGCACCACCACCCGGCGGGGTCCGAACAAGCCGTAATGCAGCCACAAGCTCGCCGACCCGGGTCCGCCGTTAAAGACAAAGGTGATTGGCCGCCGGCGCGGATCCCGCGCGCCGTCGCGCAAATACGCGACTGAGAAGATCGAGGCGTTGGGCTCGCCCTCTTCGGTCTCCAAATGGGTCTCAGACGCGATCACGCGATAGGGCACGGGCTGACCGGCGATGGTGATCCGCCCGGTGCTTTCGGTGACGACCGGCGCTTCGGGGGATTGCATCGGTTCTTTCGCGGGCGGCGTTTCGGCGTCGGGCGCGCTCGGCGTTTGGGCGGCGGCCGAGCCAGCCCCCAGGGCGATCACGGCGCACGCCGCGATCCAGTCGCGTAATCTCATTGGGATCTCCCACAATTGTCCGCCGCTTCGGCGTTGTGTTGGTCAGCGCAGCGATCCTAGACACAATTCGGAACGGGTTTAAGAGCATGGGGGCCCGCGTAGACGTTAGGCCGGGCCAGGTTACAGCGAGCCCATGAATTACCGTCACGCCTTCCAAGCGGGCAATTTCGCGGATGTGCTGAAACATGCCGTCATCACCCTGTGCGTGGCCCATTTGAAAGCCAAACCCAAACCGTTTCGAGTGATCGACACCCATGGGGGCCGGGGGTGGTATGACTTAACGGGTGACGAGGCCCTTCGATCTCCGGAATGGGGCGCCGGGGTGGGTCGGCTTTGGGCGGATCGGGACGCATTGGCGGACGACCCGGCGCTCGGCCCCTATCTGGCGGCCGTGTCGGCGTGCAATCCAGATGGCGTTTTGCGCTGCTATCCCGGCTCGCCGGCGCTGGTGGCGAACGCGCTGCGCGCGCACGACACGCTAAGGCTTTGTGAGCTGCATCCCATCGATGCGGGCGCCCTGGTCGACGCGTTTCGCACTGATGATCGGGTTAAGGTGGAGGCGCGCGATGGTTACGCCGCACTCAAAGCTTATCTGCCCCCACCCGAACGGCGCGGGCTTGTGATTATCGATCCGCCGTTTGAAGCGCGTGACGAGTTCGACCGCTGCGCAGAGGCGATGCGGGCCGCGGTGAAGCGCTGGCCCACGGGGACCTATGTGGTTTGGCGGCCGCTGAAGCACTTAGACGCTGCGGACCAGTTTGACGCGCAAATGTCGACGCTGGCGACGGACTTAGGCGGGCCGGAGCGGGGCTTGCGGTGCGATCTCTGGGTTGACCAGCTCGGCGTGCCGGGGCCGCTGGCCGGGGCGGGGGTTTTGGTGCTCAACCCGCCTTATACGTTGCAGGCGACCCTTAGCGCCGCCCTGCCGGCCTGGGTTCGCCGGCTAGGCCGATCCGCTCAGGCGGGCGCTCGATGTCATCCACTGGCCCAGGGGCGTCAAGCGCGGGCGCGTCAACCGGCGGTGCGTCAAGGATGATCGGCGCATTGGGATTAACGGCCGGTGCGAGTTGCTCAGGCGGGGGTTGATACTTTGCCATCGCCTTTTCCATTTTGTCCCCGGCCTTGGCGGCTTTTTTCGCATTCAGTTTGTCGTCGCGCCAAATCACCCGCCCATCGGGGCCCAAAACGATGTAGCGCGGCAGGCGCACGGTTTGACGGTCTGCAAACTGGCCAAACACGCCTAGGGTTTCGTCTACTGATACGGTTAAATTCTCATGGCCGTGCCGACGCAAAAACGCTCGTGCGCCGGAATAACCGTCTCGCGTGGGCCCCACATGCACCGAGATCACCGCCATATCGGCGCGATCCTGAAACCGCGCTTTAATCGCCTCCACATGGGGCATGGAGGCGACGCAGGGCGCACACCACACGGCCCAGAAATCGATAAAGGTGGCCTTGCCCTTTAGCTCGTCGAAGAACCGTGCTTGGTCCGCGTCGTCGGCCACAACGGCGGGGATGGTGCGCACGTAAATATCCAGCGGTCGCGGGCTCGCCGCCGCCGCCACCAGCGCGCTCAACCCAACGCTCAAGCCGAGAAAAAACCGCTGTTTCATCATGTTGAAATGGTATCGCGTCTTTGGCCCGGCGCAATCATTTGAACGTCAAGAATCTGCGTGCCCCCGATCACACAAGCGGCGCCGCGACGGTTTTACGCCGTAACCCTCACGCGACGTCGTCAAGGTTCTCGCGCTCATACAAAGCTTCGAGCTTTGCAACCGTTTCGTTTCTGACCATCTGGGCAGGTTCGAACCGATGAAACCGGCCGATGTCGCGGCCCTCTATCATGCCGAGCAAATGCGCCAAGCCGCTGGTCTCCCCGGTTCTCAACTCGGTCTGGGAGGGATCCCCGGTGATCACCATGCGAGACTTGTCCCCCAGCCTGTTAATCGCCAGACGCATTTTGCGGACAGTCATGTTTTGGGCTTCGTCGACCAAGATAAAGGACTGGTTGAATGTGCGCCCGCGAAGGGCGCCCATCGGGATGATTTGCAGTTTTTGGCTTTCGATTAAAGCGTTCAGCGCCTCATGGCCGACCAAGTCATGGAGGATGTCGTCAAACACCGCGAATTGTTCATCGCACCGGGTTTCGGCGCGGATGGTGGGGGTGACGACTTCACCGTCGATGAATTCGTGGGGCTTGGTGATGATCAGGTGTTTAACAACGTCTCTAGCCAACAGGCTCAATCCCGCGGCGATGGCGAGATGGGTCTTGCCGGCGCCTGAAGGACCAATCCCCAACACCAGCGCTTGGGTTTTGTCGAGCAAGTCACGCATAAAGCTGAGCTGGGCGAAGCTGAGCGCGCGAACAGGCCGCAAAACTCCCGCCAAGCGAAATGCGAAGTCCCGCCGAAGCGCCAGATCGATAATCTCACGCACGGCCTCGTCTAAGGCGCGGGCGGAGGCGCGGGTCAAAGCTCGGGGCGAGCCTTCAAAACGCTCCAAAAGCTTGTTGGCCACAAAAACCGCCGGCTCATCGCCGACCAGCTTGACCCCCTCAGGGGTGTCCCGCGCGCTCACCTCAAAAGGCGCCACCGCTCGCCGCACCCCGTCCAACCAGGAGGCGGCCGTTGACGCGGTCGAGCACGCAGTGTCGTCGCCTACGGGCGTTGACGTCGGATCGACGTCGCGCAAGCGTTTCGCCGTTAATGGCGCTTTGGACGGACGAGGTCTCATAGGTTTCACCGCGCTCCCGCTCTCTCAACAACACCTAAAACCTATCCATTCAGTAATAACGCTGTGTTAAGGCTTAAGCAGGTCTGTCGTTTCTAAGACAAAAATGAGTCAAACTGCGACAATTTGCAGCTTCGACGCTATAAAACCCTAGAGCCCGGACTTACGCGGCCTCGAACTCCTTATACCACGCGGTCATGGCGGGGGCTGCGAATTGCGGTGAGAACAGCCGCCAGGGGCCGAGGCTCTCGGGCAAGGCGAAGTCGGCATACGCCTCCTCCGGGGTTTTGCCGGCCTCGAAGCCGGCGCGCGCCTGAGCCTCCACAGTGTCGAGCATGTCGAGATAACCGGTCAGCGCCTTCGCCTTCGCCACCCCGCCATGGCCCGTGACCACGACCCGTTCGGGATCGGCGAGGATTGCGCCGGCATGCCGGCGCTTCACCGACGGCGTCGCATCGGCGTAATTGGGAAACACGCCTTGCCAGACCAAATCGCCGGCGAAGACGATCCCCTCATCCTCGAGCCGCAGCGCCACGTCTGACGGGGTGTGGCCTGCGCGCGGCTCCAGCGTCAAGGTGGGGCCGCCGAACTCCAGCGCGGTGTCGCCCGCGTCTTCCGGCAGAATATGGGTCGGCGCGATGATTTGCAGCGGCGGGCGGGCGAACGCCTCGCCTTCGGGAACCCGGCCGGCGCCATAGCGTTCGAACACAAGCTGGCGGGTGGTTTCCGTCATGTAGACGCTGACGTCCTCGCCGGAATTCACGAAGCCGGCGATGCCGCCGACGTGGTCGCCATGCACGTGGCTCGCGATGACGGCCGCAATCGGCTTGTCAGTCATGGCCCGGGCGTGATCCGCGATCCAGCGGGCGCCTTGGGGTCGGAAACCAGCGTCAAACGCAACAAATCCGGCTTTGGTTTCGATCAGGCCGATATTGGACAGGGTCGCCAACGCCCCCAGCGCGCCGTCATGGTCAAACGGAGTGGAGACAAAGGCGTAGACGCCCGGCGCGATCCGTTCCAGCCGGCCGAAATCCGACTGGGCCAAAACCTCGCCGAACGCCGGTGCGAGCGGGTCCGGGGCGGCACGCGCGGTCTGGCTGAAGGCGCGCGGCGCGGCGGAGGCGGCAAGGGCGCCAGCGAGCCAGGCGCGACGGTTCAGGGCGGGAATGGGCATGGGGCGGCCTCCGATCTGTGTTTGGCGGCGTTCTACCAGATCGCGGGTCAGATACCGAGGCTCACGCTCACACGTTGAATTTAAACAGCATCACGTCGCCGTCCTGGACGATATAACTCTTGCCCTCTTGGCGCAGCTTGCCGGCCTCGCGCGCGCCGGCTTCGCCGCCGGCTGAGACATAATCTTCATACGCGGTGGTTTCGGCTTTGATGAAGCCGCGCTCGAAATCGCCATGGATGACGCCCGCGGCTTGGGGCGCGGTCCAGCCCTTTTGAATGGTCCAGGCCCGGGCCTCTTTCGGACCAGCGGTGAAATAGGTTTGAAGACCCAATAGGTCGTAACCCGCCCGTATCAGCTTATCGAGGCCCGGCTCGCTTAGCTCCAGCTCGGCGAGGTATTCCGCGCGCTCTTCGTCCTCTAGAACCGCCAGCTCCGCTTCAATCTTGGCGGAGATCACCACACACGGCGCGCCTTCTTTGGCCGCATGCTCGGCCACTTTCGCGGAATGTCCATTGCCCGCAGCGGCGGACGTCTCTTCCACATTCGCGATGTAGAGCACCGGCTTGGCGGTCAGAAGCTGAAGCATGCGCCAGGCCTTCGCGTCATCCGCGCTGATCTCGGCGGTGCGCGCGGGCTGGCCTTCGCGTAAAGCTTCCAATGCGACGTCAATCAGCGCGATGGCGGCCTTGGCCTCTTTGTCCCCAGAGCGGGCTTTTTTCTCCAAAGGCGCTTTGCGTTTTTCCAAGCTCTCCAGATCGGCGAGCATCAGCTCGGTCTCGACGGTCTCTAAGTCCGCGAGCGGGTCCACCTTGCCGTCCACATGGGTGATGTCGTCATCCTCAAAGCAGCGCAGCACATAGATCACGGCGTCCACTTCCCGAATATTGGCCAGGAATTGGTTGCCCAGCCCTTCGCCTTGGGCCGCCCCGCGCACTAGCCCCGCGATGTCGACGAAATTCATCCGGGCGGGCACGATCTGCGCGGACTGGGCGATCTCGGCGATGGTTTGCAGGCGGGGTTCCGGCACGGCCACATCGCCTACATTCGGCTCGATCGTGCAGAACGGGTAATTGGCGGCCTGGGCCGCGGCGGTGCGCGTTAACGCGTTGAACAGGGTGGACTTGCCCACATTCGGCAGCCCGACAATCCCGCATTTGAAACCCATTTCGGTCCCCTAGTCTTCGGTTGGAGCGGCGGACTTCCGCGGATCGCCCTTGGGCGCGGGTGCGAGCCGCATGACGTCGGCCTGATAACGCTCATCATCGCCGGCGGCGAGGAACGGCGCCGCGCGGGCGAGCGCGTCGGTTAGCGCATCGACCCAGGCTTGGTCCGCCTTGGCGAAGTTCGACAGCACATAGCCGTGCACGCGAGATTTGTCCCCGGGATGGCCGATGCCGATCCGGCCCCTGCGCATCTCTCGATCATACTGGGCGATGATGGAGCGCACCCCGTTATGGCCGGCATGTCCGCCGCCGGTCTTCATGCGGAACCGCCCCGGCGCCAGGTCCAGCTCATCGTAAAGCACAACGACGTCCTGGGGCGGGATTTTGTAAAACCGCGCCGCCTCGCCAATCGCCCGGCCGCTGTCATTCATGAAGGTCTGCGGCTTGAGGAGCAGGGTTTTCACCCGTCCGCCCGCAGGCGTGCTTAGAACGCCCTCCGCCGCCTCGGCCTGGAACCGCCGTCGCCAGGGCTCGAACCCCCAAACCTGGTGGATCGCGTCCGCGGCCATAAAGCCCACATTATGGCGATGCCCGGCGTATTGTGGCCCGGGATTGCCAAGACCCGCGATGAGCAACACGGCGTTCGCCTCCGTCGAGGCCGGGCTTAGTCCTCCGCCGCCTCTTCGCCCTCAGGAGAGGCCGGATCGATGACGGCGCGGCTGCCCTGCAGGGTGGCGATGGTGAAGTCGCGATCCGTGATGGCCGGGCTCACCCCCTCGGGGAGAGACATGGCCGAGGCGTGTATCGTATCTCCGATGTCGTAGCCCGTCAGATCGATGTCGATACCGGCCGGGATCCGACCGGCAGGGCAGTTGAGTTCCACCGCGTGTCGGACGATGTTCAGCACGCCGCCGCGCTTCAGGCCTGGGCTAGCCTCTTCGTTGAGGAACCGCACCGCGACTTCCACGGTGATCACCTGGTCGGATTCCACGCGGTACAAATCGATGTGCAGGGGCGTGTCGGTGACCGGGTGGAATTGGATGTCCCGCGCGATCGCTTGTTGGCGGGTGCCTTTGTGATCGATTTCAATGACGTGGGACAAGAGCCGCCCGGTGTTGAGCGCCTTTTTCACCTCGTTAAGGCGAAAGCTAATGGCCACCGGCCCCAAGGGGCCGCCATAAATCACGCCGGGCACGTCGCCATTGCGGCGCGTTTCGCGCGCACCGCCGGTTCCGGTGCGTTCGCGAAGGTCAACAGAGAGTACGACGTCCGCCATGGCAAGATTCCTTCGTCGGTCGGGTCCGCAGCTTAAATGCGCAAACGCCGCCCCGGGGGACGGCGCTCAACCCGTGGGCCTAAAGCCCAAGCAAATTCGAAGCCGGCTCTATAGTCGAGCGCGGGCGCAGATGCAAGGCGGTGATGCGGCTTAGGGGTTGCGTGATGGTGACTGAAAACAGGTGTTCGCCCAATTGGCCAAATGCGGTTCAAGCGCCCTGACCATGCCCGGCACGTCCTCATGGCTAACTGGCACGGGGACATTGGCGTCGGCCTGGTCCTCGCCCAACCATTGCCCGCCAAGATCGGCCAGGAAATCGCCGCCCGTATATCCTCGCCCCCCAACCGCGAATGCGTGCAACCACGTGCGCACGGTCTTTGGTCGGGGATTGCTCTGCGTTTTTTCCCAAGATCGAACGCCCACGCCAGCAAACTCAGCGAAGACGCGTTCAGGCCGTCTTTCCGAATGAGGTCCGTAGGGATCGTTATCCGCCCAACGCGAGGCGGCGTCTGAGGAGACGGGATCGAGCGTAACCAGCAAGGCGACACCATCGCTCAGCTCAGCGATTCTATGTCCACTCCAACGATCCACGGCGTGAAACGCCGTATCGCCGCCATAACTGTGGCCAACAAATACGACATGCGGACTTGGGAGCTTGCTAAAATCTTCATAAATCGCATCAAGCGTCACAATCGATTCTCTTGAGAAAAATGAGCCAAGAACTGATATTCCGCCTGTCCAGGGCAAATAAGCAGAATGGAGCTCTATTGTCTTGTTCGAGGATGATCTGACAAATGACGCAATATAATTAGAGATCGCCGGTAAATGGTCCCCGAATACACCAGTCGTTTCGTCGTTGGCGCCGCCAACGCCAATAACCAATAGCGTTAAAGTATCCTGAGCAGCGGTCGCGTTCGGGTCCATGTCGCACGTTAATTAAACAAAATCGATACGGATTGGTCGTTGGCGATGCGGCTCACGGCGTCGGCGATCATGTTCGCCGCGGAAACCTCACGAATTTTCGAGGCCTGCTTGACGCTGTCGGGCTGCTGGATGGTGTCCAAGATCACCAATTCGGTCAGCTGAGACGTCTCCACCCGTTCCACCGCTTGGCCAGAGAGCACGCCATGGCTGATATACGCGCCCACATCCACCGCGCCGCGGTCGTAAAGCGCCTCCGCCGCGCCGCACAAGGTGCCCCCGGAGTCCACAATGTCGTCGAGCAGCAGACACCGGCGTTCCGCCACGTCGCCGATAATGTTCATCACCTGAGCCTCGCCCGGGCGCGGTCGACGTTTGTCCACAATCGCGATGCCCGCATGCAACCGGTCGGCGAGGGCGCGCGCGCGCACCACCCCGCCCACGTCTGGGGAGACGATCAACAATTGGTCGGTGTCGTCATAGCGGACCTTAATGTCGTCCTCGAAAATCGGAGCGGCGAAAAGATTGTCCGTCGGAATGTCGAAAAAGCCCTGGATCTGGCCCGCATGCAGATCGAGGGTCAGCACCCGGTGCGCCCCGGCCGCCTGGATCATATTGGCCACTAACTTGGCGGAGATCGGCGTGCGGCCTTCGGTTTTGCGATCCTGTCGCGCATAGCCAAAATACGGGATGACTGCGGTGATCCGCCGCGCGCTGGCGCGTTTGAGCGCGTCGATGCAGATCAACAGCTCCATCAGATTGTCATTGGCGGGAAACGAGGTCGACTGGATAACGAACACATCCTGTCCACGGACGTTTTCATCAATCGTGACAAAGACTTCCTTGTCCGCGAACCGTTTAACCTGCGCCCGTGTTAACGGTGCGTCCAGCGCATCCGCGATCGCCGCCGCTAGGTCGCGGTTCGCGTTGCAGGCCAAAAGTTTCATCAAACCCCTCCTCGCGCCCAAACGAAGCGGGGGCGGTGTAGCAAAACTGTCGTCTGCCCGGAAGCCGTCGCGATGGCGCAATGCGCACACGAACGCCGCGTGCGCGCGTGATGGTCAGACCAGCCCTGCATTCGGCGTTAAGCAAATCGCGGACAGGTTCCGGCCATAGTCGGAATATCCCGCCTGCTTGGCGCGGCGGCTGGAGAAAAACGCCTCCTCCTGGCGGAAAACGTCATCTTCAAGCACGTCCACAGCCCCGACGCCGGCTTGGGCCAGCTGTGCGGCGGCGAAGCCAGGCAAATCAAAATGCTCGCGGTCCGCAGGACCCGGCTTGAAAAAGCGTTCGAAGCCGCGATCCACGGCCAAGAAACGGGCTTTGAAATCTGGCCCGATCTCATAGGAGTCCCAACCGATGCACGGCCCGACGGCGGCCAGCACACGATCGCGCGCCGCCCCCAGTTCGACCATCGCCGCCACGCCCGCGCTCAGCACACCGTCCAAGGCGCCGCGCCATCCGGCGTGCACCGCCCCCACGACCCGAGCCTGGGGGTCAACCATGAGAATCGGCGCGCAATCCGCCGCTAGCGCGCCTAGGACCAACGCCTCCGCCCGGGTGCCGAGCGCGTCGCCCTGGCTCGGCCGTCCGCGCCAGGGGCCCGACACGGTGATCGCGGTGGCGGTGTGCGCCTGGCTCGCCGTGAGCATTCGTTCCGCGGGCACGCCAAAGACGTCCGCCGCACGCCGTCGGTTCTCCGCCACCCGCAACGCGTCGTCGTTTGAGCCGGGGCCCGTGTTCAGAGAGTCATAGACGCCTTGGGAAACGCCACCCGTGCGCCCGAAAAAACCGTGGGACACGCCGGGCGCGCTTTCAAGTAAGGACGAGCGTCGTATTGTCAGCGTCATGACACCGTCCTAGCAAGTCGAACACTTTCGCGCGACCCATGCGAAGCGATGACAGAGGATGGATTGCAGTCCGCCAAGCCTCATTCAAGCTATTACACGGTAATGGGCGCAAAACCCGCAGCGATCGGTAGATCAAATGATGACAATACAACTGATTTAAAGAGTTTTCCCATTTGATCGCTATGGGCGAGCCTTGCGGTTTGGGTCCTCAGGCTGGCGCGCTGGTCGGGTTGCGCTGTGGCCAACGCCTCCGCCCGGACGCCCAGCCCCAAGGCGTTCAGCCAAACCCCTTGTTCAAGAGGACCATCCACGCGCAGGCCCAAGCGCTTGGCCTGATCGGCCAAATCGGCGAAGTCCACCCGCGCAGTGAGATCCGCCGCCCCCGGGGCTTCGAGCGGATCGACTTTGCGATGCCCCGCAATCGCTTGCAGGGTGTCGCCGAGTTCGCTTTCCGCCGGGCCGTAATCAATGAACAGCGCCCGCCCGGGACATTGCGCGAACCGATGCTTGATGTCCGCCAATAAGGGCTCCACGCCCGGGCGCGCCTCGATCAGGGCGCCGGCAGGGGCGGCGCCACGCCAGGCCTGGGGCAGGATCGCCAGATCCGCAGGGCCGATCGAGGCAGGGTTGGCGATAAACGCCAGCCGCTCCGGGACGTCTGGGTTCACGCCAACACGCCGTTCCCGCCACGCCCCCTCAACACGTACGAACTGGCGGATTGGCAAACAATCGAGGAATTCATTCGCCACGATGAGTGTGGGCGCGTCATCGGCGACGGCGTCAAGCCGGGTTGTCCAGTCCGGCGGCGCTGGGGCGCGCGCCAGGCTGCGTTTCTGGCGTTCGGCCAAGCCCGGACTGGTTTCAACCAAGCTCACGCGCACCGCGTCCAAGAAGTCCGGGCAGACCCGCGCGGCGCGTAACATATCCGCCATCATCACCCCGGTCCCCGGACCCAATTCGATCAAGCGGACCGGATTCGGCGCGCCCATGTCGGCCCAGGTCTGCACGCACCACAGACCGATCAATTCGCCAAACATCGGGCTGGCCAAAGGCGCGGTGAGGAAATCGCCGGACCGTCCCAGCCGCGCGCGGGAGGTGTAATATCCGCCATCCGGATGGTGGAGCGCGAACGCCATAAACTGGGCGATCGATAGCGGACCTTGGGTGCGGATATAGTCGACGAGCCAGTATTTGAGGTCGCCGCTCACGCCTCAGCATCCGCCAATTGCGGTCGGTCGCGCCCCGGTTCCGGTGGCCGCCGCAAGGCGTTGAGCATCAGCCCGACGCCGATCAAAACCATTGGCAGCGAGTATAGAATCCCCAGTGTCAGGCCGAAGGGCAGGTTGAGCACGCCGTCATCGGGCTGGCGCACGGTCTCCACCAGCGATCGAAACACGCCATACCCCGCCAAGAAGGCGCCGGTGACCAGACCGGGGCGACGCAAGCCCCGACCCCGCCAGACCAAAATGCTCAGTATGATGAACAGAACGACGCCCTCAAGCGCCGCCTCATAAAGCTGGCTGGGATGACGGGGCAGGGGCCCGGCGCCGGGGAACACCATCGCCCAAGGCGCGTCGGTCACTCGACCCCAAAGCTCACCATTGATGAAATTCGCCAGGCGGCCAAAGAACAAGCCGATCGGCACCACCGGCGCACAGGCGTCGGCCAAGCGCAAGACAGGGGCTTTGCGCGCGCGCGCCACCCCCCACATTGCGAGGGTCACGCCCACCAAACCGCCATCGAACGACATCCCCCCCGTCCACATCTGTGGAATACGCAAGGGGTCGGACCATATCATGTGAGGACGATACAGCAGCACGAAACCGAGCCGAGCGCCGATCAGCACACCGAGAATCGCCCAGAATAGAAACTCGTCGACGTCGTCGCGGGTCAGAGGGCATTGACCCACCGCCTCGTCCTTCGCGCGCCACAGGCGATCGGTTTGGCAAATGACCAGCATATACCGCCAACCCGCGACAAAGGCTGCGAGGTAAGCCAGCGCGTACCATCGGATCGGCAGAGGGCCGATATGGAAGAACACGGGGTCAATTTTTGGGAACGGAATGGCGGCGAGGCTCAGGTCGGGCATAACGGGCGGGCTCTCATTGCGGGCGCGCGACGTTGCGCGGGAAACCGAGAACGGCTTATAGACGCCCGCGCCCATGAAATCACGGGGGCCGCGCAACCTCGCGCGGCGCGACCTAGGCGACGAAGGAGCGCTCTCATGCAAACCAAAAATCCGCTTCTAGATGATATGGCTCAGTTGATGACCGGCGCACTGGGCGCGGCCCAATCCGTGGGCGAGGAGGCCCGAGCGCTGGCGCGCGCGCAGGTCGATCGGCTGATCGCGGATATGGACCTGGTCGGTCGCGAGGAGTTTGAGGCGACCAAAGCGATGCTAAATGCGGCGCGCGAGGAGATCGCCGCGCTTAAAGCCGAGGTTAACGCGCTTAAAGCACACTCGACCCAGGACGGGTCCGAAAACGCTTGATCGACGAATCATTGCGACTCGCTGAACAGCCCGCCTATGGTTTTGGCGTCGGTTTCGATTCGTCCTCAAACACAGTGGATATCGCGCTATGGATTTAATGACGTCTGAACGGGACTTGGATTTCGACCCACTGGATGTGGTCGAACAAGTCGTCATCGGCGAACAATATGTCTATGAGCGCACGGAGGACCGTGAACTCCACATGGCGATTCCTGGGCAATGGTGCGATCACCAAATCTGGTTCGCCTGGAAGCCGGATATGGAAATGCTTCACGTCTGTTTGAGTTTGGACGTGAAAGCGCCGAAAGCTCGTCGCCCAGACATTTGCGATCTCGTTGCGCTCCTGAATGAGCGGCTTTGGATCGGTCATTTCGACGTGTGGGCCGAAGACGGCGCGATCGTCTATCGTCATTCGCTGGTTTTGCCCGACGGCGAACAGCCCAGCCCCGCGCAAATCGCCCACTTCGTCGCCCATGCGGTCGAGGCGGGGGAGCGGTTCCATCCTGCGTTCAATTACCTGGTTTGGGGCGGGAAAACCCCCCATGAAGCCGCTGAAGCCGCGCTGTTCGAAACCGCCGGCGAAGCCTAACCGGAGCGACTTGCAGGCGCGATGATCCGCGCCATGTCTCAGGGCTATGGCGGAGCTTTCACACGATACGGCGGATCAGCCGAAACCGACCCTCGATGATCGATGTATCGCGGCGGGGCTCACACTGTCGGCTGAGTGCGCTTGGGCGCGGATCAGCCTGGTCGATGTGGCCGAGGCGGCCGGTGCGCCGCCCTCCCAAGCCTATGCGGCGTTCGGGTCGACCGTGGACTTGGCGGCGGGTATCTGGCTGCGATTGGATGCGGCGGCGGTCGACAGCGCCGCCCAAGCCCTTGACCCCGCCTTGACCGCCCGCGAGCGCGCGTTCGAGGCGGCGATGGCGCGGTTCGATCTTATGGAGGAGACCCGGCCGGCCTATGCGTCGCTGCTGAGGTTTGCGCGCCGCTCCACAGTGGATCGGGCGCGCCGACTTCGCGCTTTGGCGCGGCCCGCGCGCTGGTTGCTCGACGCGGCCCAGATTGGCAGGGAAGGTGGGCCGTCCCGGCTGGGCGCGGCGGTGTTCGCCGGGGTCTTACATCGCGCTGAAGCAGCTTGGTTGGAGGACGAGGACGGGGCTCAATCGCGGACCTTAGCGCGGTTGGATCGGGATCTTGCGGATTTAGAGACGTTTGGTGGGCAACTCCGTCGGGTGGGCGCCCGCTTCGGACGCCGCGCGGCCGCTAACGACCGCGGCTAGAACCGCTTCAAGTTAATCCGAGTCGAGAAGCGGCTCTAGGCCGGCAGGTCTACGCGCACTTGCAGCCCGCCTAATGGGCTTTGGGCTAAGGACACTTCGCCCCCATGGCCGCGTGCGGCGTCGCGGGCGATCGCCAAGCCGAGGCCCACGCCTTTGCGGTTTTGACTGCGAGCGGGATCAAGGCGCGCAAATGGGGTGAAGGCGTGCTCATACTGCTCCGGCGCCAACCCGGGGCCGTCGTCATCCACCAGGATTTCGACGCGCGGCCCGACCTGACGCGCGCGGATTTCTACCTGCTCGCCATACGCCAGAGCGTTGTCGATAATGTTCGTCAAACACCGTTTGATCGCCAGCGGGCGCACCCGGACTGGCAAGGGCGCGTCGAGCTTAAGCGTGATGTTCGCGCCCGGGCGGGCGAAGGGAGCGGCCACCGCTTCGACCAGCGCCGCCAAATCCGCCTCCTGAACGGTTTCTCCGGCTTCACCGCGCGCGAACGCCAGATATTCGTCGAGCATATGGGCCATGTCTTGAAGGTCCGCGCGCGCGGCGGTCACCTCCTCGGACGGCGGCATCAACGATAGCGACAGTTTGAGCCGCGTGAGCGGTGTGCGCAGATCATGGCTGACACTGGCGAGCAAGGCGGTGCGTTGCTCTACATAGCGTTTCAGCCGATCGCGCATGTCCAAAAACGCCGCCCCGGCTTGGCGCACCTCTCGCGCGCCGGACGGTTTGTAGGCGTCCGCTTCGAGGCCACGTCCAAACCGATCCGCCGCTTCGGCCAATCGCCGGATCGGGCGAACTTGGTTGCGCATAAACGCAATGCTGATGGTCGCCAAAAGCGCGGTCGCCGCGAGGACCCAGGCGAGAAAGACGTGCCCTGTGGTGACCAAAACCCGGTCGCGGCGGACCGCGAAGCGCAAAACACCTGCCTCCACTTGCACCCGGATGTCGACGTAATCCGCGTAGCGTCGGGTGTCGATCCAATGGGACGCGTCGAGCTTGGCGTCCGCGGCCTGACGCACCGCTCGGTCGACTTCGGAGAAGAAGTTCCGCCGATCAGCCTTGGGCAAGGTCGCCTGAGGCCACAAAACCACCGAAAGCCCGAGTGTGGATTTCGCCCAGCTTTGCAACGCGTCGAAATCATCCGGCTTGGTCCGGTAAAGCGCCAGCACGCCGGCGACGTCGCCGGCCGCGCCGATGGCGAGCCGATCGGTCACCGAGCGCCAATGGTAGAGAAAAAACACCGCCGTGACGGCGAGTTGCAGGGTGATCACGGGGGTGAGCACAATCAGCAGCGAGCGTGCGAACAACCCGCGCGGAGTTCGCAGCGCCCAACGCGGTGAGGCTTTCGCCGGGTCCGCCCGCCCGTTTCTCCGCTTTCGATCGCTCACCGAGAGCTGTCACCGCCCGCGGTTGGGGTAGCGAGCAGGCGGTAGCCTTCGCCGCGCACGGTTTGCAGGAAGCGCGGCAAACGCGGATCGTCTTCGATCTTCCGTCTCAGCCGGGTCACCTGGACGTCAATCGAGCGATCATGGGCGGCTGATCCGCGCCCGCGCAGATCCTCGCGCGCCACCACGTCCCCGGGTCGGCTCGCCAGCGTGCTCAACAACGCCGCCTCGGCTTCGGTTAGGTGCAGGCTGTCCCCCGCCCGGGTCAGTTCATGGGCGCCCAGTCGATAGGTACACGCCCCAAAGGCGACGCATTCGATCAGCGGCGCGGTTCCCGCGCGTTTGAGCACCGCACGAATGCGCAACAGCAATTCCTCGGGTTCGAAGGGTTTGGGCAGGTAATCGTCCGCGCCAGCTCTTAACCCGGCGATCCGTGCGTCGGCTTCGCCCCGGGCCGTCAAGAGGATGATCGCGGTGTCTGTGGTGTCCGGGTCCGCGCGCAACGCATTCGTGAGCGCCAATCCATCCTCACCTGGCATCATCACGTCGAGCACGACCAGGTCGAAGGCTAAGCCTTGGAGCAGAGCGCGAGCGCCGCAAGCGT
Source organism: Maricaulaceae bacterium (assembly GCA_050331475.1). Classification (GTDB taxonomy): domain Bacteria; phylum Pseudomonadota; class Alphaproteobacteria; order Caulobacterales; family Maricaulaceae; genus JBHJGU01. The sequence continues at coordinate 25,777 of JBHJGU010000021.1, read as the reverse complement.
CCGCGGCGACGCTAACCCGAAACCCTTCGCGACATAAAAACTGCTTAAGCAACGTGCGGATACGGTCGTCGTCGTCAACGACGAGCAGATGGGCCGCCTCCGCGTTCACGCCCCGTCTCCGAAGCGGGCGCGAAAGCCGGTCACTGACGTAAAAACCGGTTGCCGAGCCATGTTGACACTCTTGTTTCCTCGTGAGAATGCGGCCCCTTGCCGGGAAAAACAAGCCGCGGCCGGGTTGGCCGCCCCCCGGCGACAATGAAGAAAGAGGCAGGCATGGCGCTGGTTCCCTATGACGACCGCGATGGGGTGATTTGGTTCGACGGCGAAACCGTCGATTGGCGTGAGGCCAAAATCCACGTGCTGACCCATGGCCTGCATTATGGAAGCTGCGTGTTTGAAGGCGAGCGCGCTTATGACGGCGTAATTTTTAAGTCGCGCGAGCATTCCCAGCGGCTTCTTCAGTCGGCGAACCTGCTCGGTTTTGAAATCCCGTATGAGCTTGAGGAGATCGAAGCGGCCAAGGCCGACACCTTCGCCCGCTCTGGGTTGCAAAGCGCCTATGTGCGGTGTTTCGCCTGGCGCGGCGCGAAGGAAATGGGCGTTTCGACCCAAAACAACACCACGCATTTGGCGATGGCGATTTGGGCTTGGGGCGATTATTTCGCCGACAAAATGGCCGGTATTCGGCTGACCATCGCGGACTGGAAGCGCCCGTCCCCCGAAAGCGCGCCGTGCAAATCCAAAGCCGCGGGGCTCTATATGATCTGCACCTTGTCCAAGCACGCGGCTGAGGCCGAAGGTTACGCCGACGCGCTCATGTATGACTACAAAGGCCGGGTCGCGGAGTGCACTGGTGCGCACATTTTCTTTGTCCGGGGCGAAGAGGTGCACACGCCGACGACTGAATGCATTCTTGAAGGCATCACAAGGCGGACCGTTTTGGATTTGGCGCAAGCACGCGGGTTCAAAATTATAGAGAGGGACATCTACCCTTCAGAACTGCCGTTCTTTGAAGAGTGCTTCATCACCGGTACAGCCGCCGAAGTCACCCCCGTGCGCGAAATCAAGGGGCTGAGCTACACGCCCGGCGCCGTCACCGAGGCGCTGGTCACCGACTATGACGCTCTGGTGCGCGGGAAGCTCGACCGCTGACCAGCGGCCGAGCCTGTCCGACTTTCGCGTTTTAGCGCCTAAGCGGCGCGAAGGTTTTCCAGGAAGCGGCTAACCTCAGTCTGCAGGCTGGCGATGCGCGTGGCCAGCGATTGCGCGGTGTCGCCGACCTCACGCGCGCCGCCGTCGGCGCGGTCCGAGGCGGCGTTGGCTTCGGCGATGATTTCGGAAACAGATTGGGTGCCCGTCGCGGCTTCTTGGGTGTTCCGCGCGATTTCCTGGGTTGAGGCGCTTTGTTCTTCAATCGCTGCGTTGATGCTGACGGCAACCGTGTTGATCTCGTCGATGGTGGAGCGGATCGCGCCAATCGCCTCAACGCTGTCTTTCGTCGCCGCCTGCATGGCTTGGATTTGCTGAGCAATGTCTTCGGTGGCCTTGGCGGTTTGACCGGCCAAGGTTTTCACCTCTTGGGCGACCACCGCGAAGCCTTTGCCGGCTTCGCCCGCGCGCGCAGATTCGATCGTCGCGTTAAGCGCCAACAGATTGGTCTGCTCCGCGATATCGGAGATCAACCTGACCACGTCGCCGATTTTGGAGGCCGCTTCCGAGAGAGACGTGATCGTATCCCCCGCCGAAGCGGCGCGCGCCACGGCCTTGCCGGCGATATCCGCGGAGTGGGAGACTTGGGTAGCGATCTCGCGCACCGAAGCGCCCATTTGTTCGGCGGCGGCGGCGACCACCGAGACGTTCGAGGTGGCTTGTTCCGCACTCGCCGCGGCGTTGGCGGTTGTTTGATTGGCGTCGCTCATGGCCGTACGCACGGTGTCCGCCCCGGCTTCCAAGGCGGCGCTGGCTGCGGCAAGTTCTTCGGTGAGCTTGAGAATGCTGTCTTCGAACGTTTGTGCGATGGCTTGAATGCCCGAGTGCCGCGTCTGTTCGCTGGCGCTGTTATAAATCTCGACCGCGAAATCGAGATCTAGCAAAACCGCACGGTTGATCGCCTCGACGTAGTCGGCCGCTGGATTAGCGGCAAACACCGCTCGCCAGCCCTTCGGTGTGAAGTGCTCGACAATCGCGCGCTGGATATAGGAGGTTAGTAGCGAGTACCCGCCCATGAAAAACGATGCGTCTAAGTCAAGTTTTGCATGCGTCGTCCAAATACGCGTGACAGAGTCAACATAGATGGAGTCGAACTGAGCGTCAGCGATCACCATCCAGTGTTGAATTTGTTTCGACTTTACATGTTCAACTGCGCCGTCAAACACCGCCCAAACATGGGGAAAAGCGCGAAGATGTTTATAAAAATCATCGAGCGCCGCGGGAAGAATGTCAGACAAGAACGGCTTTAATGACCGCAGTCGCGCCTTCGTCTCAGCGTCAATGCGATGAAAATTGAGGCGGTCCTGGAGGTTGTGCGTGGTCATAAGGCCATGCCCTTCTCAATATTATCGTTAGTACGCTTTTGCGTATCGTGACGTAGCTTTTAGGTCGGGTGTGTTAGTTGAGCGTTAATGGCGTCAGACCTTGGGCGATAAAAACAGAATAAATTTTGAAACTGAACTCGCCATTACGCTCTGCTAAGAGCTAGCGCGCATCGGAGGGCGTGTTGATTGGCGAGATCGGCGGCCTTGCTCAGCCGGGCCGCCTGCGGGCGTGGCGCGCATAACTCACCCCGGTGAGCACGCTGAGCCCCGCGGCGAGCCACAAGCCCGCCAACCCGCCCAGGGCCAGGCTCGCGCCCCCCGCGCCCAACACCAAGAGCGGTGAGGCCAGCAAGCCGCCAAGGCTGAAAAACTCCACCGCCGTTTTCCATTTCGCCAATCGGGAGGGGGGGGCGGCCGCAAATCCGGTGTGCGCGCGCAGGGCGGATACGAGCCCATCTCGAGCCAGAATGACGAAACACGGCGCTAAGAGATGGGTGGCGTAGAGCCCGTTCGCCCCGAAGCTGAGTAAAGCGAGCATGGCCGCAAGCGCCAAGAGTTTGTCCGCCGCGGGATCGAGCGCCGCGCCCAACGCGCTGGTCGCTCTCAGCCGGCGCGCCAACCAGCCGTCCAAACCGTCAAGCAGAGCTGCGAGCCCGAAGGCGCCCACCGCCAGGCTAAGCCATCCAATCCGCCAAGTCGCCGGCGTGCGCACCAACCCGTCGAGCCCGCCATGGGCGGCTGCATAGGCGCCCAGCACCACCGGGGCGAGGCCGATACGCGCCCAGGTTAGGGCGTTGGGCAACCAAGCAAAGCGAGCGGGGCGGGGTGTGGGCATCCCCGCCCTGTGGCGCGCCGTGCGAACGCCGTCAAGCCGGGTTGGGCGGGTCCACAGAAAGGTCTCGCGCTCGGCCGTCCGCATCCGCGTGCTCCAACGCCCGCCAATCGCGTATGCCAGTGGCGTACATGTAGCCGCAAAGGGCGGCGAGCGGCAGGCAAAGGATGGCGGAGCTGATTATGGCGTTGAACCCTTCGCCGAAGGTCACGGCCTTCGCGAATAATAACGCGGTCATAACCGTTGTAAAAAAGCCGACAACCGTCCGCACATCGACTTTGGGTAGTCGAGCGTTCTCAAATTCGCCCCGAAAACTGATCCCGACACCAAGCAGCACAGCGACCGGCGCAGCCCCCGCCAGGGCCTGAAATAAATTCGTCGGCGCCCGATCGAACAGTGTCTGAGACAATAACAGCCATTGCAACAAGAAGAAAACTTCCAATATTTTCGTTCGGTTTTTCGGACTTTTATTTTGAATTTGATCGGTTTCAGTGGGGAGGAAAACTGCAAACCCATAGGCTAAGGGTAAACTCAACAGCAGTGCGACGCCTAAACTCTCCGTTTTGAGAGGGGCGGGCAAATAAGTCGCGACAAACACAGCCGCGAACAACATGAGACCCCAGGCGGCTTGAAACCGCGGATCCAGGGCCAAGTGTTTTCTGTTTAACTTATCCATCAGACACCTTGTTCGGATCATGAACAGATTGCTAAGTTCGAAATTTAGTTGTCTCAACCCCAGGCTCGCAAGGCGCTCCATCCGGGTCGGTCGCGGTATTCCGTCGCGCTGACGCTGATCTATGATCCGTCCCGAAACCAGGCGTCAATCTTTTCCGCCAACGCTTTAGAGACCCCGTCCACCGCCTCTAGATCCGCCAAGGTTTCCAACACCACCGAGAGCTGGCCCTTGCCGCCGTGTCGCCACCTGCTTCTTCAGATTATCGACTTCGCTTTAAAATTTTTGGATGGCGTGTTGGTTGTTCGGCTCCTGATGGTCAGAGCAACTCTATAGGATAAAAACAGAAATCAGAGTAATGAACAGTTCTTTCACAGTCATCCTTAAGGCAAATATTGTTTAATCCACTGGGGCATGGCTTGTGACGCTTTATGAATCATTCCATTACGGTAATCAGCTACCCATTGGTATCGCTGGCTATTGTCGTAGATATGAGCACTTTCAAAGGCTTTAATATGCGCCTTTAAATTCGCCAAGGAGCGAGGGTAGCGCCTCGCTATGTCATTGGTCGGTATTGCATGACCACCCAGGCCAACACGCTTAGAAACTCGCTCTCCACTAAGCTGGGCGCTGTCCAAACCAACATAGATAAATGTGGTTCTGAACCCATCTGCTCTCGCTTGATTAGCGAACTTTAGGTAAGTTGTTCCAGAAATCGTGGATTCAACGATGAAGGATTTACCTTCGTCGATATATTGCTTGACCAGCGACAGCGCTCGTTTGCCCGCCGCAAGCTGCTCTTGATCGACCGAAGAAAAAGAGCCTGTCATCTCTTCTGCGATATAGTCTGGGTCGATGACTTGAACCGCAGGAAATCGCTTCTTGATCGTTGCAGACATTGTGGACTTGCCTGCTCCATTTGGGCCCGCGACCAACCAAAACTGTGGTCTGGACACGCACGATTCCTTTAGTGTTTAGGTGGGTTCTGTTGTATTGATTTACGTTTTTCGGCTGCCATTGCTTCTTGGTAGGCTTCATCACCTAGCCTTTTACGACCTTCATCAGTTTCAAGCTCGCGTGCCAACTGTTCTAATTGGATTTGATCCGCTGGACGTGGTTTATGTTCATGTTTCATGGCGAGTCCTCCTGTGGGATCAATCAAGTCATACAAATTATACTTCACGTAAAAGTCGACGAAACCAATCAAATAATGTGGCATATGAGCAATGTGAAGGACCGTTATTTTTAGCGCCAATCAATCACCAAATGCGGACACCCAATTTCAGTTCTCTCAACCCCAGGCGCGCAAGGCGCGCCATCTGGGTCGGTCGCGGTGTTCGGTCGCGCTGACGCGGATCTATGTTTCGTCCCGGAACCAGGCGTAAATCTTTTCCGCCAACGCTTTAGAGACCCCGTCCACCGCCTCCAGATCCGCCAGCGCGGCGCGTTTCACCGCCCGGGCGGAGCCGAAATGCGCCAGCAGCGCCTTTTTCCGTGACGGCCCGACGCCGGGTATCCCGTCGAGCGGGTTTTTCGCGATATCCGCGGATCGCTTGGCCCGGTGTGAGCCGATGGCGAAGCGGTGCGCCTCGTCGCGCAGACGTTGGAGGTAGTAGAGCACCGCATCGTTCGGCGGTAATTGGCGCGGCGCTTTGCCGGGCTGGATGAAGGTTTCTCGGCCCGCATCTCGGTCCGGACCCTTGCCCACCGCCACCAAATTCACATCGTCCGGGCCCAGGCCGAGATCCGCCAAGGTTTCCACGACCGCCGAGAGCTGGCCCTTGCCACCGTCAATGAGCACGAGGTCGGGCCAAACAGCCTTGCGGTCGGCGGTTTCTTTCAACAGACGCTGAAACCGCCGGCGAAACACTTCGCGCATCATGCCGTAGTCATCGCCGGGGACGAGGTCGTCGGATTTGATATTAAACTTCCGGTATTGGTTTTTCTCAAACCCGTCGGGCCCGGCCACCACCAGGGCGCCCACGGCGTTGGTCCCCTGAATGTGCGAGTTATCGTAAATCTCGATCCGCTCGGGCCGTTTGTCGAGGTCGAAAACGTCCTGCACCCCGTCCAGAAGGCGGGCCTGGCTGGCGCTTTCGGCGAGCTTCCGGCCTAGCGCTTCGCGGGCGTTGTCGCAGGCCTGTTGGACGAGGCCGGATTTTTCCCCCCGGGAGGGCCGGTGGATCGACACTTTGCGGCCGGCGCGAAGGCTTAAAGCCTCCTCCAGCAAGGGTTTGTTCTCAATCGCCTCGGACACCAGGATCAGCCCAGGCGCCGGTTTGTCGTCATAGAATTGCGCGAGGAACGCTTCGAGCACGTCCGCAGGCTCGGCGTCTTTTTCATGGCGGGGGAAATGCGCCCGGTCGCCCCAGTTCTGGCCCGCCCGGAAGAACACCACTTGCACACAGCTCGCTCCGCCTTCGACGTGGACCGCGACCACGTCCGCCTCCTCGACACTGGCGGGATTGACGCCCTGGTGGGTGGGGACGGCGGCCAACGCGCGAATGCGGTCGCGCAGCCGAGCGGCCTTCTCGAACTCCATGGCTTCGGCCGCGGCGGTCATTTGGCGCTGTAAATCCTCGCGCAAGGCGTTGGACTTGCCGCCTAAGAACTTGTCGGCCTCGGCGACCAGCGCGCTATATTCCGCCTCAGTCACGTAATCCACGCACGGCGCAGCACAGCGCTTGATTTGGTGGAGCATGCAGGGTCGGGTGCGGCTGTCGTAAATGCTGTCCGAACAGGTACGCAGGAGGAACGCCTTCTGCAGGGTGTCCAATGTCCGATTGACTGCGCCGGCGCTGGCGAACGGGCCGAAATAATCGCCCTTCGCCGCGCGCGCGCCGCGGTGCTTCATGATTTGCGGGGCTTTATGGTCGCGCCGGATCAGGATGAACGGGAAGGATTTGTCATCGCGCAGGAGAATATTGAATTTGGGTTTGTGCTTTTTGATGAGATTGGCTTCAAGCAGCAACGCCTCCGTCTCCGTCGCGGTGACGGAGAACTCCATAGCGGCCGTCAGCGAAATCATCTTGGCGATACGGTTGGTATGACCGCCCAACCGGGTGTAATTGGTCACCCGGTTTTTTAAGTTCTTGGCTTTGCCCACATAGATCACATCACCCTTGGCGTCGATCATGCGATAGACTCCGGGCTTGGCTGGCAAACGCTTGACGTGATCTTTAATCAGCGCCGCCCCTTTGAGGCTGGGCTCACGGGGCGGGCTGTCGGGTGCGGTCGTGGGCTCCATAGGGCCCAGTATAGGCCGCTTGGCCTTATGTTTAAGCCGGTTGAAGCTCCGAAGAGCGCCGGCGCTGCAGATAGAGCGTGAGGGTGACCGCTGTGATCAGCGTGGTCACTTGCATCACCGTGGGCAGCCAGCCGGCAAAGGCTCCAGAACCAATATCGAACACGTTCCACGCCAGATTCATCAGCGCGTGCATGGCGGTGGGGATCCAGATGTTGAAGCCCCAGCGCTCGTAAATCCAGCTAAAGAACACCCCGCCCAGCCCGGCGATGAGCAAAGTCATAACCACGGACATCGCATCATTGGCCTGATAGAGGTGGACCAAGGCGGTACCGGCGGCGGGTAATAACGCCGCTACCCAGAAATTAAACTTGCACACACGACGCAGCGCGCCGAAGGCGAAGCCGCGAAACACCATTTCCTCCAAGAACGGGTAGAAAAGCGCCAATTGGAAGGCTCGCACCGGGTTGATCTCTGTTTGAACGGGCTGGGTCGCCGCGAAGACCGCATAAAGTGGGATGACCGCCATCACCGGCAAAGCGATCGCCAGGGGACGCGGCGCGCCTAAGCCGAAATGGGCGACGGATTTCGCCAGGTGCATCCGCGCAATGAGGGCAAGCAACACGATCGGTCCAGCGAACTGCACGACGAACCGGATCGTCAAACGCATCGTGGCGCTGAGGTCCTGGAAAAACGCCTTTACCCCCGGGATCGCGTAAAGACCATCGTCGTAATAAACGAGTGCGCCCAATCCCAGCAGGATCGCCACCGCCGTCCAGATCCGAGCCATGATATACCCCTTTTCGATAGATTTTTATCGAAAAACAATATGAACGCTCGGCGCTACGGTCAACCTTTGTGCGCAGTTCGCCGGTTGGGTCACCCCCGCCGGCGGACGATCTCCACCCCGGCGGCGGCCGCCGCCCCCAACGCTTGAGGCTTTTCGATCCGGACCCGGACCTCGACGGCTCGGCTATCGCGCAGGCACCAAGCGGCGATCCGCTCGGCCAAGGTCTCCACCAGTTGAACATGGCCGGCCCGGGCGAAGGTTTCCGCTTTGTCGGCCAGCGTCTGGTAGTCGAGCACCTCGGCTAGGCGATCCTCTTTCGGTCCTGGGTATGCGCCGAGGTCGACGGCGATGTCGATCAGGATCGGCTGGACGGTCTCGTGCTCGTGCGGGTGCACGCCGATCGAAGCGTCCACGCGCAGGCCGCGGACAAAAACCGTGGTTTCCCCGCTCACCGGGGCGGGCAGCGGGCGCACCTCGCCGCGTTTTTCCGATCGATCGATCATTCGCGGATCCCCCAAACATCGGGAGTTTTCCAGAATAAGTGCTGGCCCCCGTCAACCGCGAGCCATTGGCCGGTGACCGCCTGGGCACCAAGTAGATATCGCACCGCTCGCACAATCTCCTCGGGCGGCGAGCCTGTGGCCAGGATCGTGGCGTCCACTTGGGCTTGGAAATCTTCCGGCTGCTGGCGCGTGTTCATCAGCGTGGGCCCCGGCCCCACGCCATTGACCCGGATCCGCGGGGCCAGCGCTTGGGCCAACGTCACCGTGGCCTCCGCGAGGGCCGCTTTCGACAGGCCATAGCTGAAAAACAGTGGGACCGGCTTTTTCACCCGCTGGTCCAAGAGGTTTACGACTGCGCCGCTCTGATCCTTGGGTAGGCGTCGCGCGAGCGCCTGGGCCAGAAACACCGGCGCGCGCAGATTGACGTTCATGTGCAGGGCGAAGCTCTCCGCCGTCAGCCGGCCGATCTCGTCATCCTCAAACGCGGAGGCGTTGTTGATCAAAGCGGTCACCGAACCCAGCGCGTCCTGAGCCTGGGGGATCAACCGCTCCACGGCGTCGAGGTCGAGCAAGTCTGCGCCCAAGGCGATGGCCCGGCCTCCGGCTTGGGCGATCTCCGCGACCAAGGCTTGGGCGGGCTCGGCGGAGCGGTTGTAATGAACCGCCACCGCCCAACCGTCTTCGGCCAGCGCGAGGCTTAAGGCGCGGCCGATCCGCGCCGCGGCCCCGGTGATCAAAACGGTTCCCGGCGTCATTGCGCTTCGATCCGGGCGCGCTCGCCGCATGAGGGCCGGCCGATCTCCACCGCGCTGAGCTGCGCCAAGGTCGGCTTAAGCCGGTTGAACACGTAAAGCGCTAAGTGCTCCAGCGATGGCGGCCCCAAGCCCTCGACCTCGTTGAGCAGGCGATGGTCCAAAGTTTCGACAACGGCCTGAAGCGCGGCCTCCACGCGCCAGAGATCTTCGACGAAACCTGTTCTCGGATCGGCGACGCCTTCAAGCTCCACCAAGCCCTCAAACGAGTGCCCATGCAGGCGCGAAAACGGGTGGCCGTCGGCTTCGTGCTCGAAATGGTGCGCGGCGTCGAACTGGAAGCGTTTAGAGACGCGAATGCGAAGGGAGGCGGCGTCGCTCACGAAAGCGGTCTTTCCGATAGCGCAGGTTTGGGATCAAGCCCGGGGTCTTACACGGCCCGACCGACCTGGGTCACGCCAAAAAGGTAGCCGGCATAGGCGAAAAGCAACACAACCCCGGTCAACCGGTTAATGCCCTTCTGCGCCAGGGTGAGTCCAAAGAGCACGATTGCGGCGGCCACCATCACCAGCATGTCATAACCGCGCACCGCCTGGGAGACCGGTACGGTTCCCGCCAACGCGGTAACGCCTAGGACGGCGAAGAGATTGAAAATATTCGAGCCGATGACGTTGCCGACCGCCAGCTCGGTGTGTTTGCGCATCGCGGCGAGCACTGTGGCGGCGAGTTCAGGCAAAGACGTGCCCACCGCCAGGGCGGTCAAGCCGATAATCTCCTCAGGCACGGCCAGGCGTTCGGCCATTTCAATGCCGCTCTCCACAATCAGCTTGGCGCCTAAGGGCAGGCCCGCCAATCCGAATAGAATGCAGCCCGCAATGCTCCAGCCGCGCTGAGGTAAACCTTCAATGTGGTCGACATCGGCTAACTCCGCGAGCGAGGGATCCTCGACCCCGGTTTGCGCGCGGCGGAATAAGAACGCCAAATAGCCGAGGATCCCGGCTAACAACACGACGCCCTGCCAAAGCCCGAGCGCGCCCGCAAAGCTCATCGCCCAGACAATAAGCGCTGCGGCCAATCCGATGGCCGCCGAGCTGCGCGCCCCAGCGCCGGGCGCCGCGATGGCGCCGAACAGCGCCGGCATGCCGAGCACCAAAAAAACGTTCGCGATGTTCGAACCCACAATGTTGCCCACCGCAATGCCCGAGGCGCCTTGGCGGACCGCATCCACGCTGACGAACATCTCCGGCGCCGAGGTGCCAAACGCCACCACCGTCAGCCCAACGATCAGCGGGCCGATCCCGAGCCTTCGGGCCAAGGCCGCCGCCCCGCGCACCAGAACATCGCCTGCGACCAACAAGCCCACCAGGCCCGCAATCATCAAACACACCAGCAACGCGAAGGGCATAAAGTGGATATCCATAACGGGCGTCTTGTGCGCCTTCTGTGAAAACGCGGAAAAAGAAGGACGGTTCGGCTGTGATTCGCGCGATGGTCGGGCGACCGGTCGCGCCGGACGGGCGTAAGCGCTCTGGTATACGGAGCCGAAGCGGAAAAGGGAATCAACTCGACGCTATGGCGGCAGAAACGGACGCAGCGGCGCACGCCGTACTGAATGCACCCTTCGCCCGTCAGGCGATGGTGTTCTTAGGCGCCGCCCTTGTGTGCGCGCCGATCTGTCGGCGGCTGAAATTGAGCCCGATTTTCGGGTATTTGCTGGCGGGTTTGGCTTTAGGGCCCCAGGGGCTGGCCGTCTTCGCCGAAGCTGAGAGCGTGCGCCGGTTGGCGGAGTTGGGCGTGGTGTTCCTGCTCTTTGCAATCGGCTTGGAGCTGTCGTTCGAACGGATCATGGCGCTGCGGCGGCTGATCTTCGGATTAGGCGGCGCGCAAATGATCGCCACAGGGCTCGTCGTGGGCGTGGTGGCGGCGCTGTGGGGCAATGGGGTCGGCGCAAGCGTGATCCTGGGCGCGTGTTTCGCCTTTTCCACCACCGCCATGGGCATGCAATTGCTCTCTGAACGTCGCGAAACCGCAACCGCCCACGGCCGTTCGGCGTTTGCGGTTTTGCTGATGCAGGACCTCGCAGTGGCGCCGATGTTGGTGGCGGTCACAGCTTTGGGTTCGGCCCAAGGCGCCGGCGCGGGCGCGCTGGCGGTGTCGGGGATCTTGGCGATGACCAAGGCGGTGTTGGCGGTGGTCGCCATCCTGGTCGTAGGCCGCTTCGGTTTGCGTTACGCCTTTCGATGGATCGCCGCCGAGCGCAGCCCGGAGCTGTTCATGGCCGCGGTCGCGTTAACGGCCGTTGGGGCGGCGTGGGCGACGGAGCTTGCGGGCTTGTCGACGGCCTTAGGCGCGTTCCTGGCGGGATTGGTGTTGGCGGAGACCGAATTTCGCGCCCAGATCGAAGCCGATGTCGAACCGTTCAAAGGGCTCCTTGTGGGACTGTTTTTCTTTGCGGTCGGCATGTCCATCGATTTGCGGTTTTTGGTGAATGAGCCGGTGACGATCGCAGCCTCCGTCGTGGGCCTGATCGTGATCAAGTTCGGCGTGCTCGCGGCTCTCATCCCGTTGTTCGCACGGCCATGGCCGGAGACCTTGCGCGCCTCAGGACTGCTCTCCCAAGCTGGCGAATTTGGCTTTGTGGTCGTCGGCGCCGCCTTGGGCGTGGGATTGCTCGGCGACGGTGTCGCGCAATTCATGGCGATTGTGATCGCATTGTCGATGTTGGCGACCCCGGGGGTGGACGCCGCGGCCCGGCTGGCCGCGACCCTGGTTGAGCGACGGTCGGGCGCCAAGCTCGCCCCGGTCGCTGCGGGCGCCGAACTTGAGGGCCATGTGGTGGTGCTTGGCTATGGCCGGGTAGGGCGGCTGATCGGGGAGGCGCTGAACGCCGGCGCCGCGTCTTGGGTCGCACTTGATCGCGACGCCCAGGCCGCCAAAGCCGCGCGCAGCAGCGGCGCGCCGGTCTTGTTCGGTGACGCCACGCGGATGGAGATGCTGGAGCGGGCGGGCCTTGGTCGCGCCGCGGCCGTAATCATAACGTTGGACGACAGCCGAGACGCCGCCCGTGCGCTCGACACGATCCGCTCCCGGCGCAAGGAGCTGCCGGTCCTCGTCCGCGCGGCGGATGCGGCCAGCGCTCAAGCCTTGATGGGCAGCCACGCCACGGTGGTCATTGAAGAAGCCGTTGAACCGGCTCTGCAACTCGCCAAGGAGACGCTTCAGCGGCTCGACTTGTCCGCCGGCGCCGTAGACGTGTTGATCGATGAGGTGCGCGCGCGTGAGGCGGGCTCAGCGCCGCGGGTCGCCGAGGCGCCCTAGTCGATCCGGTTGAATTCGATGTAGTTCAACAGAGCGAACGCAACGATAAAGCCGATGATGACGGTGAGCGGACCCATAACGATCTCCTGGGGCTTGATTAAGTCCGCCCATATAAGCCGCGCCGCGATTGGGCGCCAGAGCCAACGGTGGTCGCGATGAGCACGGGCGCGCAGCGGCTTTACGCCGTGGCCAAGCCGTTGGTGCGCGTCTGGGCGCGGGCGAGCCGGGGTATGACGTTGGGTGTGCGCGTCGCCGTCTTTGATCGTGACGGCCAGGTCGCGCTGGTCCGGCACACCTATATGCCGGGTTGGCATTTGCCTGGGGGCGGGGTGGAGCGGGGGGAAACCGTTTTGGAGGCCGCCGAGCGGGAGGTGCGTGAGGAAGCGGGCGCCGCGCTGACCAGCCCGCTCACCCTGGTTGGCGTTTACGCGAATTTCCGCACCTTCAAAGGCGACCATGTTGCGTTTTTCACGGCAACCGGGACGGCGGTCGCGGAGCCGCGAGACGATGGCGAGATCGCCGAGGCGGGCTGGTTCGCACCCACCGACCTGCCCGGGGACGTCACTGCGGCGACCCGCGCGCGCCTTGACGAGGTGGCGAGCGGCGTACGCGCCCCCGCCCATTGGTCCGGCTAGGTCGTGACCTAGGGTGGGAAAGACACGCCGTTAACTTGACGGCAAACATCGGGTTGGGGATCGGCGCCTTCGGGAACGACGGTCCAGCATCGATCGAAAACCGAGCAGTAGCAGGCGCTCAGACCGATCCGGCCAGAGGCTGCCGCGAGCGTGCGGGTTTGGTCGTTCCAAGGCAGCGCGAAGAGCGTAACTGCTTCTCCTGGCGAGACGACGCGCGAGACCACGTCGGTGGCTCGCAAGACGCCGTAGTCGATCCCATGGCCTTCCCCCAACACTCGATCGAGTAGATTGATCCAATCGATAACGGGTTCCCCGTCCAGCGTGACCCGCAGGTCGCGGACCAAGGCGGGGCCGACCCCCTTATTCACCGCCTCCAGGGCGAAGCCGTCACTGCTGTAAGAGGCGCCGATCTGCAGATAAGGCCAAACCGAGGCTTGCTGATCGGCACGTTCGATCGCGGCTTCGAACACCGATACGCCCAAGGCCGCGCAAGACACCGCCAGCGCCGTCAGCGCCAACAAATTGTTGCGCATCGCCGACCCCGCCGCGGTGCGGGTGGGCTCTACGGCGGGAGGGGGCGTGGGCAGAGGCTCGTCCATCGCGCCATACCTAGGCGCGCGGGGCGAACCGCCCAGCCTAACCCTTAAATCGCGTCTTCTGGGGGGGGCGCGCGGTCGAGCTGACGCAGGAATTCCTGGACGAGTTGCTCCTGGGAGTCCCCGCCGCCAAAGCTCAACGCGCCTGAGGAGAAGGACGAGCCGAAGGTGCGCACCAAGGTCACCGTCTGCGCCAAGCCCGAGGCTGCGTCTTCAAGGGTGAGGCTCGTCAAAGGGTGCACGAAGGTGGCGAATACAAAGCCCTGGGCGATCGCATAGCGCGCATCCAGCGCGGTGTCGAAATTGGCCTGCAACAGGCGAGTGGCCAGCGCGGCGTCGAGCGCAGACGCGGGGGCGGCGGGCGCGAAGAACCGCATGCGATCAGCTGAGGGGTCGGCGATCGCCGTAACGGTCACCCCTTCAATGGTGAATTCGAAGAACGCCGTTTGCTGGCCTTGCCGGGTGACCGGGGACTGGGCGAACTGGTTGATCAGCGCCTCAAGTTGATCGATCGCGGCCAGCGCCTCCGGGGTGGGCGCGGGCGCTTGGCCCACAGGCGGCTGATCCGCGGGCGGCGGCGCTTGAGCGAAGGCGGGCTGGGGCGAGGCCAGCGCGCAGAAAAGGACGAGGGCGGAAATCATGCGCGCCATGGCGAAGCCTCCAGGGATTGGGTCAAAACACAAAGATAGGCCCGAACCGGGTCAACGGGCATCACCTCTGTGCGAGTTCCACAAAACCGTTCAAAAAAAACCGCGCCCGAAGGCGCGGCTTGGAAGTATTGTGTTGCGTGTGAAGCGCGATCGTCGCGCCAAACCGTTTAGTTGCCGCGGCGGGTCTGGATGGTCGCGGAGTTACCCACCGCGGTTGAGGTTCCAAACACTTGACCGGCGCCGCCGACCGAAACTTGCGCCTGGGAGGTGACGTCCTGGATTGAGGATTGGCGCACTTGACCGTCGATCGCGCCCCCGCCCGCGGTGATGACTTGTCCACTCGCGGCGTTGCCAAACGCGGCCGCATTAACGGCGACCGAAGAGCCGGGCTGGCCCGCGCCGCCGGTGAAGGTGGCGATGCCCTCAACCGGGCCGCGATTGTCCTGGTCGATCACCAAATCGCCGTCAAAGCCGAAATTGGACACCAAAGCGGTGTTGCCCACGCCGAACGCGGTGGAGGCGTTTTGGCCGATGAACCGATCCAAAGTGACCACGCTTTCGCCCTGAACAAAGGCTTCGTTGGTTTGGTCGGCGCGCAGGTCCACATCGATGCCTTCATTGTGGATCGCGATGGAGTTCGAGGCCGCTGTGCCGTTCGAAATCACATCATCGCCGGTGTCTGCGAAGATGTTGGAGCCCGCTTGAACGATCGCGCCGCTATTGCGTTGCTCGACGTCGAGCGAAATGTCCGCGTCCCATCCTTCCGCGGTGACCGCATTGGCGGTGACCACCGCGTTGGATTGGGCGAAGTCTTCTAGGTCATCGGCGACCACGCCCGCCCAAGCGCCAACATCGGCTTGGGTTTCTTGCTCCACATAGCCTTCGAGCGCCCCGGTCTCGACAAACGCACTCGCGGCATTGGCGGAGGCGAAGCCGGCGGTGGAGGATCGGGTCAGATCGCCGGTCGCTTGGGTTTGCGCGTCCGCGGCGATCACGGCTTGCTCGCCGGTGGACTGCTCGATGTCCACCCAAGCGTCCGCCTCGACTACGGCGGAAGAGAGCGCATTGCCGAAGCTGGTGGCGCTGTTAACCAGGCTGTTGGTCACTTCCCCCACCTGAATAAAGGACTGCGACTCCACCTCGCCTAAGAGTTCTTGGCGCGAACGCAGGTCCAAATCGGCTCCCTCGGCGTGGGCGGCGGCCGTGTTGCCCACAGCCGTCGCAGCGCCGACCACGTCCAGAGCTTCGCCCTCGACGACGTTTAAGCCGCCGGCGAAAACGTCGCCGGCAAAGAACTGGTCGTTAAGCTGGGTTTGGGTGCGTCGCTTATTCGTATCGTCCGACCAGGAAGGTGTCGACATGGTCGTCGCGGCGCACGTGCCAGCGATCAGCGTCTGCACGAGTGAGCGCATTGTTCGTCTCCGCATTGTCAAAAGCTAGGTAAAAATCACCCGTCTCGCCAACGGTGGAGAGGGGATCATCGAATTGGCAGACCTCCGGGCCAGCTACGCCATAAAGATTGGCGGTCATTTCCAAGACCGCGCGTTCGATCACTGAGCGCACAGCGAGCTGGATAGGCTCCAGCGACGAGCCGCCCGCGCTGATATCGATCAGGTTGAAGTTAAAGAACGAGAAGATACCCGCTTCGATCTCTTTGCCGATGATCTGCTTTTGGTAAGAGATCACGTCGATGACTTCCAAGGTGCGGGTCTCCACCAAACGTAAGTCCAGCCCCACATTGAGCACGAACTGGCGCGCGTTCAAGAAACCCACCGAACGGTCGCCAGCTTGGTCCCCGCCGAACCCGTCAACGCCATTGGACGCGATGTTAAAGTTCAATTCGGTGATGCCGCCGACGAGGTAAAAGTCCGAGCCCGGCACTTGGCCGGCCACGATTTGCCGGAAGCCGGAGTCCCCGCCTTCGACCGCGTCATCGCTAATCAGCTTGTTGTTCGCGTAACGCAGCTCAAGCTCAGACACCGAGGTGTCGAACCGCTCCACCAGCCGCGCCCCGGCCTTGGCGAAGGCGGAGATCGCCATCAAAGAGGCGCCTTGGGTGATTTGCCGGCCGCCATTGACGTCCACTTTCGCCGTGAAATCGCCGATCCGACCCACCGCAATGCGCGGCGGCGTCACGCCATTGGCGCGGCTGAACTGACCCAAACACACTAGGGCGGCGGAATAGGGCGTGGAGTTGGACACCACGGGCGCCCCGCCCGCGGGTTTAGCGTAGAGCCCGTCACCCCCGGCGATGGGCGCGGCGCAGGCCGTGAGGGCGAGCGCACCCGCGCTTAATAGGGCGGGCAGTTTCACGCCGTTCAGCCAATTGGACATCGCGGTCTTAGTCATCGAGATCGATCCCCCCATTCAGGACGGTTTGCGCGGTCTGGTCGCCATTGTTAATCTGCACGGCGTCGACGATGACGGTGTTGAACGAGCCTTCCACGAGGACATTGAGTTCATTACCCACGGCGCGCGATTGACCGGCGAGGCCCAGACCCGGACCCAAAGTCGAGCCCGCTAAGACTTCTTCGCCGATCACTAGGACGCGATTGCCGTTGGCGTCGCGCGCGCCGGGACGGAAGGTTTCACCCAACGCGCCGGGCACAGTCCCGCGTGAGGCCTGAAAGCGGGCAAGGCCCAGCTCGCCGGTATCTTGTTGAGCCCAAGCGGTTTTTTGGTCTAGTAGGGCGGTGGCGGCGAGGATGGGAAGCGCGCCGATCACGATGCGAATTGCGCGGGCCATAAGCGGATCCTTTCACAATCGACGTTCGATCACGCCGAAGTCAGTCGGTTTCGTGCAGTTCTATGCAACCCGTGTGCCATTAACGCTTTGGGATTTGCCCCGTCCTGAGGGCGGTCGGGCGGGGTCGTCGGGGGCGGACAACCCGCCGATCCGGCCCTTATCGTAGCGTTCCGGGCGTTGTCCTGTTTCAGTCCGGTACGCTGCGACTTGAACCCGCCCCCGCACCGGCGAAGATTGCGCCCGCCAGGAACCGAGGTATCGCCTATGTCGTCTTTCGACTCTGAAGCCCGCGCTCGCCAACCCATGTTTAATCTTCCCAAGGGTGGGGTCGTGCCTTTGGTGCTGGCGATCTGCGCCGTCAGCGGGCTGCAGCTGTTGGGTCCGCCCTGGGTGGATGGGCTTTTGGTGTACGCCGGCGGCGTCGCCACGGGGGGCGCCGCGCCGCCTCACCAGGTGTTTGGCCCTTACGCGCCCCTGGTGCTCCATGTCTTCCTTCACGGCGGCTTGTTGCATTTGGGCCTGAACATGGCCGCGCTTTTGGCCTTCGGGGCGCCGTGTGCTCAAGCGTTGGGCGGCGCGGTGTCGTTTTGGGCGTTTTTCTTTGTGTGCGCGGTCGGCGGTGGTTTGGGCCAGATCGCCTTCGCTTCGCCGGGCCCCTCCATCATGGTGGGGGCGTCCACAGCGGTGTCGGGGCTTTTGGTGGGCGCGGCTTATGTCATGCGAGGGGCGCGGGGACGGCTCGCTTCGCCCTTCGATCCGGGGCTGTGGAGTTTTCTCGCGCCTTGGGTGGTGATCAATTTGGGCTTGGGCCTGTTCGGCGGTCAATTCGGCGGCCAGTCCATTGCTTGGGCGGCGCATTTAGGCGGCATGGCCACGGGCTTTGTGGCGTTTCCGCTTATGGCGCGCCAGCGCGGCTGAAGATGCGATCTTCCAGCCTTTCGCCCTCGACGACTAAACCGCGGATAAGCGGAGCCCGCTCCGGCGCGACGGAGAGGATCACGGCG
>JBHJGU010000021.1:0-2500 GCA_050331475.1 Maricaulaceae bacterium | reverse complement strand
GGAAACCCACCTTTACGCCGCTCGGCGGTCGTTCGGTCCCTCGGGGCCGGTCGATCCCCGATCGACGTGTGAGGTATCTTCACCTGAATACATAGGGTGAAGAAGCAAACCAGGGGAATTGAAACATCTAAGTACCCTGAGGAAAGGACATCAACCGAGACTCCGTGAGTAGTGGCGAGCGAAAGCGGACCAGGCCAGTGATCGTTGTACATAACCGGAACCGACTGGAAAGCGGGCCGTAGAGGGTGACAGCCCCGTACGGGTAAACCATCAGCGATCCTTGAGTAGGGCGGGACACGTGAAATCCTGTCTGAACATGGGAGGACCACCTTCCAAGCCTAAGTACTCCTGCGCGACCGATAGTGAACAAGTACCGTGAGGGAAAGGTGAAAAGCACCCCGACGAGGGGAGTGAAACAGACCTGAAACCGGACGCCTACAAGCAGTCGGAGCCCGTAAGGGTGACGGCGTACCTTTTGTATAATGGGTCAGCGACTTCGTGTCTCGAGCAAGCTTAAGTCGATAGATGAAGGCGAAGCGAAAGAGAGTCTGATTAGGGCGGTTTAGTTCGAGGCATGAGACCCGAAGCCGAGTGATCTAGTTATGGGCAGGTTGAAGGCTGGGTAACACCAGCTGGAGGACCGAACCCACGTCTGTTGAAAAAGACGGGGATGACCTGTGACTAGGGGTGAAAGGCCAATCAAACTCGGCGATAGCTGGTTCTCCGCGAAATCTATTTAGGTAGAGCGTCATGTATGACTTTCGGGGGTAGAGCACTGGATGGGCTAGGGGTCCCCACCGGATTACCAAACCTAACCAAACTCCGAATACCGAAAAGTCGAGCATGGCAGACACACGGCGGGTGCTAACGTCCGTCGTGGAGAGGGAAACAACCCTGACCGCCAGCTAAGGTCCCCAAGTGATAGCTAAGTGGGAAACGATGTGGAAGTGCTGAGACAACCAGGAGGTTGGCTTAGAAGCAGCCATCCTTTAAAGAAAGCGTAACAGCTCACTGGTCAAGCGCTCCTGCGCGGAAAATGTAACGGGGCTTAAGCTATCCACCGAAGCTGCGGGCGCGCAAGCGCGGTAGCGGAGCGTTCTGTGAACGGGGTTTCGCCCCCGTATCTTACGCATTTGCGGCGTTAAGAGCGCATGAGTGAAGTTTTACTTCGGTAGAGCTTCGGCGGGTGCGTATAGTACGGAGGCGAAGCCCTTCTGTGAAGCCGGGCCGTGAGGCATCCGGTGGAGAGATCAGAAGTGCGAATGCTGACATGAGTAGCGATAAAGGGGGTGAGAGACCCCCTCGCCGAAAGTCCAAGGGTTCCTGCGCAATGCTAATCAGCGCAGGGTTAGCCGGCCCCTAAGGCGAGGCCGAAAGGCGTAGTCGATGGGAACCAGGTCAATATTCCTGGGCCAGCGGGTAGTGACGGATCCTAAGAGCTGTCGTCCCTTATCGGATTGGGGCGGCTGGGTAGGGGTCCCAGGAAATAGCTCCCGCATAAGACCGTACCCGAAACCGACACAGGTGGACTGGTAGAGTATACCAAGGCGCTTGAGAGAACTCTGTTGAAGGAACTCGGCAAATTACCCCCGTAACTTCGGGAGAAGGGGGCCTGGCGCGTGAGCGTCAGGGGCACAGACCAGGGGGTGGCGACTGTTTAGCAAAAACACAGGGCTCTGCGAAGCCGCAAGGCGACGTATAGGGTCTGACGCCTGCCCGGTGCCGGAAGGTTAAAAGGAGGGGTGCAAGCTCCGAATTGAAGCCCCGGTAAACGGCGGCCGTAACTATAACGGTCCTAAGGTAGCGAAATTCCTTGTCGGGTAAGTTCCGACCTGCACGAATGGCGTAACGACTTCCCCACTGTCTCCAACAGAGACTCAGCGAAATTGAATTCTCCGTGAAGATGCGGAGTTCCCGCGGTCAGACGGAAAGACCCCATGAACCTTTACTATAACTTCGCACTGGCGTTAGCGATGATTTGTGTAGGATAGGCGGGAGGCTTTGAAACTCAGGCGCCAGCTTGGGTGGAGCCATCCTTGAAATACCGCCCTGATCCTCGTTGACGTCTAACCGCGGCCCATGAACCTGGGTCCGGGACCGTGCGTGGCGGGTAGTTTGACTGGGGCGGTCGCCTCCCAAATGGTAACGGAGGCGCGCGAAGGTGGGCTCAGAGCGGTCGGACATCGCTCGTCGAGTGCAATGGCATAAGCCCGCCTGACTGCGAGACTGACAGGTCGAGCAGAGACGAAAGTCGGCCATAGTGATCCGGTGGTTCTGCGTGGAAGGGCCATCGCTCAACGGATAAAAGGTACTCTGGGGATAACAGGCTGATGACGCCCAAGAGTCCATATCGACGGCGTTGTTTGGCACCTCGATGTCGGCTCATCGCATCCTGGGGCTGGAGCAGGTCCCAAGGGTTTGGCTGTTCGCCAATTAAAGCGGTACGTGAGCTGGGTTCAGAACGTCGTGAGACAGTTCGGTCCCTATCTGCCGTGGGTGT
>JBHJGU010000020.1:0-15745 GCA_050331475.1 Maricaulaceae bacterium | reverse complement strand
AGGAAATCGCCAACGGCCGGTTCCGAGAGGACCTCTATCACCGACTCAATGTAGTGCCCTTACGCGCGCCCTCGCTATCGGAGCGGCGCGAGGACATTTCTGAGTTGGTGGAGCATTTCATCGTGCGTCTGGCGGCGTCCTCGGGTCTGCCGCCTCGGACCATAGGCGAGGACGTGTTGGCGGCGCTTCAAGCCCATGAATGGCCCGGCAATGTTCGCCAATTGCGCAATAACGTCGAGCGCTTGTTGATTTTAGCCTCAGGCGAGCCGGGCTCGCCGATAACACTTGAGCATTTGCCCGAAGAGGTGTCCCCAGCGGGGGAGGCGAACGGACGGCTCGGCTCCGATCGGATGATCGGCTTGCCCTTGCGTGACGCGCGCGAGCAGTTTGAACGCGAATACCTCACCGCGCAGATCAACCGATTCGGCGGTAATATTTCGCGCACGGCGGCGTTTATCGGGATGGAGCGCTCAGCCTTGCATCGGAAACTGAAATCCTTGGGCGTCGGCGCGCAAACGCGCGCGAACGGCCATGAACATGTTTAAGCGAAACCGTTGAAAGTCATCGTCTGCGGCGCGGGGCGGGTCGGGTTCGGCATCGCCCGGGAGTTGGCCAAAGAGGGCCACTCGGTGACGGTGGTCGACGTGGCGCCAAGCCTGATTGAGCAAGTGACGACGGACCTCGATGTGCGCGGGGTTGTGGGCTACGGCTCGCACCCCGATGTGTTGGAGCGCGCGGGCGCGTCGGCGGCGGATATGATCGTCGCAGCCACGTATTCCGACGAGGTCAATATGGTGGCCTGCCAGGTCGCGCACTCCTTGTTCAAAACGCCGACCAAAATCGCGCGCATCCGGGGGGGGAGTTATCTCGATCTGGCGTGGCGAGACCTGTTTAACACCAAACACTTACCGGTGGATTTGATCATTTCTCCGGAAATGGAGGTGGCTAAGACCGTCTTGCGCCGTCTCGAAACCCCTGGGGCTTATTATTCCGCGCCGTTTCTCGACGGTCGGGTGCGTTTGCTCGCCGCGCAGATCGAAGAGGACAGCGCGCTGGTCTCCACGACCGACCGGCAGAACCGAGAGCTGTTTCCCGATCTCAAAGCCCGCCTTGTCGGCGTGAAGCGCGAGCGTCGGGTGTTTGTCCCGCGGCCCGACGACGCCGTGATTGCCGGGGATGCTGCCTATTGGGTCGCTGACGAGGCGCATGTGGGACGGCTGCTCGACCTGGTGGGCAAACGCGAACGTCAAGCCCGTCGGGTCGTCATCATCGGCGGAGGCAATATTGGCGCGCAAGTCGCGCGTGATCTCGAAGCCCGCGCCAATGTGCGTGTTCGCATTATCGAAATCGACAAAGCCCGCGCCGAACGCACCGCCGATCAACTGCGCCGCACGGTGGTGCTCAATGGCGATGGCATGTCCGCGCGCATTCTTCGCGAAGCTGGGGTGCGCGACGCCGAAGTGGTCGCGTGTTTGACCAATGACGACCGGGTCAATGTGCTCGCCGCGGTCATGGCCAAACAAGAGG
This sequence comes from Maricaulaceae bacterium, assembly GCA_050331475.1. Lineage (GTDB taxonomy): Bacteria > Pseudomonadota > Alphaproteobacteria > Caulobacterales > Maricaulaceae > JBHJGU01. The sequence continues at coordinate 14,218 of JBHJGU010000020.1, read as the reverse complement.
GGGCGAAACGGTCGGTTTGTTTAGTCAATGACCGCGCCCTAGCCCCAATGAAGGCCGCGCTGGGGGTGGATGTATTCATCGATCCGCGTTCGATCACGGTCTCCACGATCCTGACCCAAGTGAGGCGGGGCCGCATTCTGGCGCTGCAGACTTTGGAGGACGGGGAGGCCGAGGCGCTGGAGGCGATCGCCTTGGAAACCTCGCCCTTAGCCAATAAGCGGATTTCGGAAATGGCGGATATGGACGGATTGGCCGTGGGCGCGGTGTTGCGCAAGGACGAGGTGCTGATCCCCGATCGTAATTTCCTCGTGCGCCCAGGCGATCGTCTGGTCGTTTTCGCCGAACGCGAGATGGTGGGCGCGGTGGAGAAACTCTTCCGCGTCAGTTTGGAGTATTTCTGAGCGGTTATGGGCGCGGCCGCTGTCGCCCGAGCGCTTGGCGCGCTGATGATCGCGCTGGCGGGGTTCACCGCGCCGGCCTGGATCTTGGCTTGGGCGATTGACGATCGCGCGGCTTTTCCCAGACTTGGCGTTGTGGTCGCGGCAAGCCTTTTTCTCGGGCTCGGCTTGGTGGCGGCCGTCTCCGGCGCGCGGGTGCGTGCGAACGCCATAGCGGGGCTTTGGACGGCCGTGATCGGGTGGAGCGTGTTGCCGTTTCTCGCCGCGCCGGGCTTTCTCGGCGCGCCGGGGGTCACCGGTCTTGGGGACGCGGTGTTTGAGGCGACCGCGGCGCTAACCACGACGGGCGCGAGCGTGATCCCTACGGATCAGAGCCTGTCGCCAGCTTTGGCGCTGTGGCGAGCGTGTTTGTGCGCCTTTGGTGGGATGGCGGCGGTCTGCGGGGCGTTGATCCTGTTGTCCGCCGTCAATCTGTCAGGTCCTGGCGTTCACCGAACCGCGTTTTTCACCTTTGATCCCGATACCTTCTTCAACCAGGCGGCCAAGGCCACCGGTGCGGTGGCCATCGTTTTCGCGGTTATCCTCAGCCTGACGTTTCTGGCGCTCTGGGCGTCGGGGAATAGCGCGCTCGCCGCGTTCGAGCGCGCGTGCTACGCGCTGTCCACCGCTGGGTACGCGCCCTCCCAATCTGACGATTTCGCCTTAAACCCGCTGACCACGGCGGCGCTCACGTTCGCCTTGCTGGCTGGGGCGAGCAATTTCGCGCTGCATTGGGACTTTCTTCAGGGCCGGCCTTGGGGGCTCTATCCCGCGGACCCAGAAACCCGCGCGCTGGTCGTCATCGTCGCCGTCTTTGTCGGTTGGTTGATCTGGCTTGGCGAGCCGCTGGCGCCGGCCTTGGTCGAGGGGGCCGGGCTGGCCGCGACCGCGGTGGTTGACGTCTCCCCGCGCGGCTAGGAGGCCGCGCCGCCCGCGTTGGTTTTGGGGGCGGTGATTGTGGGCGGCGCGGCGGTCTCCACCGCCGGGGGCTTTAAACTCGCCCGCGTTCTGCTGCTCCTGCGCCGCGCAAGCCGGGAGTTGGACCGTTTAGCGCACCCCGCAGCGGTGTTAGGCGTCGGCTTTCGCGGACGCTCACTGAGCACTGACGACATGGTGCCCTTATGGCTTTACTTCATTGGCTATGCGGCGGCGTTGGCGGGGCTCACTCTGGCGCTGAGCGCGACGGGCGCGGATTTCGATCGGGCGGTTGGCGGCGCGGCGGCCGCAATCTCCAACGCCGGGCCAGCCCTGACGGTGGCCGTAGGCGACCCCGACGCCTATTTAGGATTCAACGCGTCGGGACGTTGGGTGCTGGTCTTAGGGATGATTTTAGGCCGGATCGAAGTGCTTGCAGCGATTGCAGCGCTGTCGCCGACCGCGCGACGGTGGTGAGGGGAGGCGGCGTTGGCCCGGATCGCTTACGTCAATGGTCGGTATCGCCCGCTCGCGGCGGCCCAAGTTCGGGTGGAGGATCGGGGCTTCCAATTCGCCGACGGGGTTTATGAAGTTTGGAGCGTGCGTCAAGGGCGGTTGCTGGACACCGAGGCGCATTTTGACCGGCTCGAGCGGTCCTTACGCGCGTTGCAGATGGCGGCCCCCATGGGACGGCGCGCTTTGTCGGTCGTGGTCCGTGAGATCGTCCGGCGCAACCGACTCGCGGACGGCTCGGTTTATCTGCAGATCACGCGCGGGCCGGCACGCCGGGAGCATCGCTTTCCCAGCCCCGCGCCGCGTCCGACCCTCGTCTTAACCGCCCAGTCCGTTGACCTGGAGGCGGTCGAGCGTATCGGGCGAGCCGGGGTGCGGGTGAAGACCATGCGCGACATTCGGTGGGGACGCTGTGACATTAAAACCGTCGGCCTGCTCGCGAATGTCTTGGCCAAACAAAGCGCCTTTGAGTGCGGCGCATCGGAGGCCTGGCTGACCGACGCGGAGGGGTGCGTCACCGAAGGCGCGTCATCGACCGCATGGATCGTCGAGGCGTCCAAACGGCTGGTCACGCGTCACCTCGACGCCGCGATTTTACCGGGCGTCACCCGGCGCGCCGTCTCGGCCTACGCCGCGGACGCAGGCTTTCAAATCGAAGAACGCGCGTTCACGGTCGCCGAGGCCTTGGCGGCTCAAGAAGCGTTCATCACCTCAGCGAGCACCCACGTCACCCCGGTCACCCATATCGACGATCAACCCGTCGCGGGCGGCCGTCCCGGACCCGTCGCCTTAGCCCTGCGCGCGCTTTACGCGCGGATGAGCCGTGAGGACATCGCCAAAAACTGATTTTTTGCGCCGCAGCGATCCCCATGCTTGCTCGAATGGCTCCAACGCCTTAGGAAGGTTGATCCGCCACATGGGTCGTCCCGACTTCAAAGAGAAAACAATGGCCAACGAAAAAAAACAAAGCTTACAAGACACCTTCCTCAACGCCGTCCGTAAGAGCAAAACTCCGCTGACCATCTTCCTAGTCAATGGGGTCAAGCTGCAGGGCGTTGTCACTTGGTTTGACCAGTTTTGCGTCTTGCTGCGCCGGGACGGCCAAGTTCAACTGGTCTATAAGCACGCGATTTCGACGATCATGCCCGCCCAACCCGTGCAGCTTTATGAGGCGGACGGGGACGAGGCCCCCGCGGACGCTTAAGTTTGCTCGAACGAACGCCGCCCGACCAAAACGCCATCGTCCTTTTTCCGGACGCCTCAGAGGCGGCGCGCGACCCGCGGGCGCGTCTTGAGGAAGCCCGCGGGCTGGCCGAAGCGCTGGATTTGAACGTGGTGCGTTCGGAGGTCGTTCGATTGCGCCAACCCAGGCCCGCCACCTTGCTTGGTCCGGGCGTGGTGGCTCAAGTCGAAAGCCACGTTGAGTCCGATTGCGCGAGCGTAGTCGTGGTGGACGCGGCGCTGAGCCCGGTGCAACAGCGTAATCTCGAAAAGGCCTGGAAAGCCAAAGTGGTCGACCGGGAAGGGCTCATCCTTGAGATCTTCGGTCGCCGCGCGCGCACCCGCGAAGGCCGGTTGCAGGTTGAGCTAGCGCGTCTGAGCTATGAGCGCTCGCGGCTGGTGCGCACCTGGACCCACTTGGAGCGTCAGCGTGGCGGACGCGGATTCTTGGCTGGCCCTGGGGAGACCCAGATTGAAACTGACCGGCGCTTGCTGGCGACCCGGATGGCCAAGCTGCGTCGAGAGCTTGAAGACGTCACCCGCACCCGGGGTCTGCAACGGGCGAACCGCCAGCGCGCGCCCTTCGCCACCGTCGCGCTGGTCGGCTACACCAACGCCGGGAAATCCACGCTATTCAATCGGTTGGGATCAGCGGACGTTTTGGTCAAGGACATGGTGTTCGCCACCCTGGACCCGACGGTTCGTGGGGTGCGCCTCGACGGAGGGCGTGAGATGATGCTCTCCGACACCGTCGGGTTCATCTCTGATCTACCCACGGAATTGGTCGCCGCTTTCCGCGCCACTTTGGAGGAGGTGAGGGCGGCGGACCTCTTGCTCCATGTGCGCGACGTGAGCGATCCCGAATGGGAGGCGCAAAAGGTCGATGTGGACGGCGTGCTTGATCAATTGGAAGCGGGGGCGAGCTTTGGCCAACCGGTGATCGAGGTCTGGAACAAGATCGACCGCCTTCCTGAAGACGACCGCGACGCCTTGCTTTGGCGGGCGCGGGCGGACATCGACGCGCCCCCTCGTGCTGCGGTTTCCGCGGTGACCGGCGCGGGCGTGGAGACGCTGCGCGCTTTGATCGAGAAGGTGTTGGGCCGGGCCGATGAGACGCTGGCGCTACATTTGCCGCCCGATGCGGGCGAGGCGACAGCGTGGCTTCACGCCCATGGTCAAGTGCTCACCACGCAAACCGATGAACGAACCGGCCAGCAAACGCTTTGGGTTCGGCTCTCGCCGATAGACCGCGGACGGTTCGAAAGCCGATGGCCGCGGCTTGCGCCCAGCACAAGCGCCGCTGGGCAAGGGTCAACCGGCTAGTCGCCGCGCTCTGAGTATTTGGCTTCCACCCAATACTGTTCCATCTCCGCGAGCGTGGCGTCTTGCGGTGTCCGATCTGTTTCGGCCAAACGCGCCTCAATATGGCGGAACCGACGGTCAAACTTAGCGTTGGCCGCTCTTAAAGCCGCTTCTGGGTCCAGTCTAAGTTTCCGGGCTAAATTCGCGATAACAAACAATAAGTCACCAAATTCTTCGAAGGCGTGCGCGTCATCCCGCGCGGCAAGCGCTTCGCTGAGCTCGACGACTTCCTCTCGGAGCTTGTCGATCACGTCCGTGGTCTCAGGCCAGTCAAATCCGACCCGAGCGGCGCGTTTCTGCAGTTTCAGAGCGCGCAAGAGCGCGGGCAGGGCAAGGGGCACATCGTCGAGCACACTTTGAGCGCGGCCCTGTTCGGCGCGTTCTTCGGCCTTGATCGCCTCCCACGTCTGGACGACCCCATCGGGGCTCTCGGCGGTCACGTCTCCGAAGACATGAGGGTGGCGTCGGATCATCTTGTCCGTGACCGCGTGGGCGACGGCGTCAAAATCAAACGCACCTTGCTCTGAGGCCATCTGCGCATGGAAAACCACTTGCAGCAGAAGATCGCCGAGCTCGGATTTGAGCTCGTCCAAGGCGTTTCGGTCAATGGCGTCAGCGACCTCATAGGCTTCTTCAATGGTGTAGGGCGCAATGCTGGCGAAGGTTTGCTCCACGTCCCAGGGGCAGCCCGTGTGCGGATCCCGCAGCCGCGCCATTAGGGCCAACAGCCGGTTCACGCCCGGTTCGTTACGGTTTTCCGGATCGCGGGACGGTGGGGTCATAGAAGCCTCATAAGGACGCTGGCGGCGCGTATTAGAGCCAGGCTTAACCGGGTTCGCTTTCACCGGGTAGCCCCCCCGGCCGACTCCAAAAAGACGCATAATTTATATTATGAGAAATACGCAGCCTTGGCCGATGGCCAGTTAGTCGGCGGAAACCATTTGCCAATCATCGGCTTCGGCGCGGAATGTCATGGTCAAGCCGTCCACGGCCGGTTCAATATGCGCCGGCGTGGCGTCATCCAAGGCGGCATAATCCAAATCCACATGGAGATTGGTCAGCACCCCGCGCGCCACTCCGGAACGATCGAGCCATTCGAGCGCCCGAGCCACGTGAGCGTGGGTCGGATGCGGTCGCCAGCGCAAGGCGTCGAGCACCCAAACCTGGGCGCCGTCGATCGCCGCCCAGGCCGGCTCCGGAATCGCGGAAACGTCGGGGATATAAACCAACGGCCCGAAGCGGAAGCCATGGGCTTCGATCGGCCCGTGTTCAACGCTGAACGGCGTGACCATTAATCGGTCGCCCGCGCCTAACACGCCGAATATCTCGCCCTCGGTTGGCAAATCGCGCGCGTTGAGCAAGGGCGGATAGCCGTTTGCGCCATCAAAAATATAGTCGAACCGATGACGCAAGGTAACGGCTGTGGCCTCGGACATATACGCCGCGATGGGCCGACGTTGGTTGATGACGATGGGGCGCAAATCGTCAATGCCGTGGGATTGGTCGGCGTGATCGTGCGTGTAGAGCACCGCGTCGAGTTTACCGACACCGACCGCGAGTAATTGGGCACGGAGGTCGGGGCTGGTGTCCACCAGCACCCGGGTGACCCGATCGGGCGCGTCGTCACGCCATTGTTCAACAAGCAGCGAACAGCGGCTGCGGCGATTGCGCGGATCGTTCGGATCGCACGCGCCCCATTCGCCCCCCACCCGCGGCACCCCGCCGGCCGATCCGCACCCTAAAACCGTCGCACGCAGCACGAGGCTCACGGCCGTGGCGCCTTGTCGAAGAGCGCAAAAAACGCGTCTGTGGTGCGCTGGGAGGTCTCCTCGATATCCCATCCGCGAAGGTCACCAAGCTTCTCGGCCACATGGACCAAATGGGCGGGCTCGCATCGTCGCCCGCGATGGGGAACCGGAGCCAAATACGGACAATCGGTCTCGATAATGATCCGGTCGCCGGGCATATCCGCCTGGATCACGTCACGGACCGCTTGGGCGTTTTTGAATGTGGCGATGCCGTTGACGCTGAATGTTCCGCCCAAGCTCGCGCCCAAGCGCGCAAGCTCGGAGCCGCTGGTGTAGGAATGCAGCAGAAACCGGAACGGCCCGCGCTCCCATTCCTCACGCAGGAACGCCATCATCGGCTCATCCGCCTCACGCACGTGGAACACCACCGGCAAGTCGGTCGCGCGCGCCGCCTCCACATGGGCGCGCACACTGGCGAGCTGGTCCTCAAACGCACTGTAGCCATAGTGCAGATCAAGGCCGGTTTCACCGAACGCCACGATTTTCGGATCGTTCGCCCGGTCGATGAGCTCGCCCGCGGTCAGATCCGGGCGATCTTTGGCGTGGTGAGGGTGAGCGCCCACGGTGCACACCATGTCGTCATAGGCGTTTGCGACCGCCAAAACCGCGTCGGCGTTTTGCAGCCGATCGCAAATGGCGAGGAAAAAGCCCACGCCCACGGCCCGTGCGCGCTCAAGTGCGGCGTCACGGTCCTCCGCAAACGCTTCACCGTGCAAATTAACGTGGCTGTCGACCAGCAAATTGAACTCCTGACGCCGCCGCGCTTAAGACGCGCTCGATATAGGGCGTGCGGCGGCCTCGCGCACCAAGGCGGCGGCTTCAAGAACCGTCTGTTTGGGGTCCAAATATAGCCCGTCCGCGCGCGCTTGCAGCGCCCCGAGGGCTTCCCACACCCCCGCTAAGGCGTCAACGGCGCGAGCGCCCTCACCCGCTCCGGCTCGGGCTTGATCCGCGAGCTGCTGCCGCAGCAATTCGAAAAACAGGCCGCGCCGCGCCTCGGCGTCTTTTCCCGCCAGGCTTTGGGCGAGCCGCCTCAGAGCGGTTGGATCCGTAGACGCGTGTGGGTTGGCGACCTCGGCCGCCGCCGCGGCGAGCGTGTCACCATCGTTTGCCGCGAGCGCCGCCGCTCGTCCGGGCGAGCCTTTGGCGATGTCCGCAAGCCGACGCGCAGCGTCTTCCGACCCTGCGCCTTGAGCCAACGCCACTCGGGCTGCGATGTCGATCCCCGGCGCGGTAAGGCGCAAAACGCGGCACCGCGAGCGTATGGTGGGTAACAGGCGGCCCGGCGCATGACTGACCAACAGGAACAAACCAAACGGCGGGGGCTCCTCAAGCGCCTTGAGTAAGCCGTTCGCGGCGTTGGGGTTCAGATCGTCCGCCGCATCCACGATCGCAACCCGCCATCCGCCCTCCGCGGCCTTTTGGGTGAACAGTTTGATCGCGTTGCGCACCGCATCTACGGGGATTTCCGTGCGCGCCCGACCCTTGGCCGCGTCCCACGGCCGGCGCAGCACGACCAAATCGCCATGGCCTTGGGCGGCGATGCGCCGGCTGACGGCGTCCTGGGGGTCCGCGCCCAAGACGCCGTGTTCCGGAGCGGAACGCGCGCCGAGCACTCGCCGCGCCATGCGATACGCCAGGGTGGCCTTGCCGATGCCTTGTGGGCCGGTAATGAGCCAAGCGTGATGCAGGCGACCCGCGCGATAGGCGGCCTCGAACGCCCGCTCAGCGTCTTCATGACCCCAAAGCGTCAGCGTCTCGCGCGGATGCGCGCACCCCGGGGTTTGATCGGCGTCGATCGGCTCACTCATGACCGAGGGGTCGCGCGGGCGCGGGATCGGGTCAAGGCGTGATCCCCAAACCGTCCAAAACGGCGGCGCACACGAGGCTCCAAACGGCCTCCGAGTCCCGGCTTGCGTCGATCACGGCGCAGCGCTTGGGCTCGGCGTTGGCGATGTCGAGAAACGCCTGGCGGACGGTGTCGTGATACGCCAAACCTTGGCGCTCGAAGCGACTAGGGTCGGGGTCGCGGGCTTTGGCGCGGGCCAACCCAACCCGGGGATCCACGTCGAAGACAAGCGTCAGGTCCGGCCGCGCGGTCTTTGGCATTACGAGATGACCTAAGGCTCTGACCGTGTCGAGCCCGAGCCCGCCGCCAGCTCCTTGATAGGCGAAACTCGAATCCTCAAAACGATCACAAACCACCCAAGCGCCGCGGGCCAAGGCGGGCGCAATCGTCAGCCGCCAGTGCTCCAGCCGAGCGGCGTAGAGCAGAAGCGCCTCGCCCATGGCGCTCCAACGGTCTGGGTCTCCATCGACCAATAACGCGCGCACCGCCTCGGCGGGGTCCGCGCCGCCGGGTTCGCGGGTTTGCACGACGTCACGGCCGGCGGCTTCAAGCCATTCCGCTAACCGACGGGCTTGGGTGGACTTGCCCGCCCCCTCCCCCCCTTCCAGGGTGATGAACCGGCCGCGGCTGGCGCTCACGCGCCAAACAACAGAGTAATCGCCGCCGTCACCGCGCGGCCCAGCGGACCCTGGCGCTCAACGGTTTCGGCCGCCTCGAGCGCGAACTCTCGCGTCACGCCCTCCGCTTCAACCACCAAACGCCCGACCTGATCACCTTCGAGCACCGGCGCGCGCAACGGTCCGTCATAGATCAAGGAAACCGTCATACGGTCCCGGGACCGGCGGTGTAAGCCGACCTGCGCATCTTCAGTCAAACGCAACGCCACCGTCGGGGATCGGCCCATAAACACGTTTGCCTCGCCGACTTCCGCGCCTTCGGGCAAAATGTTGTAAAGATCAAACTCCGCGAACGCTGCGCGCATCATGCGCTCGGCTTCCTGGGCGCGGGCTTGGGTGGAGTCCAACCCGTTGATCACGATGATCCGCCGGTCTTCGCCGCGCGCGGCCGAGCCCACCAGACCGTAGCCGGATACCTCCGTGTGCCCGGTCTTTAGCCCGTCTGCGCCGTCAAACCGGCCCAGGAGCGGGTTGCGATTGAATTGGCGCACGCCATTGTAGGTGAATTCGCGCTCCGCATAGATCGGATAGTATTCCGGGAATTGGGTAATCATGTATTGCGCGAGCCGCGCCAGATCGCGGGCTGAGATCACATGCTCCGGATCAGGCCAACCGGTTGAATTGCGAAACGTCGCTGTGTCCAGACCGAGCTCGCGGGCGCGAGTGGTCATGTCTTCCGCGAACGCCGCCTCCGATCCCGAAATCGCCTCAGCCAACACGATGCAGGCGTCATTGCCGGATTGAACGATCACGCCCCGCAGGAGATCATCGACCTTGGCCGTCGAGTTCACGTCGAGAAACATGGTCGAGGAGCCCGACGCCGCCCCACCCGTCCGCCAGGCGTATTCAGAGACGGGCAGTTCGTCGTCCAAGCTCAGCGCACCCGATTGCAGAGCTTCGAACACCAAGGTCATGGTCATCAGCTTGGACATGGACGCCGGCGCCATCGGCTGATCGGCGTCTTTCTCGAACAACACATCCCCGCTCGTCGCATCCATAATCACCGCAAACCGGGCGGGAGTGTCGAAGCGTTGCCCCTGGGCGGGCGCGGCCCAAACCAAACCGGCGCTCACCAGCGCCCAAATCGTCAAACCAAGCCGCCGCCCGAAGGTCATCCTCGCACTCCTCGCCGAAATCCTAACCCGGTTATGGCGCGACTCGAAACGGGCGAAAACGCGGCGTCGCGGCGACCCCCGCCTAGAAGGTTTGGGTCACGACCCCGCCATGGCCCAATTGGGCGAGCCGCGAGCGCGCAGCCTCCGCCTCCGCGCGTTCGTCCCACGGCCCCAGCAGGACCCGGTAAAGCCGGCGACCGTCGGAGGCGCGGCGCACCTGGGTGGGTCCGGCTTTGCGCACGGTTCTGCCAAAGCTGCGAGCGTTGTCTTCGGAGCGGAAGGCGCCGGCCTGCACATACCAATCCCCTCGCTCCGCAGAGGCGGGCGCGCGCACCAAAGTGCGCGGAGACGGCGCATTCAGGGCCGGCGCGGGGCCCAAATACTGCACGCGCACCTTGGCGACACCTTGATTGATATAGTCCAGCGCTTCGGCCGCAGCGCGGGACAAGTCGATAATGCGATTGCGCAGAAACGGGCCGCGATCATTCACGCGCGTGACAATCTCGCGGCCGTTTTCCAGATTGGTCACCCGCACATAGCTCGGCAGCGGCAAGGTGGGGTGAGCGGCGGTGTTTAGGCTGGGATCGAAGCGTTCCCCGTTCGCCGTCGGCCGACCGGCGAAGTTGGGACCATACCAAGACGCGACCCCGGTCTCGTTATAATCATCGTCGCGCGCGGGAACGTACCATTTGCCGTCGACTTGATAGGGACGGCCGATCTTTTGGTGGCTGTTCGATGGCGCGATGTCGGGAGTTTTAGCGCGCGGCGTGGCCGCGACAGGATCCACCGTCGTGCGAGTCGGTTGGCTCACGCGCGCCGCGGCGTGTCCGCGATCTGACGGCGCTGTGGCGCAACCGGTGGCGGCCAGGGCGGCAAGCGCGGCGATGGCGATGTGACGAACCATAAGGGTGGTCCTTGGCTAACAGTCTTCTGACCCTCGCCGGATTGCAATTCTTCGCCAATCCGAATACCCGCGGTTATGCCATGACCGCATGAAACCGCGGTTAACCGCCAGGGTTTCAGATCGGTTAACAGTCGCGTTCGATCGGCGGCGCATCTCAATCGCCTCGCGCGCGTGTGATCATAAAAGGCTCAGGGAGGGCGCGGGTATGAAAACGTTGATGTTGGTCGCGGTCATCATCGCGATCTGTGGATCAGCGGCCGCAGATCCAGCTAAGGTCTTCCCGCCGCGGGGGGATTGGCCGCGCGCTGCGCCCAGCGAACTGGGTCTGGATCGGGACGCGCTCCAGGCGGCGATCGCCTTCGCCATCGAGCATGAGACGCGTTTTCCGCGCGAACTGGCGGATAAAGTCTCCGCCCGGGACTTAACCGTGAAGGTGCCCCTGGATTTCGCGCGTGAGCCCTTGTCCAGCCCGATCGGGCCGATTGAGCCCCGCGGCGAACCCACGGGTTTAATTATCCGATCCGGCCGGATCGTCGCGGAATGGGGCGACCCGAGCGCGGTGGAGATGACCTTCTCTATCACCAAAACCTTCCTCTCCCACGTGGCGGGGCTCGCCTATGACGCGGGTCGAATCCCAGACCTAGACGCGCCCGTGGCCGCCTTGGTGCCCGACCCGCGCTTTCACACGGCCCATAACGCGCCCATCACATGGGATCACATGCTGCGCCAAACCAGCGGCTGGACGGGAACCTTGTTCGGCAAGCCCGATTGGGTGGATCGCCCACGCGGGACCGACGCCTATTCGGATCTCGCCGCGGGTCCGCCGACCCCGGGCGAGGCGTGGGAGTATAATGATGTGCGCGTCAACGCCCTGGCGCTGGCCCTGCTCCACGTCTGGAAACGTCCCCTGCCCGCGGTCCTGGCTGAGCGGATCATGACGCCCATCGGCGCCTCGGACACCTGGCGCTGGGAGGCCTATGAGAACGCTCAGGTGGAGATCGAGGGCGAAACCCTGCTGTCCGTGCCCGGAGGCGGGCATTGGGGCGGCGGCATGTTCATCAACGCTTATGACCTGGCCCGCCTTGGGGTTTTGGGGCTGCATCGCGGTGACTGGGACGGCGAACGCGTCTTGTCTGAGGATTGGTTCGAAATGTCCGCGACCCCGACGCCCCAGCGTCCGGACTATGGCTTTATGAACTTCTTTCTGAACACGCCCAACGCCCCCGACGCGGAGCCCCGCTTCCCGACCGCGCCCGCAAGCGCGTGGGTCTATTACGGCGCGGGCACGAATTTGGTCTATGTGGACGCGGAGAACGACCTGGGGGCGGGGGGGCGCTGGAGCGACCGCGCGCGCCGCGGCGATTTCATCGCCAAAGTGTTAGCGGCGATCGAGGGGGCTTAGTCCTCCGCCCCCACGGAATTTGTGGGCTTTTTGGCCCTATCCGGTCCCATCCAGCCTCCGCTATACGGACATGACCGTCAAAGCGCGTCGGGCTGCGACTCTGGAGGCGGGCGGCGTCACATCGCACTTCAACGCGTTCGCGACCGAGGCCGGAGCGACGCCGACACCGGGGCTCATCCGCACATGATCGACACCCTAGCGGGTTATGTTTTCTACGAAATCGCCGCACTTTTGGTCTTGGCGGCGACGGCAGGTTTCGTCGGCGTCATGCTGCGCCAGCCCCTAATCGTCAGCTTTATTGCGGTGGGAATCATCGCCGGACCGTCGGTGCTCGACATTGCGCGCTCGGACGAGCACATCGACCTACTCGCCGAGTTGGGCATTGCAGTTTTGCTGTTTTTGGTCGGCCTCAAGCTCGATCTCAAGCTCATCCGCACGTTAGGCCCGGTGGCCCTGACCACCGGGTTGGGCCAAGTGGCGTTCACCACCATCTTCGGGTTCCTGCTGGGGCTGGCGATGGGGCTTGATCCAACGACGGCGTTTTACGTCGCCGTCGCGCTGACGTTTTCCTCAACCATCATCATCGTCAAATTGCTCTCGGACAAGCGCGAGATCGACTCCCTGCATGGCCGTATCGCCTTGGGGTTCTTGATCGTTCAGGACATCGTGGTGGTGATCGCCATGATTGTGCTCTCCGGGGTCGGCGTGGGGGCTGAGGCCGGTGGCGCAGGCAGCGGCTTGCTGCAAGTGGCGGGCTACGGGCTGGGCATGGTGGTCGGCGTATTGGTGTTCATCCGGCTTCTGGCCGACCCGTTGGTCGCCCGGCTGGCGCGTGCGCCCGAATTGTTGGTCTCTTTCGCGATTGGCTGGGCGGCCATGCTCGCCGCGCTCGGCCATTTTCTGGGCTTTGGGAAGGAGTTGGGCGGTTTGCTGGCCGGGGTGTCGTTGGCCTCGACCCCCTACCGCGAAGCGATCGCGGCGCGGTTGGCGTCTTTGCGAGACTTTTTGTTATTGTTCTTCTTCATCGCCTTAGGCGCGGCGCTTGATTTGTCCGTTTTGGGCGCGAGCGTCGGGCCGGCGCTGGTGTTCTCCGGCTTTGTTCTGGTCGGCAATCCGTTGATCGTGCTCGCAATCATGAGCGCCATGGGCTACGCGCCGCGCACGGGCTTCCTCGCGGGGCTCACCGTGGCGCAGATCAGCGAGTTCTCGCTGATCTTTATGGCGGTGGGGGTGTCGCTGGGCCATGTGAGCGAGGATGCGCTGGGCTTGGTGACCCTGGTGGGGCTGATCACCATCGCCGCCTCCACTTACATGATCACCTATTCGCACCGGCTTTACGCGCTGGCCGAGCCGATGTTGCGGCGATTTCCCCAACGCCGCAGCGCAAGGAACAGCGAGGACCCCACGCTGGCGCCGCGCTCGGTGGATGCGGTGGTGTTTGGCGCGGGCCGGTACGGGCTCGCGGTGGCGCGCGGCCTCGAAGCCAAGGGGCTCACCGTGCTGGTGGTCGATTTTAACCCCGTCGCGGTCCGTTACGCGCGCGAGCAAGGGCTGAATACGGTCTATGGCGACGCCAGCGATCCGGAATTCATCGCCCATTTGCCGCTAGAGCGGAGCCGGTTTGCGGTCTCGGCCATGCCTGAACATGATCCCGGGTTAAGTGGAGCCGACCCGCGTCGCACCTTGTTGCGCACTTTGCATGAGCAGAATTTTCAGGGAAAAATCGCCGTGGCCGCCCATGGCGAACATGCGATCCACGGGTTGACCGAGCTGGGCGCGGATTTGGTGCTCTTGCCCTTTCGTGACGCCGCGCTTCAGGCTGCGGAGCTGATTTCGGACGGCGACCGGCCGCCCGACCTCGACCTGACCGACCCGCAGGGTCAGAAGGAGCTAGAGCAATGAGCGCCCCCGCCCCCGCCGCGAACCCCGCCCCGCCCCCGGACACGATTCTAGGCGGCGGGTGCCGCGGGTGGGCGGGCCACGCCCCCGGGCGCCACCCCGCGGGGGTGGGGGGC